>JACFMY010000332.1:0-3574 GCA_019455155.1 Caldilineaceae bacterium
TCGCGCTCGTTCGCATCGGCGTCATTCCGGTCATGGCGCTGGCGCCGCACCGGCCGGTGCTATATGCCGTTCAGGAGGTCGGTGTGAATGCCGCGCCGCTGGTGGACGCGTTTGCCGTTGACCCCGCGACGGGCCGGCTTACACATCTGAATTCCCAGCCTGCCCACGGTGGTTTTCCCTGCCATCTCAGTGTGCATCCAGCTGGCCGGCATGTTGCGGTCGCGCACTATGAAACTGGCAGTGTGTCCATCTATCCTGTTTTGGCCGATGGTCGTCTGGGTGAGGCCACGGATATCGTCCACCATGAGGGACATGGCCACAGGCCCGATCGCCAGGAAGGTCCCCATGCCCACTCAGCGGTGTTCGACCCTGAAGGTCGATTTCTCCTGGTTGCGGACCTGGGTCTTGACCAGATCATGATTTACCGGCTGGAGCTTGACCAAGGGCAGCTTGCGCCTCACGAGCTGCCGCACGTCTCTGTGCATACGGGCGCGGGGCCACGCCACGTGGCCTTTCATCCCCACGGCCATCATCTATTTGTCATCAATGAGCTGGATGCAACCGTTTCAAGCTTTGCCTTTGCAGACGGCATGGTGACCGCGCGGCAGACGCTTGCCGCTCTGCCCGAAGATTTCACCGGCACGCCTTCTGGTTCTGCCATCCGTGTCGCGCCGTCAGGACGCTTTGTCTACACGGCAAACCGTGAACATGACAGCATCGCAATCTTTGCGTTCGATGAGCAAGAGGGGGTACTGAGCCTTGTGGGTCATGAGCCCACGCGCGGCCGGACACCGCGGGATTTTGCAATCGATCCGGCTGGCGCCTACCTGTTGGTTGCTAACCAGGACAGCGATTCCGTAGAGGTGTTCCACATTGAGGCGCAGAACGGCCGGCTCAGCCACACGGGGGAGCGGGCCGTTGTACCCAATCCGGTGTCGCTGGTCATGTTGTGATTGTTTCGGCACGTCCCAAGCGGTCCCATAGCGCGGCTCCCGCCCGCTCTGCGACCAGATAGCGGCGATCGTTGTCCGTGCCTACGCCGGTTACTACATAGCGATTGCTACCCGTGCCGATGTAGCGGGTGAAGATTTCATCGGTGAGGATCCGCCAGGCCTGCGCCTGTGCCAGGTCGCGCTGCTGCAGGTCGGTCCAGTCAGCAGGTATCTCGATGGCAATGATTCGGGCATCGACATCGAAATCCGCGCGGTCACAGCCGTCGTTGACACGCTTGATCTGGGTGCGGCGTCGTAGATCGAGGATTTCTGCCCGCGCACCGACGAGCGGAATGCTGCGCACGCGCGTACTGCCCACAAGCCAAGTCAGGCCAAAGCGCGAAGCATGGACCCGGTTGAGCTCGTTGCGGAATGGATACAGGTCGGGAACAAAATCGAATGCGATGGCGCGTAGGAGTCCGAAGTTCAGCGCGGCGTTTGGGTACTGAAGGGGATCGGCGGTCCAGTTGATGATCCCGATCCCTTCTTGCCACGCGCGCTCTGCCTGGATCTTCTTGAGCAGGTGGGCAATGCGCAGCCCGCGATGCTCGGGGACGACGCCCATGGTCTGTGATTCCAGCCGGAAGTCACCCCCAAAACGGGCGTGCCAATCCGCGGGCAGCGTACCACCGCCGAACTTGTAGAAGCCAAACAGGAAACCGGCCGGACGGCCGTCTACGCGTGCGACCAATGAAGTGCCGGCGGCGAATTCGGCGCTATGGATGTCGCTCGGGTAGAGAAACTCGTCGGGACTGCCCCACACGCGTCGCTGCAGATCGCGCGTGGCCGCGGCCTCCTGGGCGTCGGGCCGGCCAATGTCGACCGGGCCGATCTCCTGATGGGTGGGGTAATAGGAGAGCGGCCCGGTTGGATCATAGAAGATCACCTGTGCGCCGCCCAGCGCTGCTTCACAGGCCTTGGCTATCTCTGCCAGAGCGGGCTGTGCGCCGCCGATGGCATGGTAGCGCAGTGTATAGGAGCGGCGCAGCGCCCCGCCATTGAGCTGCATATGGCGAGGAAAGAGGATGCCGGCGCCGACTTCTGCGCCATCCGCTTCGAAGATGGCGAGGCTGCCACCGATTCTGGTAAGTGTTGCGTAGAGAAAGTGATATGGAAAGAGAGCCGGATTGTGTGCCTCGCCCAACAACACACCAATGTGTTCGAGCTCACTGCCCCAATGCGGATGCCCGGCGTCCAGTATCGAAACCTTCATGGAGTGCGCATCTGCTCAAGAAGTCGGTCTAAGCACGTTTCGTACTGTAGCGTCACGGTGTCTGGAGTACGGCTGCAAGTCAACAGCTTGTCGTGATTCACTATCTTGCTGCCAGTGAGCGCCTGGTTGCATGACAGGAAAGCGTCTCGGTGGCCTACGCCGCACGGGCCTGGCGCGCGGCGTAGAGCACGATACTGCCCGCTACCGCGGCGTTCAGGCTTTCGACGCTGCCGTGCATGGGTAAACGGACCAGAAAGTCACATTTCTCGCGCGTCAGGCGGCTCAACCCACTGCCCTCGCTGCCGACAACAATGGCCAGCGCGCCGTCGAGCCGCGCCTGCTCCAGGGGCGGTGTGTCTGGCGCACTGTCGAGACCCGCGACCCACACGTTGCGTTCTTTCAGCATCTCGATGGTGCGGTTGATGTTGACAACCTGCGCCACCTGCATGTGTTCCACCGCACCGGAGCTGGCGTTGCATACGGCCGGTGTGATACGCGCGGCCCGTCGCTCGGGAATGACAATGCCATGTACCCCCATGGCTTCAGCAGTCCGGATCAATGTCCCCAGGTTCTGGGGATCTTCCAGGTGGTCAAGAATTAGCAATAGCGGTGGTTCGCCGGACTTTTGGGCCGCGCGCAGACACTCCTCAATATCGACATAGCGGTAATCGTCTACTTCCAGCGCGACGCCTTGCGCGTTGACCCGCTCGCTCCGCAGCTTGTCGAAGAGGCCGCCGCGCAGATGGCGCAAGGGGACACGCTCGGCTTCTGCCGCCGCCACGATGTCAGCCAGGGTGCCAGCTAGCCGGGAAGCGTTATTGTCACCTTCGAGCCACAACCGGAAGATACGCCGTCGCCGCGCCCGGAGTGCCTCCAAAACGGCATGGCGACCATATAGGAGCTCACTCATGCGCTCATTCGGCCCCCAAACGCCATTGCGTGCCTTCTGGCGTGTCTTCCATGACGATGCCCAGCGCCTTGAGGTCGTCGCGGATCTTGTCGGCCAGGGCCCACTGCTTGGCCTTGCGGAGATCGTTGCGTACGGATACGAGCAGCTCGATAAAGGGGCGAACCGCAACTTCGGTCATGGGCTCCGCGGCAGGGGCTACCAGAGTCAGGCCCAGGATGTCTGCCAGCTCGCGCAGGGTATGTTGGGCTGCGTCGTAGAAAGGCCCACACACACCGGATGTACGCGCGCTGTTGATGGCGCGTACCAGCTCGAAGAGTGTTGCGATGGCCCCGGCCGTGTTGAAGTCATCATTCATGGCCTCAATAAACTTCGCCCGGGCCTCCTCGGAGGCCTCGCGTAGGGTGTCAGCCGCAGGGCCAACGCTGACCGTTCCCTGGGCTGGCCGGAGGCCGCTGCGCA
>JACFMY010000332.1:3584-7333 GCA_019455155.1 Caldilineaceae bacterium
GGCGCTTTCGACAGTCTCCGGGCTGTAGACAACAGGCTTGCGATAGTGGCCGGTAAAAATGAGCAGGCGCAGCGCATCCGCGCTGTGTTCCTTCAGAAACGCGTCGACGGTCACCAGGTTTCCCAGTGACTTGCTCATCTTTTCGCCGGCCAGCTGGAGCATGCCATTGTGCATCCAAAAGCGCGCGAAGCCCTTGCCGGTGTAGCTTTCGCTCTGGGCGATCTCATTCTCATGATGGGGAAAGATCAGGTCGTTGCCGCCCCCGTGGATGTCCACGGTTTCGCCCAAATGGTGGAGGCACATGGCCGAGCACTCAATGTGCCAGCCGGGACGACCTTGCCCGAATGGGCTTTCCCAAGCGGGTTCGCCTGGTTTCGCGGATTTCCACAGGGCAAAATCACCTGGATGCTCTTTGCGTGCATCTTCCTCGACGCGGGTGCCGGCCAGGGCTTCCTCGAGTTTGCGGCCGCTGAGCTTGCCGTAGTCGTTGTCCTTTTTCACACGGAAGTAGACGTCGCCATCCAACCGGTAGGCGAAGCCCTCTTCCTCTAGCCCGCCGATCATTTGGGTAATCCAGTCCATCTCCTGGCTGACCCGAGGGTACACGTCAGCAGGCAGGACGTTGAGATCGTTGAGGTGGCGCAAATACTCGCTTGCGTAGTGATCGGCCAACTCAATCGGATCGCGGCCCTGTTCATTGGCGCGGCGGATGATCTTGTCGTCTACATCGGTGAAGTTGGTGACGAACTTGACATCGTAGCCGCTATAGATGAGATAGCGACGAACCATGTCGAAGATAATCGCGGCCATGGCGTGTCCAATGTGCGCGTCGGCGTACACAGTTGGGCCACAGACATACATGCGTACCTTGCCCGGCTCCAGTGGCTCAAACGGTCTAGTCTGCCGTGTCAGGGTATCGTAGATACGAAGTGTCATGGATGAATCCTGTCTTGCGATGAATGGGTGAGGGGGTGACAGGGTGCCACCCTATCACTCTCCCATCGTTTCATTCCGGCACAGCAAAGATCAGCCGGCCGGCGTTGGTCTGTAGTACCTTGGTGACCTGGACCAAAACTTCCTGGTTCAGATAGCGGCGGCCATTCTCCACGACAACCATGGTGCCATCTTCCAGATACCCTACGCCCTGACCGATCTCTTTGCCTTCCTGGATAATTTTGAGCGGAATTTCCTCTCCTGGCAAATAGACGGACTTGACGGCGTTCGCCAACTCATTGATGTTGAGGATCATGACGCCTTGTAGCTTCGCCACCCGGTTGAGATTGAAGTCATTGGTGATGATAATGGCGTCCATGTGCCGCGCCAGGCTGATCAGCTTGTCGTCGACCTGGACCGCGTCGTTGGGATCTTGATCGATGAACTCAATGGTGATGTTCGAAGTGTTCTGTAGGCGGTCCAGGATTTCTAGCCCGCGACGGCCCCGGTTGCGGCGCAGCGTATCGGCCGAG
This sequence comes from Caldilineaceae bacterium, assembly GCA_019455155.1. GTDB lineage: Bacteria > Chloroflexota > Anaerolineae > Caldilineales > Caldilineaceae > JACFMY01. Next base: position 5,051 of record JACFMY010000332.1, read on the forward strand.
TCAGCGATGTATTGCAGCTCATTCAGCACAAAGCGCGGCACCGTCAGTTTGCCCAGCAAGAAACCGGTCCTCGCCACATCGGCAATCCGGCCGTCAATGATCACGCTCGTGTCCAGCAACAACACCAGTCCGGCGGTAGAGGTGCGTGCGTGTGCTGCGTCGCCGAAGGCGGGTGATTTGCGCACCAGGGCAAAGAAATCCTCCTGGCGCATGACGAGCACTGCGGCGCCAAGATAACCAAAGAGAATGACCAGGATCAGGGGGACGATGTTTCCGAAGGGCGGCGGCAACTGCGAGACCGGATAGCTCAACAGGGCGGCGATCAGCAGACCAACCGACAGCCCGATGGTGCCGGCTACCAGATCTGCGATCGGGATCTGGCGCAGCGCATTACGGGCCGCGCGCGCCGGCGCCATGACCAGCCACGGCGCAAGCAGGAAGCCGAAGGTTGCGGCGCCAAGCGTGCACGGCAGAATGATCTTCCATGATTCCGTGTTGAACTCTGGAGTGCCGGCGAGCGCTACGCCTAGCTCCCAGCCGATAAAGCCATAGAGGACCGTCCCTAACAGTCGGAATAGGGGTCCAAAACGCATATCTTGTCACTCCTACCAGATACAATAAACAAAATAAAGGAAGATAAGACCCTAAGCGGGAGGCTATGTCGAATGCGCCATTCCAACGGTATATGTGTTCGGCCGGTTCCTTGGGCGTCCATAACATTAGGGCGAGCCACCCAAGGAGATTCCACTGTTGCACTGTTGTCTTGCTGAACACAGTTCCCTCCTGTTGTTCGGATTATCCGATCATAGCAACAAAAGATCGGTATCGCATTGTACACTTGGGTTAACAAAGTTGTTTGGTTGTTTACGTTGCATCATGTCACAATGGGTGGCGGTAAATTTGGGAAGCTGTCATTTTGTAGACGCGATAAGAGTTAGGCAGTAGAGGTAGCGCATATGAGCAAGCGAGTTCTGTTGGGCATCTTCGCCCATCCTGACGACGAGAGCTTTGGGCCGGGCGGGACGTTGGCCCGTTATGCCCGTGAAGATACTGAGGTGCACATCATCATTGCTACCGACGGCATTGCCGGCTCGGTCGATGATCCGAAACATCTGGAAAACCACGCGACGCTGGCGCAGGTGCGTTCGGCTGAGTTGGCCCGCGCCGCGGGGCATTTGGGCGTGAGCAGCATTTGGTCATTGCCCTACCGGGACAGCGGCATGCGCGGCTCACCTGATAACGAGCACCCGGCCGCCCTGATCCAGCAACCCGTAGAACAGACCGTGCATGAGGTGCTTTCCTATTTGTGGCGGCTGCGCCCCCAAGTCGTTGTTACGCATGACCCGTTCGGCGGCTACGGCCATCCAGACCATGTGCGCGTCTGCGAGGCAACGACGGCGGCCTTTCACATTGCAAGAGGCGAAGCGACGCGCAATGGATGGGCCGGCCCACAGAAGCTCTACTATACGGCTTTCCCCAAGGGGCTCATCAAATTCATGGCGCGCGTGATGCCCTGGTTTGGCAAAGATCCAACTGGTTTTGGTCGCAACAAGGACATTAACCTGGTGGAGATCAGCCGCTGGGAGACGCCGGTGACAACGCGTATCCGGGTCGAGCCTTACCTTGCCTACAAACAGGCCGCCAGCGAGGCACACGCCAGCCAGTACATGGGTGGCCCCTCATGGATTGCTGCCATACCAGGGCCCTTGCGCCGCCGCTTGACGCGGGACGAGCTGTTTACGCGTGCTTTCCCGTCTCCCAACGGCCACACTGAACGCGATCTTTTCGCTGGTGTGGCGAAATCGTTTTAACGGTCGCAGGTGTGACTGTTCTTGAAGCTGGCCAGAACAGCAGTGCGCGACAATGCGTTGACGATTCTGTTTCCAATTTTCCACACAACTAGGAGGGGAACGATGCAAAGTCGCAAAGTGCGGACGAAGGTATGGCTGCGCAGCCTGATGTTTATGCTGGCCCTGCTTCTCGTTTTGAGCCTGGCCGGCACGGCAGTCGCTGCCACGCTGGTGTCGGGAGACGAATACAGGCTTGAAAGTGGACAAGTTATCGAGGACAATCTGTATGTCGCCGGCGAAGAAATCATAATTGATGGTACTGTTGACGGCGACCTGATTGCAGTGGGAGGTTATATTGAAGTCAATGGCCGGGTGACCGGCGATGTGCTGGCTGCTGGCGGCGGCATTGTCATCAACGGCGCTGTCGAGGGTGACGTGCGCATAGCCGGCGGCGGACTAAAGGTCAACGGCACGATCGGCGGCGACCTGGTCG
>JACFMY010000333.1 GCA_019455155.1 Caldilineaceae bacterium
TGGAGGCTGACCGGAGTGCGCCGGTGAAGCAGCGCCACAGGGCCAAGCGGATCTTCGAGCGCCTGCGCGACGAGCATGGTTTTGCCGGCGGCTACACGGTGGTGAAGGACCATGTGCGGATCGGCCGGGCCCGCGGGCGCGAGACCTTTGTGCCGCTAGATGCCACGGGCCAGCCGTTACGCAATGCCATTCTCTGGTCCGACGAGCGCAGTGTTGCGCAGGTGCGAGACCTGGAGCGCCGCTTTGGCCGTGACGATCTGCATCGTCTCACGGGCAAGCCACCGTCCATGACGGCCTCCCTGTCCAAGATTCAATGGCTTATCGATAATGAGCCCGACAGCGTCATCAAGGCGCACAAAATCGTGGACGTGCACGCCTTCCTGGTCCACCGTCTCACGGGCGCGTACCGGACCAGTCTGGCCTGTGCCGATCCCATGGGGCTCATTGACATGGCCAACCGGCAGTGGGCCGCGGCCTTGATTCAGGACCTCGGCTTGCGGTTGGAGCAGTTCGCGGAGCTGGTGGAACCGGGCGCGGTCATTGGTCATGTCACGCCTGCTGCGGCCACGGCCACTGGTCTCCCCGCGGGCCTGCCGGTGGTGGCCGGCGCCGGTGACGGCCAGTGTGCAGGCCTGGGCGCCAACGCCATGCGCGAGGGCCGCGCCTATCTGAACCTGGGCACGGCGGTCGTCAGCGGGGTCATGAGCCAGGATTATCCGTGTGACCGCGCCTTTCGCACCTTAATTGCGCCTGTGTCGGGAGGCTTTTTCGCCGAGCATGTCCTGCGCGGCGGCGTGTTCACCATCGGCTGGTTTGTGGACCGGTTTGCCAGTGATCTGCGGGACACCTGGCTTTCATTGAGCCCAGAGGAGATGTTGGAGGCGGCCGCGGCCAAGCTCCCGCCTGGAGCCCTGGGTTTGATGTTGGTTCCCTATTGGAACAATGTGATGAACCCCTACTGGGATCCCGCGGCCACGGGGATCATGATCGGCTGGACCGGCGCCCATGGCCGTGAGCACTTCTACCGGGCCATCCTGGAGGGCATTGCCTACGAACAGCGTCTAGTCGGCGACGCCATGATGGAAGCTGTCGGCCACCGCTTCACCGAATATGTCACCATGGGGGGCGGCAGCCGCAGCAATCTGTGGTGCCAGATCATGGCCGACGTGACGGGCGTGCCCGTTCTGCGCTCGACTACGACCGAGGCGACGTGTCTGGGCGCCGGCGTGCTGGCCGCGGCGGCCGCGGGCTGGTATGCCGACGCGCGGGCCGCTGCTGACGCCATGACCCAGACGGCCGGCAGCTATGTTCCATGCGCCGAGAATCAGGCACAGTATGAGCGGCTCTTTCAGGAAATATACAAACCGTTGTTCCCGCGCGTGCAGCCGCTTGTCGACCGCCTGACCATTTTGACCCGGAGTGACGCTGGCGAGTAGTTTGCCCGGCCCTAGGGACTAGTGGGCTGTCAATCATCAAACTTGAGTTCGGTAGTGGCGACTTTAGTCGCTGTGGACAGGTGAAGAACGAATAAATTCGTTACTACCGGATGGCTAAAGAATCACGATTGACAGACCACTAGTGCTCTGCCAATCATCAAAGTTGAGTTCGGTAGTGGCGACTTCAAGCGCTGTGGACAGGTGGAGAACGAATAAATTCGTTACTACCGAATGGCTAAAGAATGACGATTGACAGACCACTAGCTGCTCCGCACGGGAAGCGCGGCGTAGCGCCGCCATGTATCGGCGTCCACAAAAAAGACAGGTACGCGTGTGTAATGAAGCAGCTTGTCTGTCCTTCCACTGGCGTGCTTGCGCTCACAGAAGCCCCGGAGCCTGCCATCGGCCCTGGCGATGTACTGCTTGAGCTGCGCGCGTGTGGTATCTGCGGTACAGATGTCATGAAAGTATACAGCCATGCAGTGGCGAAACCGGTGCAACTTGGGCACGAGCTGGTGGGCACGGTTGTCGAGGCCGGCGCCGCCGTGACCAGGGTTGTGCCCGGACAACGGGTGGCCGTTGCCCATCATGTGCCCGACTACAGCTCCCACTTTACCCGCCGCGGCAGCGGACCGATGGATCGACTGTTCAAGGAGACCAACATCGAGCCAGGTGGCTTTGCGGAGCTGATCCGGGTGCCGGCCTTGCATGTGCAGCACGCGTTGGAGCCGGTCCCTGACGAGATGCCCGATTTACGTGCCGTGTTCATGGAGCCGCTTGCCTGTTGTCTGCGCACATTCGACCGGGTGCCGGTCAGCGAAGGGGACACGACCTTGATCATCGGTGGGGGCGCAGTCGGGTTACTCTTCGTGCCCTTGTTGCGTGACCGGAGCGCCACCGTCCTTGTTGTGGATATTCGCCAGGAGCGTCTGGCCTTAACGCGGGAGTGGGGCGCAACCGATACCTATTTGGCTGCGCGTGACGACGTCGTGGCTGGTGTGCGTAACCACACGCAGGGACGCGGCGCCGACCAGGTGATTCTGACGGTGCTGGACCAGGTGACGTTGGAGCTGGCCATGGCCGCCGTGCGTGACGGCGGGGTAATCGTGCTTTTTGGCGTCAAACCTGGCACCAGCCTACCCCTCGACCTGTGGCAGGTCTGGCGCCGAGAGATCAATCTCGTGAGCAGCTATTCAGCGACGCCGGATCTGCTGCCACGGGCCATGGCCATATTGCGGCGTCCCGGCTATGCACTGGAATCGACGGTGAGCCATGTGCTGCCCTTACAGGAAGCGCCTCAGGGTTTTGAGCTGATTCGTTCCGGTCAAGCATCGAAGGTGGTGATATCCCGTGAACAGCGCCGACGACTGGAGAAGCGACCGGACCGACCTGCTGGTCACGATCGCCAGCCTCTACTATGAACTGAATCAGAACCAGCAGCAGATTGCTGAGCGCCTGGAGATCTCCCGATCCAGCGTCTCGCGACTGATTAAAGAGGCGCGCGATGCGGGGATTGTGGAGATCCGGATTCACAAGCCTGTGAGCCGTGACTTTGGTCTAGAACAGGCGCTGATCGAGAAATTCGGTTTGCAGGAAGCCCTGGTGCTGCCGCGCACCAATGACCAGCGGGAGGAAGAGGTATTGGCGGGTGTGGGCCAACTGGCCGCGCGCTATCTGCAGCGAGTATTGGAAGGGCTACCGCCCCATACGACTATCGGCATCGCCTGGGGCACGGGCGTCCACGCGGCGGTCAGCGCGTTGCGCGAAAACCGGTCGCTCAAGATTGACGTGGTGCAGATCCTGGGCAGTGTCGGCGCACCCGATCAGCTGATCGACGGGCCGGACCTGGCCCGTGTGGTAGCCGCCAAGCTGGGCGGCCGGCACTTCGACCTGCATGCGCCAGTGCTTGTAGCGCAACCTGCATTGCGAGACTTGCTGTATAACGAACCCACCGTGCGTGAAGGGTTGGCCCGGGGACGATCGGTGGTCCTGGCCATTACCGGCATCGGTACGGTCCGGGATGAGGCAGCCAGTTTCTTGCGCGCAGGGCACCTTACCTCCGCGGATCTGGCTCACCTGCGCGGCTTGGGGGTTGTCGGCGAGACGTGCGGTCGTTTCTTCGACGCCTGGGGCAGGCACGTGGACTTTGACATCAACCAGCGTGTCATTGGCATTGATCTGGAAGATCTGCGCAGGATACCCAGGGTCATTTCGGTGGCGTTGGGCTTGCCAAAGGCGGCCTCGATTCTCGGCGCGTTACGGGGCGGGTATATGACCGTATTGGCAACAGACGATAGAACCGCGCACGCCGTGCTGGAACAGGCCGCGAACTAGATTACTGGTGCAAAGGAGCCGGCCGTAGCTTTGCGACAGCGCCGCAGACGTCGCAGCCGTAACCGGTTGTCATAACCAAAAGACAGTGAAGGACCAATTCTATGGCAAATGTTGTGGTCTTAGGGGCGGGCGTCATGGGCAGCGCGTTTACCATGCCTTTGGCAGACAATGGCCATGCAGTTCGTCTCGTGGGCACTCATCTTGACGGAGACTTCATCGAGGAAATCCAGGAAACGCGGGTCCATCCCAAGCTGAAATCACGGCTGCGGGACACGGTGATGCCCTATACCTACGACCGGTTGGATGAAGCGATCCAGGGCGCCGACCTGGTGGTGGTTGGGGTCAACTCGCTTGGCATCGAGTGGGCAGGCAATATGCTGGCCGCGACGCTCCCGCCTGACGTGCCGTTGCTCTTTCTGACCAAGGGACTCGCGGGGGAAAATGGTACACTGCAACTGCTACCCTATGTGTTGTATGAAAAGCTCACACCTGCGCAGCAGGGCTCGACAAAGCTGGTTGCCGTAGGTGGCCCCTCGATAGCCGGCGAGCTGGCAGCTGGGCGCCATACTTGCGTGGTCTTGACGGGCAGCGACAGCGATCTGCTCAGCCGGCTGGCTACCATGTTGCGTACCGGCTACTACCATGTGTGGACCAACACCGACATGGTGGGGGTGGAGGTATGTGTGGCGCTGAAGAACCTCTACGCGCTGGCGGTGGGGCTGGTGGGTGGCCGCCTGGCGAAGGAAGGCAAGGCTGACAACGATGCCGTCATGCACAACCTCGCCGCGGCCATCTTTGCGCAGGGGCTGTGGGAGACTGCCTACATGGTCGATTTCATGGGGGGAGAACAGCGCAGTGTCTTCACCTTGCCTGGCGCCGGCGATCTCTACGTGACAAGTATGGGGGGGCGTAACAGCCGTATGGGCTGGTATCTTGGTCAGGGAATCCCCTATTCGGTAGCCAAACAGCAGCACATGGCGGATGAAACAGTGGAAGGCGCGGAGTTGGCGCGTGCCATCGGACCTACTGTAGAAGAGATGATTGCTGACGGCAGGCTCGACGCCGCGGCGCTCCCGCTCATGCGTACCATGATCGAAATCGTCTGCCACGACGCGGCGGTTGACGTGCCGTGGGATGCGTTTTTTACCGGGTAACCAGGTTAAGGATTGTTGAGGTAAGCTATGGACGAACCATTGAAGAGATTCTCTGTGCACGGCAAGCGTGCCCTGGTGACAGGTGGTTCAAAAGGCATCGGGGCCGAGGCTGCCATGGTTTTGGCCCAGGCCGGCGCGGATGTGGCCATTGTTGGTCGCGACCGGGAAGGCCTGGAGTCGACAGCCCAGGCCGTCGAGGCGGCTGGCCGGCGCTGCGTCGCGATCGAGGCGGACTTGAGCACGGTTGACGGTCCCCGCCAGGCCGCTGCGGAGGCCTTGCGCGCATTTGGCACCGTTGATATCCTCGTCAACAATGCGGGCATTGCCCGGATCGCTCCTATCCTGGAATCTCCCCTTGAGCACTGGGAGGCCACCATCGCGGTCAACCTACGCGCGCCCTACTTGCTGGCCCAGGAGCTGGCGCCAAAGATGATCGCGCAGCGCAGCGGCAAGATCATCAACGTCTCGTCGCAGGCCGGCGTGGTGGCGATCGAGGGGCATGCGTCCTATGCCGCCTCCAAGGGCGGCCTGAACATGTTGACGAAAGTGATGGCACTGGAATGGGGGCCGCACAACGTCCAGGTCAATGCAGTCGCCCCCACGGTGATTCTAACCCCCATGGGCACCCAAGTCTGGGGTGATCCCCAGAAAGCTGAACCTATGCTGGCCAAGATCCCCCTGCGACGCTTTGGCCAGCCGGTGGAAGTCGCCGATCTGATTCTGTTTCTGGCCTCGCCTGCGTCGGATCTGATCACGGGCGAGACGATCCTGATCGACGGCGGCTACACCGCCATTTAATGTGGTGTCGTATGTCCACCAGTGGCAACTGAGTGTCGCTGTTGCTGGTGGCGACTGACGTCTAATATTGGTTCAAGCATTGGTTCTTTCAGTATGGAGGAGGTCACATGTCTGAGGAGAGGAATGTAGCGAGGACCCTGTCACGTCGCCAGCTACTCAAGGGAATGGCTGCCATGGGCGCGGTGGCGGTTACGGCCAATGCCCTGGCCGCCTGTGCACCCGCCGCGGCCCCTGCGGCTACCCAGGGAGGCGCGGCCGCGCCCGCGGAAGCGGCAAGCCCCCTGCTTGGCACCACTGGCGACGAGATGCAGGGCAAGAAGGTTGAGCTGAGCCTGGCCGTCATTGCTGGTTGGCCGCCAAGCCAGGCGCCCATCGAGATGTTTCCCATGTTCGCAGAGGTGGTGAAGGAGAAGTACGGCTACGAGGCGACGGTGCGCAAGACTGAAGCGCCCTTTGGCTCCCTTTTCCAGAAGGTAGCGCCGACCCTGGCGTCCCGCTCGCAGGAGTATAATCTAATTGTCTCCGATAGCCAGTGGCTGGGCGCGCTGGCTGAGCCGGGCTGGATCATCAAGGCTGATGATGTGTACGCGCTGAACCCGGAGCTGGACATTACCCCCTATTCGAGCCTGGTTTCCGAGACCTATCAGGTGTATCCTGATGGCTCAGGCCAACGGTGGGGTTTCCCGCAGATGCCGGATACCCAAGGACTCTTTATGCGTCTGGATATGCTGCAGGATCCCAACGAGCAGGCAGCGTTCCAGGAGAAGTATGGCAAAGAGCTCCCCACCACCTACGAAGGCTACGTCGACTGGACGATGCAGGACTACGAGCAGCTCTTTGAGTTCTTCACCCGGCCCGACCAGGGCCTGCACGGCACTGCCGCGCAGTACAGCAAAGAGTATGACTACTTCTCCTGCGCCTATCATCCATTTGTCTACGCCACGGGCGGCGATATTTGGGACAGCGCGACGGGCGACGTGGTAGGCATATTGAACACGCCGGAGAATGCCAAGCAACTCGAGTACTTCGTCTCCATGCAGAAGTATATGCCGCCCGGCGCGGCCAGCTTTGGTATCCCCGAGATGATCGATCTCTTTACCCAGGGCAAAATATTCTCGTCCTTCAACTGGCTCGCTGTGGGTCTGGCGATGATTCCCGCGGAGCTGGAAGGCAAAGTGCTGGCGGTGCCGCATCCCAAGTTTATCTTCCCCGACGGCCAGCCCAATGTCATCGGCGCCATGGGTGGACAGCCATGGGTCATCAACAAATTCAACGACGATGACCACATGCGCGCCTGTATCGACTTCCTAAAGTGGTGGTATTCTGACGAGGCGCAGAGCGTCTTCGTCAACCAGTATGGTGGTCTGCCCTGGTCCGAAAAGGGTGTCAATGCTGAAGGGTTCGAGGATGTGAAACCCTACGCACGGGCCTTCAAGTATATGCTCGGCGAAGGCCGATCCCGCGACTTCTGGCACTTGCCGGAATACGCCGAGCTGCTGGCAATCCAGCAGGAAGCATACAGCGCCTTTGCCACGGGGCAGGTAACGGATGCCCAGCGCGTGCTGGACTACATTGCCTCCAAGCAACAGCAGCTG
>JACFMY010000334.1 GCA_019455155.1 Caldilineaceae bacterium
CACATTTTCGTGCTCCAGGAACGGATGGAATATGCCGATGGCATTGCTGCCACCGCCGACACAGGCCACAATCGCGTCGGGCAGACGCCCCGGACCTGTGTCCGGATCCAGCATCTGGCGCTGGGCCTCACGGCCGATGACACTCTGGAAATCGCGCACCATGGTGGGATAGGGGTGAGGGCCCAGCGCGCTGCCCAACAGATAATGGGTGTCGCGCACATTCGTTACCCAATCCCGGATCGCCTCGTTGATGGCGTCCTTGAGGGTCTTGCTGCCCGATTCAACGCCCCGGACCTCCGTGCCCAGCAGCTGCATACGGTAGACATTGGGCTGCTGCCGCGCCATGTCTACTGTACCCATGTAGACGACGCAGCCGATTCCCAACATGGCCGCCGCGGTCGCAGTGGCGACGCCGTGCTGCCCGGCGCCCGTCTCAGCCACGATACGCGTCTTCTTCATCTTGCGCTTCATGAGGAGCGCCTGGCCCAAGGCATTGTTGATCTTGTGCGCGCCCGTGTGGGCCAGGTCCTCCCGCTTGATGTAGATCCGCGGGCCGCCCAGATGGCGGGTGAGCCGTTCGGCATAGGTCAGGGGGGTGGGGCGCCCCACAAAGGTGCGCAGCAGGTAGTCCAGCTCTGCCTGGAACTCCTTGTCCTGCTTCGCCCGGAGATAGACCTCTTCCAATTCCTCCAGGGCTGGCATCAGGGTCTCAGGCACAAACTTGCCGCCATAGGGACCAAAGTGGCCGGACTCGTCAGGATAGGCCCGGTAGTTGGCCTTGAACTTGGTCGAGGATGGCTGGGTAACAGACATGGTTTCTCTCCAGATTAAGCGGGTGAGTGCGGCTGCGCGCCTTCTTGTGCAAATACTTCTGCGATTACTTTCCCCTGTCACATCATGGCAGCGCCCATTGTAAACCAGACCAAGCACTCTGCGCACACCGGACGATCACTTGCGCGGGGCGCAAGCTATGGGCTGCCCGCTAGGCTAAAGGGCCACAGGACACCATGGTACGATGGATCTATATAATGAATCTCGCAAGAACTCGATGTTGTGCGTAGCCTGCGACGACCGTCCATCGTCGTAAGAAATAGAACGTTGCTCCCCTCCCCAACGCGTCTCGCCCTGTCTGGCCAGGAGACCGCCTATGTTGAAGCACAATCTCATGCAACGGAACCGGCTCGCTGCTCTGCTGCTCGTCCTTGGGCTCGTCGCGCTCTTTTCAGCCGCTGGCAACATCGCGGGGGAGCAGCCGGCACTGGCCGCACCCATTCTCCAGGAAGGCGGAGAGGGCGGCCCTTCGACGAGCCCAAACGGCACTCTCCTGCGGGTCGACTACTCAAGTGACCGCGAACTCGCGGATCTGGCGGCCGCGTATGACATTTGGGAAGTCGATCGCGAGCAGGGATACGCCCTGATCTTTGCGAGCGATTCGGAGCGCACAGAGCTGGAGAGGTCGGGCTTCCGTTTCGTAGAGGACACCGTCAGAATGGCCGAGTTCCTCGCTTCGCTGCCCGTTTTCCCAGCTGACGCGGGTGGGGCCGCGGTGCAGGCCATCCCCGGCTATGCCTGCTATCGTACTGTCGAAGACACGTATACTTCCCTTGCCGCTCTGGCCACGCAGCACCCCGATCTCGCCCGTTGGATCGATATCGGCGACAGCTGGGAGAAGACGCAGCCCGGCGGCGCACCCGGCTACGATCTGCATGCCCTGGTCCTTACGAACCGGAACCGTTCCGGTCCCAAACCACGCTTCCTCCTGGTGGCCGCGACGCACGCCCGCGAGCTTGCCACGGCGGAGCTGGCCACCCGCTTTGCCGAGCTCCTGGTCAGCCGCTACGGCGTCGACGCCGACATTACCTGGCTGCTGGACTATCACGAGCTGCACCTAATCGCACAGGCAAACCCTGATGGACGCAAGCACGCCGAAGCCGGCATGGCCTGGCGGAAAAACACCGATAACCTCCACGGCTGCACCAATCCGGCCCAGTGGGGCGTCGATCTGAACCGTAACCATAGCTTCAAGTGGGGGAGTGCTGGCGCCAGCACCGATCCATGCAGCAGCGTCTACCGGGGCCCCGCCGCCTCCTCCGAGCCGGAGACCGCGGCCATCGAGGCCTACGGGCGTACCCTCTTTGCCGATCGCCGGGGTGACGGTGACACCGATCCCGCGCCCGCCGATACAGAAGGGTTGATGATCACCGTCCATAGCTTTGGTAACCTGGTGCTCCATTCCTGGGGGTGGAGTGCGGCGCCCGCGCCCAATGCCAGCCAGCTGGCCACCCTGGGACGGAAGTTCGCCTTCTATAACGGCTACACCGTTGGCGCCGGCAATACCACCCTGTACCCAACCTCCGGCGACATGGACGACTGGTTCTACGGCACGCTTGGCGTGCCCGCCTATACCTTCGAGCTGGGTACGGCCTTTTTCCAGAGCTGTTCCTATTTCGAGGCGAACATTCTGAACAGCAATTTGCAGGCGCTGCTCTATGCCTTCAAAGCCGCCCGGCGTCCTTATCAGGCTCCTGCAGGACCGGAAGTGACAAACGTTGCGCTGGCGCCCGCCGTGGTGCTACCGGGACAGGTTGCGCAGCTGACGGCGCTGGCCGCAGACAACCGCTATGCCGGCGGCGGATCAGAGCCAAGCCAGCCCATTGCGGCCGCACGCTACAGCGTTGACGTGCCCTCCTGGGCTGGCGGCCCCACCTATCCACTCATGCCTCAAGACGGCGCATTCGACGCCATAACCGAAGCGCTGGAAGGCTCCATTGCTACCGCTGGCCTGACCGCAGGCCGGCATATGGTATTTGTCGAGGCCAGGGATACAACCGGCGCTTGGGGCGTGACTTCAGCCGTGTATATCACGGTAACCAACGAACCTACCGCGACACCTACGCTCGTGCCCACATCCACGCCGAGCCCCACACCAACTGCCAGCCCCACCCCGGACAGCTGTACAGAACTGCTGGTAGATGGCGGATTTGAGGATGGGACTGGCTGGGTCTTTGCCAAGACGCCTGCCACCGGCGCCGTCGTGACCACCCCAGTCCATGCCGGCAACTATGCCGCGCGGCTCGGCATCGAACCAGCGGCGAGCAATGTCTATGCCTATTCCACCGTGTACCAGCGAGTCACGCTACCCTCAGACCAGCGTATCGTGCTGCGCTACTGGGAGCATCCTGGCGGCGCGGCCGACGGGGCAGATGTACGGGAGGCGCTGCTGCTCAAAAACGACGCCACCTATCTCGCGACGCTGGAGCGGGTCCGCTTGGCCGGCACAGGCCAATGGCAGCAGCGTACATTTGACCTGACGCCGTACCGCGGCCAGCGTGTCATCATCTATTTCAATGTCTACAATGACGGGCGCAACAGCCGCTTCTGGAATTACCTGGATGAGGTGGAGCTGCTGGCGTGCCCCGAAGGGGAGACGCCGCCCCCTTCTGCTACCCCAACACCGACCCCCACCGGGACGCCTACGCCGACATCGACGCCCACGCCAACACCCACGGCTACCAACACACCAACTCCATCGCCTACGCCCGAGGGAGACTACTGCGAGGAGCTGCTGGCCAACGGCGATTTCGAAGCGCGCACAGCCTGGCGTTTTGGCTCCACACCCTATCGCGCCGATTACGATACTGCGACGGTCTACCGGGGCAGCCAGTCCGTGCGCATGGGGCTGCCGCTCGATGTGAGCAACCGCCACGCCCATTCGTCTGTCTACCAGCGGCTCACCGTTCCGGCCACAGCTAGCCAGGTCCGGCTTACCTACTGGGAACGCCCAGGAGGCCAGGCTGACGGCGCGGATTACCGGGAGGTTCTCCTGTTGACCGGAGAGTACCGCCTGTTGCGGACTGTGGAGCGCAGCCGAAGCGCCGGCGACGATCAGTGGCGGCAACGGATCTTCGACCTGAGCGCGTTTGCGGGCCGCACCCTCGTGCTCTATTTCAACGTCTACAACGATGGCGCGGGCGCCCAGCTTTGGAACTTCGTGGATGACGTGAGTCTGAGCGTCTGCACGCAGCAGATTGAGGCTGTCACGGTGACGCCCGGCATCGACGAACAGGAGGGGATCGTCATTGCAGCCGATGTGCTGCTGGCCGATCCACCAATGGTGCTGCTAGACGATAGCCTGGATCGCACCATCGCGACCGTTCAGGTAACCAATTTGAATCCCGACGGGCCTGCCCTGCCCTGGACGGCTACGGCCGGGGCAGCCTGGATCGCAGCGGTGACCGGTGAAGAAACGACCCCTGGCCAGCTCATGGTCTCAGCGCTTGGGGACGAGCTGCCTGACGGGTTCTACGCGGGCACGATTGTCCTTCAAGATCTGGAGCCAGACGGTGAAGCGATCGTCGTTCCCGTGACCTTTCTCCATGGGCTAAACGAACGCGTCTACTTGCCGGCCGTGATGCGCTGACGCGACGGGCGAGGCCATATCGCAGTCGCGGGTCGGCCGTACTTCGGCATATGGGCTAGCCTGCCAGCTCTGCATTGCAGATGCCCAGGTCCGCGGCCATCTGGATCTGTAATGCCGCGCGGCTTGCCTGGAGCACCTGGGCCGTCGCCAGCTCGCCGTCAGAGGTGGTGCCTTCGATGTCGTGGAGGAACGCTTCCAGATAGCCGCCCGGCCGGGCCGGCGGCAAAGGCAGCTGCCGTGCCTCCTTTTCTCCGGCCAACGCAACCCATATGGTCGTGCTTGTCTGTGACACCTCAGTCACCCCTCGCTCTCCCCAGCAGGTCATACGCCAGTAATGTGGCAACGTATAGCCGAAAGAATCCGGCGCGAAATACGAGACGTCTCCTAACACACCGCAGCCGTTGTCCATGGTCAGCATCATCTGGCCGGCATCCCGGAAATGGGGATCCGCCCGGTAGAAACCCTGCCAGCAGCGCGCGCTATTGATCATGACGAAGCGATGACCTGTGATCCAGGGAATGATATCTATGGCATGGATCGCGATATCGTTGATCGTGCCGCCATGTTTGCCCTCCTCAAAATACCAGCTGGGCCGCGTGCCCGGCAGGAGCGGGTGCTGGCCGCCAAACGTGATGGACTGTACCTCGCCAATCAGCCCCTGCTGGATCACCTGGCGGAGCCCAATAAAGGGCGCGGCGTCCCGCAGATCGAGCATGCAGCCCAACCGCATCTGGCCGGCCCGCAACAGCCGTTCAATGGCGGTCAGCTCTCCGGGCACGGTACAGATGGGCTTGTCGCTGATGACGTGCTTGCCCCGGGCCAGCGCCTCTATAATGAGCGCGCCACGGCGGCCAAAGTAATCGGCAACGGCCACGGCATCGCACTCAACCTCGCGCCAGAACGCGGCCACTGAGTCGTGGGTGATGGGAATGCCTTGCTTCTCCATCTGCTGGCGCGCCACGGCATCTTCTTCGCACGCTGCGACGATCTCGATCTCTGGCGCGGCCTGGGCGCGGCCATAGAGATCCAGAATGTGATTGTGGCGGAAGCCGATAAAGGCCATGCGGAGCGGCATCTGTTCCTGCTTTCCCCGTGGTAGCGGATCTGGAAAAATGGGCGTTGACAAAGCGGTTGTTTTTATGATACATATTTTAGTACTTATTTCAAGTGCTAACATAAGTTCTGGTCGCACCCAATGCTGGCATGCTAACCCACCTGTGCCTGCTTGGGAGTCTGGACAGGCGCATACCGGGCATAGACCAAAAAGCTCTTGGTCCTTGTGATAAACTTGCATTACAGAGCATCGCTGCCCATCAGGTCTGCCTGTCCCCTAATCACTCGAATGTGTTGGCCGTGCCGGTCCTGACTCGAGCATAGCCAGCCCCGGCGCCATCCAACTCATACTACTGCGTCCAGTACGGCATCGTTCCTGTATCGTGTAGGTTTGTACGTCATGATGAGCAGTAGCCAACAGGTGCGGCTGCGCAACCGCGCCAATGTTTTGCATGCACTGCGCCGGCGGCCAGGTCTTTCCAAAATCGCACTGGCGCGCCAGCTGCGCATCAGCCCGGCTACGGTTGGCTCCATTATTGCGGGCCTGACGGAAGAGGGCCTGGTCGTTTCCATCGGTGCCGGGCCTTCAACAGGTGGCCGGCCGGCTGAGCACTTAGAGCTGAACAGGGCTGGGCCAGTTGCAGTCGGCGTCGACCTGGGCCAAACCATGGTCCGTATCGGTATTCTGAATCTGGCCGGCAAACTGCTGGCGCAGAGAAGCGTACCCTTCCAACGCCACCACAACGAGGTAGACCTGGCCGCGATTGTTACCCAGGTGGAGGAGATGGTAGGCACATTTCCGCACGGAACGATCTGTGGCATCGGCGTCGCCGTACCCGGCCTCCTCGACCTGGAACGGGGCATGGTTCGGTACGCGGCCAACCTTGGTTGGCGAAATCTGATGTTACGCGATGCCTTTGCCCAGGTATTTGGCCAGCCCATTGTGATGATCCGCAACACAAACGCGGCCTTGTTGGCTGAGGATTGGTGGGGCAACGTCGTGACGCGTGACCCCAGCATCTTTGTCACACTTGGTTCTGGCATCGGCGCGGCCCTGCGCGTAGATCGCCATTTTATCCAGGGCGCCGCGGCCGTGGCCGGCGAGCTTGGTCACATACCCATCGATCCCAGCGGCATGCGCTGCAGCTGTGGCCAGCGTGGGTGCCTGGAGGCTATGGCCAGCGGGCGCGCGGTGCAAGAGCGTTACAACCGCCTGCGCAGCAGAAGAATGGCTGTACCCAACGCCGCCCCCCTCAGCCTCAGCGAGATCTTGCAGCAGGCAATGGAAGGTGAGGAGCTGGCGCGGACTGTATTGGAGGAAGCCGCCTACTATCTCGGCATTGGCTTGACGATTCTTACGAACTTGCTGAATCCAGCCGTGATCGTCTTGGGTGGAGAATTGATGGAGGCCAGCGACCTGCTGCTGCGTCCGATTGTGCAGTATATCCATACTCACGCACTATCGGATGCCGCGGCAGCCGTGACCGTCGTTGCGTCCACATTCCGTAGTGATGCCGCGTTGATCGGCGCCGCTTCCCTCGTATTCGATGAACTCTTTCAGGGTCGCATCCCGGTTGGAGAGGAGGTGACAGCCATGACCTAGCCTCAATTGCCGCGCGTACCGCCCCCGCATCCACCGCAAATGCCTCAGATGCATCAGAAAAGGATAGGAACCGATGTCAATCCAACCTATGCGCTTCAACTTTTCAATCAGAGTGGCTATTGTCACGTTGCTGTTGGCGACGCTTGTCCTGAGCGCCTGTACAGCCCCCGCGCCCGCTGCACCAGCGGCCGAGACCGGCGGTGAGCCCGCCGCGGCGAC
>JACFMY010000335.1:0-1154 GCA_019455155.1 Caldilineaceae bacterium
CTGACTATGACGGTACCCCGCGCTTCCTGGATCTGGTGGGGAAGCCTGACACGGGCAGCGGCACGCCGCCCATCGTCGATCAGGGGGCCTACGAGTACGCGAGCCAGGCGCCGAGCGCGGCGCTGGCCGGCGCCCCGTACACAGGCGCCGAAGGCTCTGCCGTCGCAGTGAGCGCGGCGGGCTCCTTCGACCCCGATGGCGACATCGCGACCTATGAATGGGACTGCGACAGCGACGGAACCTTTGATGTCACCGCGGCGGCGCCAACGGGCAGCAGCTGTCTCTACGCGGATGACGGGCTCTATACCGTCCAGTTACGGGTTACAGACAAGGACAACAGTCCGAGCACCGTGACAACCACCGCCACCATCACGAATGTCACACCGTTTCTAAGTGGCCAGAGCAATCAAAACGCAGTCGAAGGCGTTGCTCACAACGTCTTGCTTGGCCACTTCAGCGATCCGGGCGCCGACGCCAACTGGCAGCTCGCCATCAAATGGGGGGACAATTCGCCCGATACCGCGCGCGCCCAAAGCGTGCCGGGCGATCTGGGCGCCCAGCCCCATACATTCCCGGACAACGGTGTCTATTCCGTGACGGTATCGGTCACGGATAAAGACAATGCAACAGGCACAGCCCAGCTGCAGGTAACGGTCAGCAATGCGCCGCCCGTGGCGCTAGACGACACTGCGGCGACCGAACCGGGCCAACCGGTTACCATTGCCGTGCTGGTCAACGACTCCGATGTACCGGCTGACCCACTTGTCGTCAGCGCGGTCGGCAAGGCCGCACACGGCACCGTAACAACCGATGGCGCCTTCGTGACCTATCGCCCAACCGCGGGCTTTGAGGGAGAGGATCACTTTACCTACACGGTCAGCGATGACGACAATGGCACGGCAACGGCGCAGGTTACTGTGACCGTGGCGTACCCTATAGAGACGTGGTTCCTGCCCGTCATCCAGCGGTAACGCCGGGAGCTTACGGTGGAGTGGGCGGCGTCAAAGCGGTCCTGATGGCCGGCCACCCACTCCACCGGCAGACTACTCCGTGACGGTAATCTTGCCCCGCATGGAAGGATGGACGGCACAGAAGTAGTCATATTCGCCGGGCGCTTCAAATGTGTGGCGGAAGCTTCCATCTGGCCGCAGGAT
>JACFMY010000335.1:1164-5472 GCA_019455155.1 Caldilineaceae bacterium
AGCCGTCATTTGCCGTTACCGTGTGATAGACCACGTCATGGCTTACCCACTTGACCTCAGTGCCTGCCGGCACCGTGAGCCCTCCGTTTACAAATAGATAGTCGGCCAGGGTCACCGTATCGGTCATGGCCGCGGCCGCGGCGAGATCCGGCCCAACGCCAAAGTGACGATCCGCGCCAAAGACCCAATCGCGGCCCATACCCGCTTCAACGTGGCAGGAGGCGCATGCCATTGTGCGCTCCGGCGGTGTCAGGTAGCTTTGGTCCGGGCGATAGGCCACGTACTCCCACTCGCCGTTGCGCGCGGCGCCATATTTCTCTCCAAAGCCAGGCTCCTTGCGCATAACAAAGATACCGGCAAGCTCACCGCGCACAAATCTGCCGTTTTCGTCGAGGAGCACCGCGCCCGCATCGTCTCTTTCTGTGCGATAGACTTCCATCACCAGCACGCTGCCGTAGGGAAAGTCGTCGCCACCGTTGACCGAAGCCGCGACATCATTGGCGTAGATGACACGCGCCGTCCTGTTGTCCGGCCGGTCGAACTCATAGAAGATCTCATATTCGGTCTGATAGTTCTCGGGAAAACCAACACGGTCTACTGTCGCCGCGACGGGCTCAACCGGCTGCACCGGCTGGCACGCCGCTAACAGCGCAATGAGTGTGATGAGGAGCAGCGGGCTCAGGCTCACAGCCAGCCAGCGCTTAGGATGGACCGAGCCGAGAGTGTGCCGGTACAGCATAGGTTTGCCTCCTTGAGTTGTGTGGATGCCATCATCCAGGCGGGTGGTTGGTTCACTGACCAATACTCGCGTGGAGCGGGTCTGGATCCCTCAAAGTGGGCAAACAGAGGGAAATGTGGGGCAATCGGAGGCTAGGCGACGCTCTAATCTGCCTGCCAGCGTAGTGCCGGAGGCAGCGCGGGCTCGGTTACCGGCGCTGGCTGCAATGTCAGGATGGCAGCGCTGTAGTTATGCTCGATGGTACCAGCATCGAAGATCAGGAGACCGAATCCTTCTGCATTGACCTCCATCATGCCAGCCAATTGTGTGCCTGCAGGTGTCTCCAACCAAAGATAGTAGCCTTGATCCGCTGACGGAACGGGCAAACGGGCGGCCATGGCCACGATATAGGACATATCGTCGCGGGTGAAGACCTTGCCATAGGCGTTCGAAGCATCGCTGGTAGATCGCAATACCCGGCGCACTGTGTGGGCAGAATCAATGACTTCGATGACCAGCTCGTGCTGCTGCCCAACAAGCTCCACATACTCAGAGCGCAGCGACCGTTCGCGGGCCAGGGCCACGTTCAGCTGGATGCCCCAGGCCACCGCGAGGGCAAGTAACAGGAGCGCAGCAGCCAGCGCGTACCGTTGCAGCCGGGACATGAGGAGGGAGGGCGTACGCCGTACGGGTACAGGGGTCCGCGCGGGAGCCGAAGCCTCGCCTGGGCCGGCGGCTCTTTCCATTACCTCGCCCTCGGCAGACTGTTCCGGCTCTGCCAGTTGATCCAGGATACGCTGCTTGAGCGCAGCCGGCAGCCGGTATGGAGACGCGGCCGCCACGGCTTCCGGCAGTGTGGCCACAATTGCCGCGTACTCTTCGACCAGCTGGCGGCAAGCGGGACACGTTGCCAGGTGTGCTTCCACCAGGCGCATCTCTTCTGCCGGCAGGAGGTCCAGGGCATATTCCTCGAGGAGTGGTTGGATCGCGTCACAGTTCATAACTGCCGCCTTACGCTAACTTGCATGTCATCCCACTTCGTGCCACTGAGCCAGATGGCTGCGTAGCTTCTGCAGGCCAAGCCGGATGCGCTTCTTGACGGTGCCAATGGGCCAGTCCAGGTGCGCGGCGATTTCTGCATGGCTGAGCCCGCCGAAATAGGCGAGCACAATGGCGCGGCGTTGCGCGTCCGGCAACCCGTGCAGCGCGCGCAACATAGCTGCCTGTCGCTGGTTATCCCACAGCGCGTCTGTCACCAGATCGGCCGGGTCATCAGCAGAGACCAGCAGATGATCGAACTCGTGGAGGACGGCTGCCCGGGTTTCCCAAGGACGCCGTTTCCACTGATCGAAAATCCGGTTACGTGCCAGGGCTAGGAACCAGCTTCGAAACGCGCCGCGGGCCGGGTCGTATTGGCCCGCCCGGCGCCACAAGCGCAGAAAGATCTCCTGGACGATCTCTTCGGCCTCACCCCCGCTCAACAGATGCGCGGCCATACTGAAGATCGTTTGGGCGTAGCGATCGTAGAGAAGGGAAAAGGCTTCTGTATCGCGCGCCTGGATGCGCGCCATGAGGACTTCATCGCTCAGTTCAGA
The DNA here is from genome assembly GCA_019455155.1 of Caldilineaceae bacterium. GTDB lineage: Bacteria > Chloroflexota > Anaerolineae > Caldilineales > Caldilineaceae > JACFMY01. Next base: position 3,478 of record JACFMY010000335.1, read on the forward strand.
TTGCAGCCGGGTCGTTTCTGACGCCATGATCGTCACCGCTGGCAAAGACGATACGAAGCTGTCCAGGCACGGTCCGCTGCTGCTACCCTGCTCAGCTAGCAGCAGCGGGCATACGTACATCTTGCCTGCTACGGATTCTACGGGAGGATGGGACAGAGAGCAAGAGGGAACAAAGAAGCCCGGCTTCCTGCAGGAAGCCGGGCTTTCTCGTACGGTTACTCGTCCGTCACACAACCTTCGGACGCTGAGGACACGGTCTTGTAATACTTGTACAACACACCCTTGGTAAATTTTGGCGGCGGCGCCTGCCATACAGCCCGCCGGCGCGCCAACTCTTCCTCAGACAGCTCAACGTCGATGGAATTCTTTTCCGCGTCGATGGTGATCATGTCGCCTTCGTGCAGCAAGGCAATGGTACCGCCGACCTGGGCTTCCGGTGTGATATGGCCCACCACAAAGCCGTGGGTACCCCCAGAGAAGCGGCCGTCCGTGATCAGTGCCACGCTCTTGCCCAGGCCTGCACCGATGATGGCTGCAGTAATGGAGAGCATCTCACGCATGCCCGGACCACCTTTCGGGCCCTCGTAGCGGATCACCACCACGTCGCCATGGGTGACCTTGCCTTCTTTAATGGCTTCGAGCGTCTGCTCCTCGGAATCGAAGACCTTGGCTGGACCAGTAAAGCGAGTGCCCTCCTTACCCGTGATCTTGGCGACCGCGCCTTCAGTGGCCAGGTTGCCATAGAGAATCTGCAGGTGGCCCGTCGGCTTGATGGGGTTGGAGAGAGGGCAGATGATGTCTTGGCCCTCACTCAGGCCCGGCAGATCGGCCACATTCTCAGCGACACTCTTGCCGGTGACAGTCAGACAATCACCGTGAAGGAGACCCGCGTCGAGCAGCAGCTTCATAACTGCGGGCACACCGCCGACCTGATACAGATCCTCCATGACATAGCGGCCGCTGGGCTTGAGGTCGGCCAGCAATGGCGTGCGGTTGGAAACACGTTGGAAGTCATCGATCGTAAAGGGCACATCGGCGGCCTTAGCCATGGCAATCAGGTGCATGACCGCATTGGTGCTGCCGCCCAGCGCCGTGACGACTGTGACGGCATTCTCAAACGCCTGGCGCGTGAGAATGTCCCGCGGCATGATGTTGTTCTCCATCATGCGCAGCAGCGCAGCACCGGCAGCACGGCACTCGTCGCGTTTTTCCGTGCTGTTGGCCGGGTACGATGAGCTGTAAGGCAGGCTCATGCCAAGGGCCTCGATGGCGGAGGCCATGGTATTGGCTGTGTACATGCCGCCACATGCGCCCTCGCCAGGACAGGCATTGCGGATGACCGCACGCAGCTCTTCCTCGGTAATTTGCTTGGCCAGCCATTGACCATAGGCTTCGAAGGTCGAGACGATGTCCAGCTTTCTGTCGCCAAGATGGCCGGCGCGGATGGTGCCGCCGTACACAATGATGGTGGGCCGGTTGAGTCTCGCCGCGGCCATGACCGTGCCGGGCATATTCTTGTCACAGCCGGGCAAGGCGACATTGGCATCGTACCACTGGGCGCGCATCACCGTCTCAATGGAATCCGCAATAATATCGCGCGAGAGCAGCGAGCACTTCATGCCTTCGGTGCCCATGCTGATGCCGTCGCTGACACCAATGGTGTGGAAAATCAGCCCCACCATCCCCGCGGCCTGTACGCCGGCCTTGACTTCCTTGGCCAGGTCGTTGAGATGCATGTTGCAGGGGTTACCTTCCCAACCCAGGCTCGTAATGCCGACCTGGGGTTTCTTCATATCTTCTTCGGTGAGACCAACCCCATAGAGCATGGCCTGGGAGCCAACCTGGGAGCGCACCTCGGTGAGGTGGCTGCTGTACCGATTCAGTTGCCCGTTCTTGGTGGTAACGGTCATGATTCTTCTCCCTATCCTGGTTTACAGCCTTCATTGATCGTAGCTGCTAGCGCGCCGGTCAATCATCGCCAGCCACGGCCGCCAG
>JACFMY010000335.1:5482-7292 GCA_019455155.1 Caldilineaceae bacterium
TCAGCATCCGTGATAATGAAATACTCCACAGAATCGGAGAGCGCCATCCAACTTGCCTCGATGATATTGGTGCTAGCCCCCACTGTGGTCCAGGTACGGCGGCCGTCGGTGAAGTCGATGAGCACGCGCGTGATGGCGGCGGTGCCGCTGGCAGAATCGAGGATGCGCACCTTATAGTCGGTCAGATGGACCGCGCGCAGGCGCGGATAGAACTGTTGAATGGCCTTGCGCAGCGCCCGATTGAGCGCGTTGACCGGGCCATTCCCCTCCGCCACCTCATGGAAGACCCGCTCGCCAACACGGACCTTGACCGTCGCCTCTGAAAACATGCCCCGGCCAGCCCGATGCTCGACATTCGTGGTGTAGTCGATGAGCTCGAAAGGCGCCGTATAATCCTTGCGCGCCCGGCGCAGCATGATGTCGACACTCGCCTCGGCGCTCTCAAATGCGAAGCCGGCGTTCTCCAGCTCTTTGATCTGGTTGAGCACCCGTCGCTCTTCCTCGCGGCTCAACCCATCCAGGCCGAATTCCTGGCGCTTGACAGAAATGTTGTCCTTGCCGCTCAGCTCGCTGACCAGAATCCGCATCTCATTGCCCACCAGCGCGGGGTCAATGTGCTGATAGCTCATGGAATACTTGACTACAGCGTTGACGTGGGTGCCCCCCTTATGGGCGAACGCGCTCTGCCCCACAAAGGGTTGGTGCGACTCTGGGCTCAGGTTGGCAAGCTCGCTCACGTACCGGCTCAGTTCCACCAACTGCGGCAGTTTGCCGTCCTCGACGCAGCGATAGCCCATCTTGAGCTGCAAGTCAGGAATGACGCTAATGAGATTGGCGTTGCCGCACCGTTCGCCATAGCCGTTGACCGTGCCCTGAACATGCGTACAGCCATGGCGCACAGCTTCCAATGTATTGGCCACGCCGGTCTCGCTGTCATTGTGGGCGTGGATGCCGATCGGTACGTGAGCCGCCACGGGCGTCTGGCGTGCCGGATCGGCCACTTCACCAGCCTTGATCCCCAGCAGCTCCTCACGCACGACATCTATGGCGGCGCCGATCTCCCACGGGAGGCTGCCGCCGTTGGTATCGCACAGCACAATGCTGTCCGCGCCGCCAACGATGGCCGCTTTGAGCGTAGCCAGGGCATACTCTGGGTTGGCCCGGTAGCCGTCGAAGAAGTGTTCCGCGTCGTAGACGACCTCCTTGCCAAAGCCCTTGAGATACCGTACAGAGTCACGGATCATGCGCAGGTTTTCATCCAGGGTCGTGCGCAGCACCTCTGTGACGTGAAGATCCCAGGTCTTGCCAAAGAGCGTCACCACCGGGGTATTGGCCTGGATCAACAGCTGGATCTGGGGATCCTTGGCCGGATCGGTGTCGGCCTTGCAGGTAGAGCCAAAGGCAGCAACGCGCGCGTGGTTCAGGCTAAGCTCGGTCTGAGCTCGCTCAAAGAACTCCATGTCCTTAGGGTTTGAGCCTGGCCAGCCACCTTCAATATAGTGCACGCCAAACTCGTCTAGACGCCGGGCAATGCGCAGCTTGTCGTCGCAGCTCAGCGAAACACCCTCGCCCTGCGTGCCATCACGCAGCGTCGTATCATAGATCAATAGTTGGGTGGTCATACAGATTCCTTATCAGTAGACAGGGGAAATCAAGAAACGCACAGCGCCAGCGGATCCGGTAACACGCTGCTCATGCAGCGGCAACATGGAGAGCCGCGTCCGCCCTATCCCTCGCGTGTCAGATCCCCGATACTCTCTAATACCCGGTCTGGCCAAATCCCGCGTCCCAAATCTTCTTTGCGGAAGCG
>JACFMY010000336.1 GCA_019455155.1 Caldilineaceae bacterium
CCTCCTTGGGGCATCTGATCCTGCTGTGCCCACACCGCGTCGGGCGGCAGCACCAGGTGGGTAAAGACCACATAGTCTCGCTGCATGGGCGCCAGTACTTCCCACCAGAGCGTCACGGTCAGCCTCTCACCTGGCGCCAGCGTGCGCCGGTCAAGCTCATAACCGGCCAACGCAAGCTTGCCGTCGAAATCAATCCGTGTGGCGTTGGGTAGCCCGCTGCCGTCGGGCCGTGGCGGTACCTGCACATAGCCAAGCGTAACCCGGTCACTGCCCTCTGCCAACAGACGTTCCCCTGTGGCGTAATCATACAGCCCCACATCGATGCGCAGCCGCGCCGGCGCGTGCGTGGTAGCCGGCACAGCCAGCCGGTGCCGGTCGGCAATGATCGCGCCTGGTGGCCACTCACGCATGGGCAGGTTACCAAGCCCAGGCTGGCTGTCACGCTGTGCCTGCAGAATCTCCACCTCGTCCGTGGCATGTACGAAGACGCTGTAGTCCGTGTCAAGCGGCGCATCCGTCGCCCAGTACAGCGTCAGGTCCAGCGTATCGCCCGGCAACACCTCATCCCTGGCCAGCGCGTACCCTACCAGCTGGATGTGATCGCCAAAACGAATCGCTGTCGGATTGGGCACCCTCGTACCTGCCGGCAGCGGCTCCGGCGGGGCATAGGCCGGCAGAATCCACAAGAAGGGCGCCATGGCAGCCAGGAATGCCAGGCAAACGCCGGCCAGCGGCGCCACCAAGGATCGCCACCGTTGCGGCCAGATGGCCACCAGACCGCCCGCAACTACCGTCATGAGCGGCGCGGCGACGAGGAAGAGCAGACGCCCCTGTGCGTAGTTGATCTGCGCCCAACGGACCACAGACGCGACCACAGCCATGATCCAGACGATGAGGAGGAGCAACGAGAGCAGCCGCACCGCGCGTCGCGTTTCGGCCGTGCGCCCCAACCAGCCCACCAGCCACCCGGCCAGCCCGGCCACCACAAGCAAGGAGTAGACCCAATAGACCCAGCTGCTGGCCAGGACGTTGAACCAACCAAAGACCGCCCAAAACGATCGCCAAATCCCGGGCGCTAACGCCAGCAGCTCTGCAGGTCCCGCATTCACTGTCCGCGGGGGCAGTACCGCAAACATCACGCTCAACGCCAAGGGATCGCCAAACAGCATCCAGTTACGAAGATACCACCAGCCGGCCACCAGAATTGCCGCCCCCAAGACCACCAAGCTAGACCAGATGAGGAAGCGCCATGCCTGCCTGCGCCAGGCCGCCAGAAAGAGAGCAAGCAGCGCCAGCGCGATAAGTAACAGGCCGCTCAGCTTGCTCAGTGCAGCCGCACCCGCCAGCACGCCCAGCAGGATTACCCAGACCACGGACGGCGGCTCGCGGCGGTTGGCTATGTGCAGACACAGCCATACACCCGCCGTGCCCACCGCGGTGACCAGGTTGTCGTTGCTGACCACCCCGGAAACAAAGAGAAACTGCGGATTGAAGGCCACCAGCATCGCGGCCAACGGCGCGGCCGCGGGCCAGCCAGGCAGTGCCAGACGCGCGGTATAGTAGGTGAACGTCACCGTCACCGCACCCAGCAGCACCGACAGGAAACGGGCTATGTGAGCGGCCAGGGCAACACCCCGCCAGGGCCACGCATCGGCCTTGCCGTGCAGCAACATGTTCTTGTTGCCAAAGGCTTCGCCGTCGCCCACCGCGGCATGCGGGTTATAACGAATCACTGCCGCCGCATTGGCGGTGGGGATCGCGGCCGTTAGCGCAGCGCCGGCCAGATAATAGAGCGGCGGTTGGCTGCCCTCCTGGGCCCAGGGCGCGACGCCAACGTCAGCCGGCTCCGGCAAGCCGTGACCTTCGGCCAACCAACGGATGTATTCGTAGTGCCAGATTTCGTCCGGCGCCTCGAAGAGCGGGACGACAATGCTGTACATCGTGGCCAGCACAACGTAGACAACCACGATGGGTACAATCCAGGATGGGCGATCAGCGTTCTTCATGGCGAGCAGCAAAGGTTGGTGAACAGACGCCGCCAATTATAGACCAGGCGGCGCCCACTCCCCTATTGGCAGCCTTGCCAGCCGGCCAGATTTTGATTCCGCGCAGGTTGTCTCTTGTCAAAATGCCCGCACCTTGCTACGCTAACAAGGAAGGCGCCGTGTCGCCTACCAGGTTCCTGTTTTCGTTCATAACCCTTTCATGCCAGGCGCCATGCCCAAGCAAATCCTTGTCGTCGACGACGACCGGCTTACTCGCCGCAGCCTGGAGCTACACCTGCAGGACGCGGGCTATCAGGCAGCGTCAGTCTGCACAGTTGCCCAGGCCCTAGCTGCGGCGGAGGAACAACCGCCCGATTTGATTCTTCTTGACATCGGCCTGCCCGACATCGACGGGCTCGACGGGCTACGTATCTTCCGTGCCCGTCTGCCCAACGTGCCTGTGATATTCGTCACCGGGCGCCGCCGTGAGCTGGATGAGATAATTGGGCTGGAAATGGGCGCCGACGACTATATCACCAAGCCGTTTGATGTGGATGTGCTGCTAGCTCACATCAAAGCGGTCTTGCGCCGCTCGTCATCTGCGGGTGAGCCTGTCTTCGACAACACACTGGTAGTGGGTGACCTCACGGTGGACCCGGCCGCCCACGAGGTACAGGTCAGCGGGCAGCGCGTCGAGCTTACGCCCAAGGAGTTTGACGTGCTCCTTTACCTGGCGCGCAACGCCGGCCGTGTGGTCAGTGTGGCCGATATCCTGCGCGAGGTCTGGGGCTCGGAGTGGATCGGCGAAGACCAAACCATTTACGTGCATATTCGCTGGCTCCGCACGAAAATCGAGCGCGACGCGGCCAAACCTGAACGTCTCGTCACGGTGCGCGGCGCGGGCTATAAGCTGGTGTCTTTGCCCGAACTGGTCTAGGCGGCGACGCCTCTCTGGAAAGACAGCGCCATGTTCGACACCCTGCGTGTCCGCTTCGCCTTGACCCACACGCTACCCATTCTGCTCCTCATGCCGCTGCTGAGCCTGGTGCTGCTCTACCTGCTCCAGACCCAATATTTCCTCAACAATCTAGCTGACGAGTTGTCCGCCGAGGCCGCGATCATTGCCAGCTTGACCCGAGATGATCGCCCGCTCTGGCAGGAGCCCGCGGTGGCGCGTGCCTTTGTCCACGGCCTGCCCGAACAGATGTCCATGCGGGTCATGTTGATCGACCACAACGGGCGTCTGCTCGCCGGCTCTTCGCCGGAGGGGAGGCTCACGGGCGAGCCCGTTGAGGTGCCCGTCGTCAACGATGCCCTGCAAGGCGATTCTGCTTGGGAGATACGCTTTAGCGTTGCCCTGCGTGAGCGCGTCGTGGAAGTGGCGGTTCCTGTCTTCAACGACAACGGCGAACTCACCGGCGTCGTTTATCTCGCGCAGGGCGTCACCGCCATCCAAAGTCGCCTGACGCTCATCAGTTGGGTGGTCGTCATTGCTTTCACCATCGGCCTTGTCGCTGCACTGATGCTCGCCCTGTTCCTGGCGCGATCGCTGGGCATGCCGCTGGTACGGCTCACCGAAGCGGTGGGCCGCGCCCGCTTCGATGCGCCGGCGAGCCCCGTGCCCGTGGTGGGGCCGCGCGAGATTCGCGAGCTCGCCACCAAGTTCAACGAAAGTATGGAGCAGCTCCGCGCCGTCACCGTTACTCGCCGGCGGCTGCTGGCAGGCATTGTCCACGAAATGAGCCGGCCTTTGGGCGGCATCAGCGCCGCGGCCCAGTTCATGAGCAAAAACAAAGCTCCCGATCCTGCAGTGGTGACCGAGCTGGCCACGGAGATGGTTGAACAGGTCGCCCAAATGCAGCGCCAGATCGATGACCTGGCGCTGCTGGCCAGGAGCGGCGAAGGCGAGATTGAGCTCCACGTGCGGCCCACCGATCTGCACGCGCTGTGCGAGGAAGAATGCCGGCGCATCCGTCCCAAGGTGGATCAGATGGGGATCCAACTGATCTGCGAACTGGCGGAAGACACACCTACTCTTACTGCTGATCCCGGTCGTGTCGAACAGATCGTGGCCAATCTGCTGAGCAATGCAGTTAAATTCACGCCTGCTGGCGGCCAGATCAACGTGCGGCTTGCGCCCCAGTATCAGAACGACACGCTGGCCGGCGCCATGCTGTCGGTAACCGACACAGGTCCTGGCATCGACCCTGCTGAGCAGGAACACATTTTCGAGTTCTTCTATCGCAGCCCCATGCAAGGCCCCCTGCGCGAGGGGATGGGTATTGGGTTGGCTGTGGCCCGGCAGCTGGCCCTTGCCCACGGCGGTTTCCTCGACGTCTACAGCCGGCCTGGCGCCGGCGCAACCTTTATCCTCCGGCTCCCCCTTGCCGCGCCCACACTGGCGTCTACGGCGCAGCCAGACACCCCGTAAGCACCATTCAAGCCATTTAAGATTGTCTTAACATCTACACAAGCCGTCTGTAAGGACAGACAAGCGTAATCGCTTTATCCTATACCCAGAAAGTGACGATACGACGAGAACGCGTTGGTCATGACCGGGTTCGTTCGATTCATGAGTTCTCTAGCAAGTAGGGTTGTGGACACGAACGGAAGGAAGAAGCGGTATTATGTCTGTGAATCAACAGAGCCTGGTCTCCTGGGGTAACTACAGCACGGACGTCTGGCAGTCGAACGCCATGGAACGCAGTATCTTTGCCGAAAAAGACACCGATCTCACCCGCGCGCTGCTCGCGCTGCGCGACGAGGATCAGCAGTTCGGTCAGGCAATTCGTTCGCTGCGGGTCGGCCGCGAAGGTATCGTTGCGACCTCCGATGACCTGGCGCAAAACCTCTATATTCTCATGGACGGGACCATCAATCTGGTCTGTATCAGTCCCTATGACCGCCGGCTGGTTATGGCAACCCTCAAGCCTGGCGCCATCTTCGGCGAAGGCGCCTTGACACAGACAAGCGATCCCCACGTGATGGCAGAAGCGGCTGAGGACGTGCGTGTCTGGGTGATACCTGCCGCCAGCGCCCGCAACATGGCGCTGCGTTACCCGATCCTCGGCTGGGGCATGCTCAAGACTTACAGCGAGCGCCTGGGTCAGCTTGCCAGCAGCCTGGAAGAAGTGGCCTACCGGCGTCTCCCGGAACGGCTCGCCGGTTTGCTCCTGGAGCTAAGCCAGCCCGAGCCAGGCAGCGGCCGGAGACAGACGCGCATCATCCGTAACGTCAGCCATCAGAACCTGGCGGACCATCTTGGAACCTACCGGGAGACAATCAGCGCGCTGCTGCGGACCTTCAAGAGCGAAAACCTTGTGGAGCTGGGCTATCGCTGGATTCGCCTGGTGGACCTGGACGGCATCCAAGACGTTGCGCGCACGGTCTTCTAGACAGCGGTCGCGTTGGCGTTGTCCACTCCCCGCAGTGCCTAGACGCTACCGCAACGATGCTACCGCAACGATCACAGGTGACCCGGATCTCTGGAGGAACCTTTCATCATAAAGCCGGCCACCAGCTAGCGGTGGTCCGGTCTCTCCCATCCAGGCTGCCACGTATTGTGGCAGCCATCTTTTTATGTGCATATACATCGTTAGCGTGGAACGATGTGGTGGATAGCCGGATACACAGCGCGTTGGCTCACCCATGAATTTCTGCTGGAATGAACGCTTGTTGAGCCTTATCCCCATGTTGGCAGGCCTTGTCTTCGGCATGGTCGTTGTGACACTGGCAGTGCAGGTATGGCACGAACGGTGGACACGCGCGCGCCAGCTCAAGACACGCAGCGACTTCGATACCATGCTGCTGGCTGGTCTTCTGGCAGCTGCCCTGGTCGTAATCGTCTACCTGGTTGTCTTCATGCTGAGCATGCGGCCTTCCTGCACAGCCGCCGCGCCACTGTGATCCCCCGCTGAACAAACCGCCGCAGATCAGTAGGGCTGCACCATCGTCGCCTGACCCTTTCGCTGGCGGTCACTGGCAGAAAGCAACCCGCTAAATTGCATTCTCCTCCTATTGATGGCAGGATCGAGCCCTGGCTTCATGCGAAGCTGCGATCTGGCTGTGCGATCGATAACGGTATGAACTCAGTTGCCAGGAGCTATCCGTGTCCGCTACGACCATCAATGTGTTGATCGCTGACGACCATACGATTGTGCGTGAAGGTCTGGTCGCGGTCATCAGTGAGCAAAGCGACATGCGCGTGGTCGGTCAGGCCGCCAGCGGAAAGGAGGCCGTGCAGCTTGCGCTCTGCATGCGCCCTGACATCATCCTCATGGATCTACGAATGCCGGAAATGAATGGCATCCAGGCGATCCAGGCGATACGTGACGATTGGGCGCGGGCTCGAATCGTCGTGCTCACAACGTACGACGGTGACGAGGATATCTACCAGGCCCTGCAAGCAGGCGCCTCTGCCTATTTGCTCAAGGATATTCCCCGTGCCGAGTTATTCGAGACGATCCGTGCAGTCCATGCCGGCCACAAGCGCATTCCTCCGGAAGTGGCCGCCAAGCTAGCAGAACGGCTTTCCGCGCCGGAGCTGACCGCGCGGGAGCTCGACGTGCTACGGCTGATCGTCGACGGGCAAAGCAACCGGGAGATCGGCAATACCCTTCACATCACCGAGGGAACCGTGAAGTTCCACGTCAACAACATCCTGAGTAAGCTCGGTGTGCAGGATCGCACCCAGGTCGTTACCGAAGCCCTGCGCCGGGGCATCGTTCACCTCTGAACCCTAACTTTCGATAGGGCCATTTCCTGCACTCAACGCTGGTCCGCATCTGCTCCTTTTGTCCGGGTAAAGAACCGCCGCCTGGTTCAGTGCCAGCGATACCTTATTACCCTAAACTGACAGACGTTACGCAGCGCCGCGGCAAAGCCAAACAGGGTCCGCTGTGGGGCATCTGCAGATTGAAGGACGCCGGGTTGTCCCGGCCTAAAAAGCAAAAGGAAGGAATGCGATGAATAAGGTGTTTGTGACCGGCGCAACGGGCTATATCGGTTCCAGCGTTGCCCAAGCATTTCGCAACGCAGGGTACGAAGTCTGGGGGTTGACCCGGAGCGAGGCAAAAGCCAGCCAGCTGGCCCAGCAAGAGATCCATCCTGTCCTGGGGTCTATGCAAGAGCCAGAGAGCTACGCGAACGCGGCCAGCCAGGCCGATGTGCTCGTCCAGGCCGCGGTAGACTATCAGAACGGCACAGCGGAGTTGGATTCACTGACGGTCAACACCCTGCTATCCATTGCCAAACCCGGAACAGTACTTCTGTACACCAGCGGGGTCTGGGT
>JACFMY010000337.1:0-6400 GCA_019455155.1 Caldilineaceae bacterium
CTGGGTGTTGGCTGTTTTGTGCCGGTCATCAGTGCGCGCAGCGTGGTGCGCCCCGCCGCTGCCCTGCTCAGAAAGTACGGCCGGTGGCAGGCGATTGTGCGCGAGGCCGCTGAGCAGAGTGGGCGGAGCCGTCTGCCTGTGCTCATGGAACCGGTCGCGTGGGAGGCTGCCATTGGCCAGGCGAAGGGGACGCGGCTCTTGCCATGGGAGACGGCGCACGCTGGCAGCCCTTCGCTGGGGACAGCTGTCGCGAACGCGAAGAAAGGCGCCGTCGCGGTCGCAATCGGGCCCGAAGGCGGGCTTACGCCCGAGGAAGTGGGCGATGCCACGGCTGCTGGCTGGCAAGTTGTGACGCTGGGACCCCGTATCTTGCGTTCCGAAACGGCAGCCATCGCCGCCGCGACCATTGTCATGGAACGCTGTGGCGAGCTCAGCCCGCAGACAGCACTGCCTGATTCGTAAACACGAAATGAGTAGGCAGGCCTACAGCGAAGCCAACTTGACGTAGATAGACTGTGGCCGTATAATTCACTATGAAAAATATAGTGCATCGGTAAAAGGAGATCAGTCATGACGACGGCAAACGGCCATGTGAACGGCGCAGAGAGCCAGGTGGAGAATGTGATCATCATCGGCAGCGGGCCGGCTGGCTTTACGGCAGGCCTGTATGCAGCCCGCGCAAATCTGTCGCCACTGCTGATAACTGGCAACGAATACGGAGGCCAGGTCAGCATCACCTACGATATTGAAAACTATCCCGGTTTTCCCGAGAGCCTGAGCGGGCCGGATTTGGTCGAGAAGTTCAAGCAGCAGGCTGAGAAGTTCGGAACGCGGGTCGAGTTTGACTATGTCAGTGAAATCATCGTCGACCAGCACCCCTTTGTGGTGCGGACTCAGAACGGTAACGAGTACCAGACGCGGAGCATCATCGTCAGTACCGGTGCCCGGCCCCGCTACCTGGAAGTGCCTGGCGAAAAGGAGTATACGGGTAAAGGTGTAAGTTACTGCGCCACCTGTGACGGCTTCTTCTTCCGGGGCAAGGACGTTATCGTTGTCGGCGGCGGTGACAGTGCGGCGGAAGAGGCGCTGTTCTTGACCCGCTATGCCAGCCGGGTTCGAATCCTGCATCGCCGCGATCAGTTCCGGGCCAGCAAGATCCTGCAGGATCGGGTCTTCGCCAACGAGAAGATCGAGGTGGTATGGAACACGGTGGTTACCGAGATCGAGGGCGAAGGCGGCAGCGTGACCGGCGTCAATACACGCAACACCGTGACCGGTGAAGAGGGCTATCTGGATACGGACGGCGTGTTCATCTTTGTCGGCCATCTGCCCAACAACGAGCTATTCCCGGGCAAACTGGAGCTGGACGAGGACGGCCACCTGATTACGGACCGCAAGATGCGCACAAATGTGCCTGGCATCTTTGCTGCCGGTGAGATTCAGGACAAGGTCTTCAAGCAGGTGGCGACCAGCGTGGGACAGGGTTGCGCGGCCGCCATGTCGGCTACCCGCTTCCTGGAGGAATTGGAGGCTGGCTACTCGCTGGACCTGACGGTCGATCCCCGCGAGTTTGTCGCTCCCAAAGTCGTTGCGTAACCTTGCGAACGATTGACAGCGGGTCTGGCTCATCTGCCAGACCCGCTGTTTTTTTGCAGCTAGTCCCGCTTCCTGTCCGTTGCACCGCCCCGAATTTTACCTAAACCGCACTCCGCAGTACCATCCAGTTCATGTCCTCTTCCTTGGAAGCGCCTGAACCGGCAGCGAACGCGTCCGGCGGCCTGGCACGATCGGCCGGTCTCCTGGCCATGGGCAATTTGGCCAGCCGGGTCCTGGGTCTGGTGCGGGAGATGGTTATCGCGGCCCTCTTTGGCGCCACCGGCCAGGTCAGTGCATTTCGTATCGCCGCTCAGGTACCTACACTGATCTACGATTTCTTGGTCGGCGGCATGTTGAGTGCAGCCCTGGTGCCGGTGCTCAGTGACTATGCGCGCAAGGGGCGAGCGGAATTCAGCCTATTGGTGGGTGCACTGGTCAGCGTCTTTGTCGTGGTCCTATCTCTGCTCGTTCTGGTTTTGGAGGTAGCTGCGCCAGGTGTAGCCTGGCTGCTGGCCGGCGGTTTTGTCAACTCCGATCCGGCGTTATTGACATTGACAACCCAGCTGATTCGCGTGCTGGTGCCTGTGGTTTGGTTTCTCTCCCTGGCCGGCGTGTTGATGGCAGTGCTGTACGCGTGCCAGCGTTTTTCCTTTCCTGCTATCGCCACTGCAGTGTTCAATCTGGGTATCGTCGTCACCGCGCCGCTCCTGGCTGGTGCCATGGGCGTCTACAGCCTCGCCATCGGTCTGCTCGTGGGCAGCCTTGCCCAGTTGACGCTCATGGCGGTCGATGTCCACCGCGCCGGCATCCGGCTGCGGCTGCACCTGGATTGGCGTCATGTGGCGCTGCGCCAGATCCTGTGGCTCTATCTGCCCATCGCGGCCGGCATGATCGTGAGCCTCTTTCAAGTAGGGTTGGACCGGCGTCTCGCCAGCGGTACAGGCGAGCAGAGCGTCGCATGGATGGCGAATGCGACAACGCTACAGCAGATGCCCTTGGGGCTAATCAGCGTCGCCATTTCGCTGGCCGCGTTGCCCCGTCTCAGCCAACACTATGCAGCTCGCGACGAGGCCGCATACCGGCAAACGTTGGCCAGAGGGCTACGCATGTTGTGGCTCCTCATCGCGCCCGCGGCGGTTGGGCTCTGGCTGTTGGGCGAACCACTGACCCAGCTCTTGTTCGAGCGCGGCGCCTTTACGCCTGCCGACACGACACAGGTTGCACAAGCCCTCAATATCTATGTGATCGGCATGCTGTTCGCAGCCGTGGACTACCCCTTGAACTTCGCCTTCTATGCCCGCTTCAACACCTGGCTGCCGGCATTGGTTGGCGTCGTGAGCGTCGCCATCTACAGTGTGGCGGCGCTGGTTCTGGTCCAGCCTTACGGCTATCTGGGGCTGGTCTGGGCCGACACCATTAAGCACGCAGGCCACGCCCTGATCATGGCGGTGCTGCTCTGGGGAACGGTGGGCCGGCTCGGTGCATCGACTGTGCGTGGTTTTCTCCAGGTGGTGATCGCAGCCGCTATGATGGGCGCAGTGGTATATGGTGTGATGGCGGTGACGGCTGGTCGCCTGCCACTGGGGTTCGCCGGCAATCTGCTGCTGCTACTTCTGGCTGGTGGCACCGGCATTGCTGTCTATGCACTATTGCTGCTGGCGTTTCGCATGCCCGAGGCGCGGCAATTGCTCACAACCGTTCAGTCGCGGCTTGGCGGGCGCTGAAAACTGGCCCTGCCCGTTTTGTCCTCATGTGGTCGTGATCTATAATTGCTAACTGCAGGCACGAGCCCTGTGGCGAACGATTAGCAAGGCAGGAGAAAGAATTCGATGACTACGAGCAAGCCGAACCGCACGCGCAAAGGCAAGAGCAGTGCACGGCCTTCCAGCTATAGCCAGCTGTACAAGAGCAGCGCGGATCGCGTTGTCGCCAAGGCCGTCGTTGAAGAGTCGGTTAAGGCGCAGCCGCTGCGTAACTCCGAAAACGTGGACTGGAGGCAGGAATATGGCTACGTTTTCAGCGATCTACGCAAGCTCTTCATCGTATCGGCAATCCTCTTTGCCGGCATTGTTATTATCGGATTCTTCCTGTAACGAACCGGCTCGCTGCCGGGAAGCTGAAGCGCCACAGCTCGATCCACTGCACCCCACTCACTTCTTTAGACCCCGCAGCACCTACAGCTGCTTTGCGCGCGTCTTCTCCTGGGAAGCGTAGGCGGGTGTTTGCCTGGGTACCGTTACCAGCACGACCCAGGCAAAGGCGTGCAGCAACCAGCACAGCCAGAAGCTGCGCGAGTAGAAGAACAGGATTGAGGTCATGATGAGAATGATGACCTTCACCACCCGCTGGATACCAGTACTCTGGACGGTAACCGCCACAGGCGAAGCCAACAGCGCGGCGGCCCAAATGGACCAGTAAAACGGTAGCTCCGCGGGCCGGTTCAGGCTCAGCATGAGCTCGTAAATCACTCCGCGCAAGAAGCACCAATAGAGCTCTTCTGCACCGCTAAGCCCGACTGCTGCCAACGCGGTGGCCCAACGCTCCGGCGTGGCGGCTTCTCGTGTCGCGTGGCTGGGCCGCGTGCGGCTGTCCCGCATGACGGCCACCTGCGCAATGCCCAGGATCGCAATCAACGCCAGCACCAATCCGACCCCAAGACGGAAGACCGTCAACCAATCTTGATAGATGACTCCCATCAAGCGCAGGGAGACGCCGCCGCTGATATATGCCAGATATGGGAACAGCGTCCAATAGCCCGCCATGAGGGGCATACGCCAGCCCTGCGGAAGGAACGGACGCGCCGCCAGTATGGCGATGCCCGTAAGCAGCGCCATGACCAGCCAGAAACCGGGTTCGTGGAAACTCGTAAATGCAGACATAAGCAGCGACAGGCGCGGGCAGGAGTGATCCTTTGGAACGGCAGCGCCCCCAGCGGTTACCGCTGGTCGCGTCCCGTATGTGCTCCTGCTGGCCCTGGTCTCTTTGGTACCTTTCCTAGAGAATCACCGGTTCCTCGTAGACGCCCCAGACCTCACGGAAGACGTCCATCATTTCCTGAAGCGTTGCATATTCGACGACCGCAGCCAGGATGGGTTCCATAAGGTTGACGTCATCACGGCGGGCAGCCTGGGCAAGCTCGGAGAGCCGCAGGCGTACTGTTCGGTTGTCGCGGGTGCGACGCACCTCATTGAGCCGGTCGACCTGGCGCCGGTACCCTTCCATGTCCATCTTCAGAATGGGCACCTTCTGCCGTTCACCGTTCACGAAGTCATTGACGCCAACAATAATCCGGCGTCCCATTTCCACTTCGCGTTGGAAACGTACAGCCGCCTCCGCAATCTCACGTTGAAAGAAGCCTGCTTCCAGTGCCGGCAATAGGCCGCCCCGCTCCTCGATTTGGTCGAAATAGGCATAAGCCTGGCGTTCCATCTCCGATGTGAGGGCTTCGACAAAGTAGGAACCGCCCAAGGGGTCAACCGTGTTCGTCACGCCGCTTTCGTGGGCGATGATCTGCTGTGTGCGCAGGGCCACGGTGACTGCCTCTTCGCTGGGCAGGGCTAAGGCCTCGTCCAGGGAATTGGTGTGCAGGCTTTGGCTGCCGCCTAATACGGCGGCAAGGGCCTGTAGCGCCACACGCGCGACGTTGTTGAGCGGCTGTTGTGCGGTCAGACTCACGCCCGCCGTCTGCGCGTGGAAGCGCAACAGCCATGAGCGCGGCTCCTTGGCACCAAACGTCTCACGCATTTCCCGCGCCCAGATCCGCCGGGCTGCACGGTACTTGGCAATCTCTTCGAAAAAATCGTTGTGGGCGTTGAAGAAGAAGGAGATACGGGGTGCAAATTCGTCGATTGCCAGCCCGCGCGCCAGAGCCCAACGCACATACTCAAGGCCGTCGGCCAGGGTGAAAGCCAGCTCCTGCGCGGCGGTCGATCCGGCCTCACGGATATGGTAGCCTGACACCGAAACCGGGTTCCAAAGCGGCATCTGGCGCGTGCCAAACTCGATGGTATCGGTCACCAGCCGCATGGACGGCTGCGGCGGGAAGATGAATTCCTTCTGTGCGATGTACTCCTTCAAGATGTCGTTCTGCAGCGTGCCACCCAGACGTTGGCGGGCGATGCCCTGCTTTTCGGCCGCGGCAATGTACATGGCCCAGATAATGGCTGCAGGGCTATTGATGGTCATGGACGTTGTTATGCGGTCCAGCGGCAAGCCATCCAAAAGGATCTCCATGTCACGGAGCGAGGCGCAGGCTACGCCGCAGAGGCCAAACTCCCCCTCCGCTTCGGGTGCATCTGTGTCGTACCCATACAAGGTCGGCATGTCGAAGGCAATGGATAGACCCGTCTGGCCCTGCTCCAGCAGATACTTGAAGCGCTGATTGGTCTCTTCCGCTGTGCCAAAGCCTGCGAACATGCGCATGGTCCATAGTTTGGAGCGGTATCCCGAGGCATGGATGCCGCGCGTAAACGGATATTCTCCTGGAAAGCCGATCTCCTCAGTAGATTGGTCCGCCACGCTCAAGGGCGAATAGAGCTCATGGATGGGAATACCCGACATGGTGCTGAAGTCGGCGTACCGTTCCGGCCTGCGGGCCAACGCCTGCTGGCGTGCTGTCTCCCACGCGGCTCTGCGCTGTTCCAGCATGGCCAATGTCTGTTGGTCGTATAGCTGCATATGCTCACCTTTGATCACTATGCGCCATGAATGCTTTACGCAACTTCCCGAATCGTACGCTCATTTTCCATGATCTGGCTGTGGGCGGCAACACTGGAGCCTGGTGGTGGTGCAGCGGCACCGGCGA
>JACFMY010000337.1:6430-7265 GCA_019455155.1 Caldilineaceae bacterium
GCCGGGTCGAGCCCTTACTCGTGCTGCGCGCCGTTTGGTCTGCCTGGTTGCTCCCCAGCGGGCATCCGCGTTGACACAGTGCAACGCCAGTGTTACAGTCACTGCCAGCGAGTGTCCGTCCCACACCCAGTGATTGATCCGCCTGCACCCGACAACAACGTACCTGGAGGAGATGACATCATGTCTCACGCACTCGATGCGACAGTTGCCGCGTTTGTGGCCGATGCCCATGCCAATGCGCCCGGTGTACGACGGTGGTTTGAACAGGCCGGTCTGGCCCCGGCCGATGTCCAGTCGGTGGCCGATCTGAGCAAAGTTCCCGTACTCTCTAAGGACCATTTGGTCGAGCTGCAGGCGGCCGATCCACCGTTTGGGGGATTCCTCGCGGTGCCCATGGCGCGCGTGCAGCGCATCTTTTTGTCCCCTGGTCCCCTTTATGAGCCCCATGGCGACGAGACTTCGTGGCAGGACATAGGCGCCGCGCTGCTACGCCATACAGGTCTCTCCCAAGGCGATATTGTGCTCAACGCGCTCGGTTACCACTTCGCGCCGGGCGGCTTCTTACTTGACGGGATCGTGCGCGCGCTCGGGGTTACGGTAGTGCCGGTAGGCGTTGGCAATGCTGAACTCCAGGTGAAGATCCTGGTCGATCTGGGCGTGACCTGTTACGCAGGCACGCCAAGCTGGCTCATGGCTCTGCTACAGAAGGCAGATGAGCTCAAGCTGCGAGACGCCATACGCCTGCGCACAGCCTTTCTCTCGGCTGAACCGCTAGCACCTGGCATACGGCAGCAGCTCGTGGATCACTACGGCATGGCAGTTGTCAATGCCTATG
>JACFMY010000338.1 GCA_019455155.1 Caldilineaceae bacterium
ATACCTGCGAAGTGCCAGTCTGCCGGTCCCACTTGCGGCGCTCCCCAGCAGTTTGGCCGCTGTGAACCTGCTATCTGATTGATCGTGGCTCTGTCACTGTCAATATACAAACTTCGTTTCACTATCGTTCGGAGGACAAGGAGGATCAAATGTCTCGGAACCCCAAGCTGTTTGCCATCGCGATGTCGGCGTTGGTGCTGATTACGGTTATTGTTGTGGCTTGTGCGGCGCCGCCGTCGCCTACCGCGGCAACGGAAGAGGCCGCGCCGGCTGCGCAGATGCGCGATATTCGAATTGTTGTCGTGAGCCACGGCCAGGCTTCCGATCCGTTCTGGAGTGTCGTCAAGAACGGCGTCGATGCGGCGGCCAGGGATATGCGCGTGACAGTCGAGTACCAGGCGCCCCAGACCTTCGACATGGTGGCCATGTCGCAGCTCATCGACGCGGCCGTGGCGTCCGACCCGGACGGGCTGGTCGTCTCGATCCCGGATGCCGACGCGCTGGGTGACTCCATCCGCGCCGCTATAGCGGCCGGTATCCCGGTCATCTCCATGAACTCGGGCAGCGACGTGGCCAAGGATCTGGGCGTCCTCAACCACATAGGCCAGACCGAATACGAAGCCGGCTTTGGCGGCGGCGAACGCATGGCCGCAGCTGGGGCCACCAATGCGCTCTGCGTGAACCAGGAAATCGGCAATGTGGCGCTGGACCTGCGCTGCCAGGGCTTTACGGATGCCATGGCGCAGGCTGGTGCCAGCGTCCAGGTGGTCGCCGTGGATCTGGCCGACCCGGTGGATTCCCAGCAGCGCATTGCGGCTGCGGTGCAGGCCAATGAGGGTGTCGACAGCGTTCTGACCCTTGGCCCCACAGGTGCGGCGCCGGCGCTGGCGGCCCTGGAGGATCTCGGCCGCGATGACATTCTGCTGGCGACCTTTGACCTGAGCCCCGAAGTGCTGGATGCCATCGAGTCTGGGCGCATGCTCTTCGCCATTGACCAGCAGCAATATCTGCAGGGCTACCTGCCTGTCGTCATGTTGACGCTGTACAACACCAACCTGAACACCGTAGCCAATGACGTGATCATGACCGGTCCTGGCTTCGTGACGCAGGAGAATGCCGCGCGGGTCAAGGACCTGTCTGCCGCCGGTACTCGCTAACGAAGATCGTTTTCCCGGAGCGCCGGTGCCTATGGCCGGCGCTCCGTCTATCACAGGACTGTTGTAGGAAGATGCTTCCCAGCCCGGTTGTGAAGTAAGAAGGAGAAGTCATGGCCACCACCTCGATTACCAAGGAGCAGGATGAACGGCTTGTCCGGTCGGGGCCGCTGAAGCGCCTGTTGACCCGGCCAGAGCTAGGTGCCTTGGGCGGCGCCATCCTCGTCTGGGCCTTTTTTGCCATCATCGCTCCTACAGGCTTTCTAAGCTTACGCGGCACCGCAAGCTATCTGGAAGTTTCGTCCCATTTGGGGATCATGGCCGCCGCGGTGGCGCTGTTGATGATCGGCGGTGAGTTCGACCTGTCCATCGGCTCAGTGCTGGGCATGTGCAGCGCCGGCATCGCGATTCTGAGCACAGCTACGGGAATGCCCCTCTATCTCTCGGCATTCATCGCCCTTGTGCTCGCCCTACTGGTAGGGTTCATCAACGGCTATATGGTGATCCGCACACGGCTCCCGTCGTTCATCATCACGCTGGGCAGCCTCTTTATCATTCGCGGGCTGACCATTGGCTTTACGCGCATGGTAACCGGCCGTAGCCAGGTGGGTGGGCTGGACAAGGTAGCCGGCTTCGATGCCATGAACGCCCTCTTTGGCCAGGATATTATGCTCGCAGGTGTGGGATTTCCAGTCTCCATCCTCTGGTGGATAGCCGTAACGATCCTGGCTACCTGGGTGCTGCTGCGTACGCGGATCGGCAACTGGATCTTTGGCGCGGGCGGCGCAGCGGAAGCCGCGCGCAATGTGGGTGTGCCGGTAAACAGGTTGAAGGTCGGTCTCTTTATGACAACGTCATTTGCCGCGTGGCTGGTCGCTACCATCCAGCTCACAGTGGTGAAATCGGCCGACACGCTACGGGGCGAAGGCCAGGAGTTCATCATCATTATCGCGGCGGTGATTGGCGGTAACCTGCTCACTGGCGGCTACGGCTCAGCTGTAGGCGCTGCCCTGGGTGCACTGATCTTCGGCATGGTCCGGCAGGGGATCGTCTTTGCTGGCGTCGACGCGGACTGGTTCTTTGTTTTCCTGGGCGCCATGTTGATCATCGCGGTCCTGGTGAACAACTACATCCGGCAGGCCGCAGAGAAGTCAAGGAGGTAGCAAATGGCGACGAATCAGAATCCTCTCATCGAGGTACTCGGTGTTTCAAAGTATTTCGGCAGCGTGATTGCCCTCAACGACGTCTCAATGTCTGTCCACGCCGGCGAGGTGATGTGCCTGCTGGGTGACAACGGCGCGGGCAAATCGACGTTGATCAAGATCCTGTCCGGTGTGCACAAGCCCAGCGAAGGCAAATACCTGGTGGAAGGCACGCCGGTGGACTTCAACTCGCCGCGCGACGCCCTTGCCTATGGTATCGCCACAGTCTACCAGGATCTGGCGATGATCCCACTCATGAGCATCTCGCGCAACTTCTTCCTAGGTTCCGAACCCACTGTTGGGTGGGGGCCGTTCCGGCGCTTCAATGTAAGCTTTGCCAACCAGGTTGCGCGCTCTGAAATGGCGAAGATGGGCATCGACATTCGTGACCCCTCGCAGCCTGTGGGCACCCTGTCGGGCGGCGAGCGCCAATCTGTCGCCATTGCCCGCGCGGTCTACTTTGGGGCTAAGGTGCTCATCCTGGACGAGCCTACAGCCGCCCTGGGCGTCAAGCAGGCCGGTGTAGTCCTACGTTACGTTGCCCAGGCGCGCGCCCGTAACATCGGGGTCGTCTTCATTACGCATAACCCGCACCACGCCTATGCCGTGGGCGACCGCTTCACCATTCTCAAGCGCGGGCGCACCTTTGGCACCTTCACCAGGGCGGAGCTGAGCCGCGAGGAGATGGTGCGCATGATGTCGGGCGCCGACGAGCTCGATGCGCTCAGCCACGAGCTCGAGGAGTTTGCCCGGGAGGACGCGGAGGCCAATGCCGGCCGGCTGAGCTCGGCAGAGTCTGATATGGCCCACTCGCTGGAGGCTGGGGAGTCCATGTACGGGCGAACAGCGCGCGGACAGGCCGGTGCGAAGAGGACAGACGAAAGGTAGAGGCGCAGATCATGGCTGAATTGACATCCTGGCAGATCTACGACTTGCTCAACCGGCGCGGTGGACCGCTGTGGCTGTCGGGTTGTGACCTCAGCCAGGCGCACCTGCGCGGCGCCGATCTCAGCAACGCGGACCTGAGTGACGCGAACCTGACCCGCGCCAATCTCGTGGGCGCCAACCTGGAGAATGCAAACCTCGCTGGCGCCAACCTGGAAGGCGCGGACCTCACCGGCGCGACGCTGTGTAATGCCACCTTGGAGCACGCCAACCTGCGCCGGGCTACGTTGACCCGCGCCAATCTGCGCGATGCCAAAGCCAATCATGCCGATCTGGCCCAGGCGATTCTCTTCGAGACCAATCTCCGCAACGCGCACCTGGTCGCCTGCCGGCTGCACGGCGCGGATCTGACTGAAGCCAACGGGCTTAAGGCAGTGTTCAAGGCCGCGGACCTGAGCGAGGCCAATCTCACGCGCGCGAACCTTGCGGGCGCCAACCTGTTCGAAGCTAACCTCGCCGGCGCGGATCTGACAGACACGCATCTGCGCGGGGCCATGAAACCGAACGGAGATATTTATCCGTGAGACCAGGCAGCCTGGGACCAGGCCGGACTGAGCCCACGGCGCGACAACCTATACCAATCTCAGGAAGAAGGGCTTTATGTCATCGCAATCCGCCCGTCTGACAATGGCTCAGGCCATCATCCAGTTCCTTAAAAACCAGTATGTAGAACGGGACGGTGTCGAGCAGCCGTTCTTTGCGGGCATCTGTGGCATCTTTGGCCATGGCAATGTGGCAGGCATCGGCCAGGCGCTGCTGCAATACCCTGATTTCCGCTACTACCAGACGCGCAACGAGCAGGCCATGGTTCACACCGCGGCCGCCTATGCCAAGCAAAAGAACCGGCTGCAGACCCTGGCCTGTACGACGTCTATCGGCCCAGGGGCGACCAATATGGTTACGGGCGCGGCCGTCGCGGCGGTGAACCGGCTGCCGGTCTTGCTGTTGCCGGGCGACATCTTTGCCCGGCGCAACGTCGCACCCGTGTTGCAACAGCTGGAGTCACCGTACACGCAGGACATCTCGGTCAATGATTGCTTTAAGCCGGTCAGCCGCTATTGGGACCGCATCAACCGGCCAGACCAGCTGATCACGGCGCTGCCGGAGGCCATGCGGGTGCTCACCAGCCCTGCGGACACCGGCGCGGTCACGCTTGCGCTACCCCAGGATGTACAGGCCGAAGCCTACGAATATCCGGCCGCGCTCTTTGCAAAACGTATCTGGCACATCCCGCGCAACCGGCCAGACCGTGAGGCGCTGGCCCGCGCGGCCGCGATGATCCGCAACGCACGGCGGCCGCTGATCATCGCCGGCGGCGGCGTCCTCTACAGCGAAGCAAGTGACGCGCTGCGCCGTCTTGCGGACGCGACCGGCATCCCTGTGGGAGAGACTATGGCCGGCAAGGGCAGCCTGCGCTATGACCATCCGCTCTGCCTGGGCGCCATTGGGGTAACGGGCACCTCGGCCGCCAATCTCATGGCCCAGGACGCCGACCTCATAATCGGCATCGGCACTCGCTACAGCGATTTCACCACGGCCAGCAAGACACAGTTCCAGCATCCCGACGTTCGCTTTATCAATATCAATGTGGCCGACTTCGACGCGCACAAACACAGCGCGCTCGCCCTCACCGGCGATGCCCGGGTGACGCTGGAAGAGCTTTCCGAACGCTTGGGCGCCTATCATGTAGACGACGAATACGCTGCGCGCGCACGGACGCTCCACGATGAATGGGAGGCCGAGGTGCAGCGGATCTATGATATTCGCAACACACCTTTGCCGAGCCAGGGGGAGATCATTGGCGCAGTCAATGACCACGGCGACCCTGATGCGGTAATGGTCTGCGCGGCCGGCAGCCTGCCTGGCGACCTCCACAAGCTCTGGCGCACGCGCCATCCCAAGCAATATCACCTGGAGTATGGATATTCGTGCATGGGCTATGAGATTGCCGGCGGCCTGGGCGTTAAGATGGCCAACCCCGAGCGAGAGGTCTACGTCCTCGTGGGCGATGGCAGCTACCTCATGCTGGCGAACGAGATTATCACCTCGATCCAGGAGGGCTACAAGCTGACCATTGTGCTCATGGACAACCATGGCTACAAGAGCATCGGCTCCCTGAGCCGGTCGTTGGGGACAGAAGGCTTTGGCACCCGCTTCGCCTTCCCGCAGCCTCAAGATTCTGGTGCACGGCTACCCACCGATGCCAATGAAGCGATCAAGAACCTGCCTGTGGACCTGGCCATGAATGCCCGCAGCCTCGGCGCCCAGGTCATTGCCTGCAAGACCTACGATGAAGTCGTGGCCGCACTCAACAGCGCGCGGCAGGCCCAGGGCACCGTGGTCATCTATGTTGAGAACGACCGCTACCTCGGTGTTCCCGGCTACGCCAGCTGGTGGGACGTGCCTGTAGCCGAAGTCTCGGAACTGGACAGCGTGCATGCCGCACGTGAAGAGTGGGAAGAACAACGCGCACGAGAACGATATTTCCTCTAGTCGCGCCATCAGATACGTTGGGCGGTAAGGACCGCAAGGAAGAACTGAACAATGATGCAGAACGGACAACTGTTAAATTTCATCGATGGGAAATGGGCGCCGTCCAGCGCGTCAACGCACCTGGACATTGTCAATCCAGCCACCGCCAGGACGCTGACGACGGTGCCCTTATCGCAAGGCGCCGAGGTGGACGCCGCGGTGACGGCCGGACACCGCGCCTTTCTGGCCTGGCGCGAGACGCCAGTTGGCGACCGGATCCAGCATCTGTTCCGCTTCAAGATGCTGCTGGAAACGCACCTGGACGAGCTGGCCAAGATCATCACCAACGAGTGTGGCAAGACCTACGCGGAAAGCGTCGGCGAGCTCCGCCGGGGCATCGAGAATGTGGAGGTGGCCTGCGGCGCGCCGATTCTCATGCAGGGCCATAACAACGAGGATATCGCCGCTGGCATCGATGAGCATATGCTGCGCCAACCGCTGGGTGTCGCGGCCGCGATTACGCCGTTCAATTTTCCCGGCATGATCCCGCTCTGGTTTCTGCCCTATGCCGTGGCTACAGGGAACGCCTTCATTCTTAAGCCCAGCGAAAAAGTCTCCATGACAAGCCAGCGACTCTTTGAATTGCTGGAAGAGGCAGGCTTTCCCGCGGGCATCGTTCAGCTTGTCAATGGCAGCAAGGAGACGGTCGACGCGCTGCTGGACCACCCGCGCGTGCGGGCCATTAGCTTTGTGGGCTCGACACCGGTGGCCAAGTATGTCTACAGCCGCGCGACGGCCAACGGCAAGCGCGCCCAGTGCCAGGGCGGCGCCAAGAACCCCGTCGTCATCATGCCCGACGCCGATTTGGATATGGCCACGCGCATCATGGCCGACTCAGCCTTTGGCTGCGCGGGGCAGCGCTGCCTCGCCGCGTCGGTGGCCATTACCGTGGGGGAAGCACGCCATGCCTTTACGGAAATGATGGCTGACGCGGCCAACAGCCGCAAGGTGGGCTACGGTCTCGACGATGGTGTGCAGATGGGGCCGGTCATCACGCGCGAGAGCAAGGCGCGCATCGAGTCTCTGATCGGCAAGGCCGCACAGGAGGGCGCCACGGTGGTGGTCGATGGTCGCGGGCGCCAGGTTCAGGGCTACGAAGATGGCTTCTTCGTTTTCCCGACTGTGTTGGACAGTGTGCCGCCCCAGGGCGAGATTGCCAAGACCGAAATCTTCGGCCCAGTGCTCAGCCTGATGCATGCCGACAGCGTGGAGCAAGCCATCGAGCTTGTCAATGGCCGTACCTTCGGCAACATGGCGTGTATCTTTACCAATAGCGGCGCCGTCGCCCGCCAATTCCGCCACGCGGCAGACGCCGGCAACATTGGCATCAACATCGGCGTCGCTGCCCCCATGGCCTATTTCCCCTTTAGTGGCTGGAACGAGAGCTTCTTCGGCGACCTGCATGGCC
>JACFMY010000339.1 GCA_019455155.1 Caldilineaceae bacterium
GGCAGCTGACCCGACGGTCGCGCTGCCTGGTTGGGTCGCGCTGCTGGCAGCCGGTACCCTCATCTTGCTGGGTACTCGCGCGGCAGCGGGACGGCGTACGGTGTTGGCCAGCGCCCTGCTTGTGGCCGTGGCGGCTGCCTGGCTTACGACCAGTACCAGCGCGGGGTTCTGGGACAGAACCGCGCCGGTTCTCGGTAAGCTACAGTTTCCCTGGCGCTGGTTGACCCTATTGACGCCCGCGGTAGCGCTGTTGGCTGCACTGCTTGTGGACGCCATGACATTCCGGCTGGGCCGCTGGCAGCGCCGCACCGCAACCGGGCTGGTTGGGCTATTGCTCCTGGCCAATATGGCCGGTGGCCTCTCCTGGCAACCGCTGCCGACCGCCGCTGCCGCCGTTACGTCCGAGAGTATGTTGGCGTTCGACGCCCAAATGGGCCAGGTTGGCGCAAGCTGGACAGGAGAGTTCCTGCCCCGTTGGGTAACGGAACAGCGGTGGGCCATCGGCCGGGAGCCATCTGAGCAGCAAGACGTCCCGCAGACTCCGATCGCAATGCAAGCGCTGGCCCAATCCATGGGCTATCTGGAGGCCAGGTACGCGGTGACGCTACCAGAGCCAGCCCAGATCGTCTTCGACCGTTTCTATTTCCCGGCCTGGCAGGTAACAGTGGACGGCGCGGCGCAGGCCGCGCGGCCGCAAGGCAGTCTGGGGCTGCTGGCCGTGGATCTGCCGGCAGGCAGCCACGAGGTGGCCGTAGCGTGGAAGGCCACGCCGGCTGTACGTGCAGGCTGGTTGCTGGCCGCCGTTGGCTGGCTGGCTGTGCTTGGCCTGCTCTTGCTGGCGCGCACCCATCGGCCTCACCTGGCCTTGGCCGGCCTCCTCTTGTGGGCAAGCGCCGGCATGGTCGCCGGCATGGCCATCGCCGCCGGATCCGGCTACGCCTGGGAAGTGCAGCCCGTGCGCGCCGACTATGGCCCTGTGCAGCTGACCGGCATATCGGCGCCGCCGGCCCGGCCTGGCACGACAACAGCAATTGCCCTGCACTGGCTTGTGCTCGCGCCTGGCGACGCGGCGATCGCCTTTGTCCATCTTCTTGACGCCCAGGGGCAGATCGTTGCCCAGTACGACGGCCCCATGACAGGCCCCTACAGGCCGGCGGCACGCTGGCAGCCGGGCATGGTTATGACCACGCCCATGCCCGTTGCCCTGCCCCAGGCGCTCGCGCCGGGCCGCTACGCCTTGCGCATTGGTCTCTACCGGCCGGGAGAGGCTGACCAGCCGCTTACACCGGCGGGCAGCGCCGTGCCCTTTGTAACCGGGGGATGGCTGGAGGTGCGTCCATGACGCCCACCCTGCGCCGTGTGGTGCTGGCCGTTCTGCTCGGCCATTTCATTCTCGGCGTCGCGTACAGCGCCGCGAACCCGCTTGGCGAAGCGCCGGACGAAGCGGATCACTTTGCCTATGTGCTCTATCTGGCCAACAAAGGGACTTTGCCCGTAGGCCCCAAGGTCACTCAAAGCAAGCACCCACCGCTCTATCATGCAACGGCGGCGATCTGGTCACTATTGGGCGCACCGAACAACCTTTTTCTCCGCTCCAATCCAGATGTCCAACTGAGCCCCTCCCCTGGGTGGTCGCCGAACTTCTTTATCCACACAACGTTGGAGGCGTGGCCCTGGCGCGATGGCGCGCTGGCCATGCACATGGTGCGGCTGTGGTCTGTCATCTTGAGCACAGCGACGGTCGCCGCTACCTACCTGTTGGCCCGCCGCGCGCTGCCCGGCCAACCGGCCGTGGCGGTCGCGGCCGCGGGTCTATTGGCCTTCATGCCCGAGTTTCTCTTTATCGGTTCTTCGGTCAACAACGACAATGCGGCAGCCCTCTTTGGTACATTGTCGCTGGCGGCGGCCTTCACCATGGCGCGGGCCGGCGGCCGGTACCGGCCCGGGTGGTGGGGCGGACTCGTCCTCGGCGCTGGGCTGCTTTCCAAAGTCAGCACGGTGGCACTCTGGCCGGCTGTCGGGTTGGCTGTGCTAGCAGGCGTTCTAGTGGAAGCGCGCGGTTCAACGCCGTCAGGCTGGTGGCCTGCCCTCCTGGGAACTTGGCGCCGCTGGCTGCCGACGCTCGTATGGACAGGCGCGCTGGCCGCGGTGATTGCACTGCCCTGGTTTGTGCGGAACTGGCTGCTCTATGGCGACCCCTCGGGCATGGCGCTCGTCATGGCCACGATCGACCAGCGCACCGCGGCGTGGGGCTGGAACGATACATGGTGGTTGCTCCGCGGCTGGTTCCTGTCCTTCTGGGGCAAGTTTGGCGGCGCTGGCCATGTGCCGATGCCTGCCTGGGTCTACGCCTTGGCCGCGTTGTTCACGGCAGTATGCGCGGCTGGTCTCATACGCCTCTTCTTGCGTCCGGCCTGGCGCGCCGCGCGCTGGCCGGTGACACTGCTGCTGTTGGCCACAGCCAGCGTTGCCATTGGCGTCTGGCGCTATTCGTTGCTTGCCCTGGGCACTGACCAGGGGCGTCTCCTCTACCCTGTGGCAGGCGCGCTTGTTGTCCTGCTGGCAGCTGGATTGCTGGCCTGGCTGCCCGAGGGCCAGCAGCGTCGCGGCGCCTATGCGCTGATCGCGGCCAGCTTTCTCCTGGGCATCTATGCGCTGGGCGGGGTGATCCGGCCGGCGTATGCGCCGCCTGCTCCGCTGCCGGCCGGCGAGCCTGCCCTTGCCGCGCCGTCCGAGGTCATCGATTTCGGCGATCTGTCGCTGGTGGGATGGGTGCTGGCGCCCGCGCCCACGCTCTACTGGCGTGTCGATGAGCCCACCGCGATCGATTGGCGGCTCGATTTTCGCCTGCTGGCAGACGACGGCACATTGGTCTGGGAGCGCCGGCGTTCACCGGGTGCGGGGCGCTGGAGCACCGATCATTGGCCGGTTGGCGTGCTCGTAGAGGATAGCTATGGCGCCTATCTGCCCTCCGATCTAGCGCCCGGCAAATATCTGGTTGAGGTTGGTGTACGCCCATTTGGCGGCGAGCTTGAGACGCTGCCGGATGGCAGAGCGTACGCGGTTTTGGGCTGGTTCGAGGTATCGGACTGACGTTGTGGGGCCGCGCCGGCTATCGCAAAATATACACCTGCCAGACCATAATGATTTGCCTCTTCGCGCGGATTCAGCTATACTAAGGAGTGTCCTCGGGGAGTAGCGCAGCTTGGTAGCGCGCTTCGTTCGGGTCGAAGAGGTCGGAGGTTCAAATCCTCTCTCCCCGACTGGGCAAAGGACCGGTCTTTTGGCCGGTCTTTTTTTTCCTTGATTCGAAGGCTATGGGCGTCTACAATAGGGACAAAGAACGCCAGATAGCAGCAAGAATCACTTTGCGCGCTAATTCATGTGTGCTATAATCTCGCGCACCCGAGGTTAGTGCAACTTACGTTCGCATAACGAACCTTCATGCAGGACGCTGTAGAGTACCGGACGGACAAGGATGTACGTGGTTCCGGTCCCGAACGGGAGAGAATCAAATGATCGAGGTCACAATCGACAGCATCCGGGTTAGCCTTCTCTCACAGAATCGTATTGTGGTTCTCAAGGAAGAAGGCAGTGAACGTTTCCTGCCCATCTGGATTGGGCCATTTGAAGCGGATGCCATTACATTACAGCTACAGGGTATGGAGGCGCCTCGTCCCCTGACTCATGACCTGCTCAAGTCCGTGATTGAGACCCTGGGCGCTGAGGTGTTGCACATTTTGATCAGCAGCCTCGAGCGCAACACCTATTATGCCCGTATCGTACTGGACGTAAACGGTGACACGACGGAGATCGACAGCCGGCCCAGCGACGCAATTGCCCTGGCTGTGCGGGTAAACGTGCCGATCTACGTGGCGGAAGAAGTGATGGAACAGGCTGGCATGATGCCGGAGGAAGAAGTGAGCCTGAGTGAAGAAGGCAGTCAAGCCGAACTGGGCGATACTTCGACCGAGGATTTGGGCGCATTCAAGGATTTTGTGGAAGGCCTGGATCTGGACAGCTTGCTCGGCAACTAAACGGATTTCGGCGTAATAGTCGCACTCCAGACGGCGAGGCTGCGTCCCGGCAGCTTCGCCGTTTTTGTACCTCGGAGTGTTATCCACAACCTGTACACAGCTTTTCCTCAGGGCTTTGGAGTGCGCAGACACAGACGGTGAGCGATGGAATCGGTTGATGCGCCTGTTAAGGGTATTCCCGCCAATCTGGAAGCGGAGCGCGCGGTGCTGGGGTCGCTCCTCATCGACCCTGACGCAATCATCAAGGTAGCGAATTTTCTGCGGCCGGAAGACTTCTTCCGCGAGCGCCATGCCTGGTTGTACGAGGCCATGTTGGCCCTCAACGAACGTCGCGAGCCCCTCGATTTTGTCACCATCGTCGACGAGCTTGAACGCCGCGGCCAGCTAGAAGAGGTCGGTGGCCCTGCCTATGTCACCGATCTGATCAGCAGCACGCCGTCGGCCATGTACGTGGACCACTACGCGCGCATCGTCGAACGCACAGCCCTGCTGCGGCGTCTCATCGGCGCAGCAGGGCAGATCGCGGAGCTGGCCTACGACGATAGCCAGGATGTGGACGAGGTCATTGACAGGGCCGAGTCGCTCATCTTTGGCGTTAGCGAGGCCCGCATCCACCGCGATCTCATGCCCATCCGTGCCATCATGGGCAATGTGGTCGATCGCATCGACTTTCTGGCCCGTAACCAGGACACGCTCATGGGCGTGCCCACGGGCTTCATGATGTTGGACCGGCTGTTGGGCGGCCTGCAGAAGAGTGACCTGGTGATCCTTGCCGCTCGCCCGGCTATGGGGAAGTCAAGTCTGGCGCTCAATGTGGCCCAGAACGCAGCCAAGCGTTATGGCGCCCGCGTGGCCATCTTCAGTCTCGAAATGAGTAACGAACAGCTGGTTCAACGCCTGCTCTCGACGGAGACCGGGATCGACAGCCACCGCCTGCGGTTGGGCCAGGTCCATGATGATGAATGGCCGATCCTGCTGGAGGCAGCCAACATGCTGGCCAACACCAATATCTTTATCGATGACACGCCGGCGGCTACCGTAAACGAGATCCGTACCAAGTGCCGCCGCCTCTATGCGGAGCACGGGCTGGACATGGTCATGATTGACTACATGCAGCTCATGTCCGGGCAGGCCGGTGGCCTCGATGCCAATCGCCAACAAGAAATCTCGTAAATCAGCCGTTCCTTGAAAGGGCTGGCTCGCGAGCTGAATGTGCCGGTCATTGCCCTGAGCCAGCTCTCCCGCGCCGTGGAGAGCCGCTCCGATAAACGGCCGATGCTCTCGGACCTGCGCGAGAGCGGATCGATCGAACAGGATGCAGACGTGGTATTATTCATATATCGCGAGGATTACTACATTGAGGATACGGACCGGCAGAATATCGCCGATATCATCATCGCCAAGCACCGCCACGGCTCCACCGGTACCGTAAGCCTCTTCTTCCGCAAGGAGCTGACCCAGTTTCGTGATCTGGAGGTTCAGCGTACCGAGCTGGACTATTAGGCTGGCTAGCCGTCCGCCAGACGTGTCTCTATACCTTGAATTGCTATGCCATTTCAAACTTCTGCATTTGTTGGGTTTCCCGACACGAAGATGAAGCCGGTCAAGGTGCCGGACCTTTTCTTCAGCGATCTGCTGCCCATGATCGACGACCTGGCTGAGCTGAAGCTGACACTGCACTGCTTCTGGCTTCTCAATGAACAGGAAGGCGATCTTAAGTATCTGCGCGGGGCGGACCTGCGCGCGGATGAGAAGCTCTTGCAGAGTCTCAACCTGGAGAGCGAGCTACGCACGCCAGAACAGACTCTGGCCGATGCCCTGGAGCGGGCCACGGCCCGCAACACGCTGCTCAAGCTGGAGATCGAAACGGACGCACCCGAGGCAGGCGGCAGCCCGCACAGAGAGGATTGGTATTTCATCAATACCGTGAGAGGTCGCCAGACCCTGGCGCTGGTGCGGCAGGGCAAGCTGGATGCGCTGCGCAAGGTGATCCCCGAAGAGGCGCGGCTGCGCGTGGAGCGCCCAAACATCTTCAAACTGTACGAGCAAAACATCGGCCTGATGACCCCGCTGATTGCCGATCAGCTGCGAGATATGGAGAAGAGCTATCCACCAGATTGGATCGATGAGGCGTTCACTATCGCCGTGAGCCGCAACAAGCGTGCCCTACGCTATATTCAGGCGATTCTCAAGCGTTGGGAGACAGACGGCAAGGACAAACGTACCCATGAAGACACTGGGCGAGATACTGAAGCAGAGCTACGGCGCAAGTACATCCCAGATGAATACTCCGACATCATCCTCGGCTGAGGAGCCCCGCGGCGACATGGCTGCGCGCCAGGCCGGCCGCCAAAGCGTGCAATTGGCACGAGCGATGCCTTCATCGCCGCCAGCCGCTGCAGGTCCAGCATGTCCCATCTGCGGCGATACCGGTTTTATCGTGCCCGATCTGCCTGTGGGCCATCCTGACTTTGGCAAGGCGGTACCCTGTACATGCCGGCGCCAGGCACGCCAGGCGCGCAGCTTGCGTGTCCTGCAGTCCCTTGGCTCACTGCAGATTCTCTCGCGGCTTACCTTTGACACCTTCATCCCGCAGCCGTCGCACCTGCCGCCCGACAAGCAGTACAACCTGCGCAGCGCCTACGAAACCTGCCGCATGTATGTCGAGAATCCGGAGGGCTGGCTGTTGTTGACCGGCACCTACGGCTCGGGCAAGACCCATCTGGCGGCGGCGATCGCCAATGCCCGGCTCGCAGCCGGCGAACCGGTGGTCTTTATGGTGGTGCCAGACCTGCTGGATCACCTGCGTACCGCGTTTAGCCCCCAGAGTGAAACGACCTATGACCAGCTCTTTGAGCAACTGCGCAATACACCATTGCTCGTGCTCGACGATCTGGGCGCCCAGAGCAGCACGCCGTGGGCCCAGGAGAAGCTCTTCCAGCTGTTGAACCATCGCTACAACACGCAGCTGCCCACGGTCATCACCACGAACCAACGCCTGGAAGACCTCGACCCGCGGCTGCGTAGCCGCTTGCAGGATGTGGGATTGATCAACCATGTGATGATTCTGGCGCCTGACTTCCGCACTGGCAAGGCCACAGGCCACAGCGATCTGAGCACACTGGCGCTGCACCGGGAGCAACGGTTCGACAATTTCGAGGTCAAGCGCAGCGATCT
>JACFMY010000340.1:0-227 GCA_019455155.1 Caldilineaceae bacterium
CATGGTCTGCACAGGCATGCTCTCATTCGTGAGCCGGTCCTGCACCTGCCCAGAAACTAGCGTCGGCTCCAAGCTGTTATAGCGGAAGTCAAGTGACTCCACGTTCGTCGCCGGCCCCAGATTCACCGATAAAGCCCGCTGCGGCACATCCAACCGTTTCGGTGGCCCCCAATAGGCGAAATTGGTCATGGGCGCCGGACCTGGGATGACGAAGAAGACGTACCCGT
>JACFMY010000340.1:237-7189 GCA_019455155.1 Caldilineaceae bacterium
GGCTGGCCGCTATCTGCTGGAGATATTTCAGGTCAGTTCCCTGCTGCACCGGTGTGCGCTCGATGGGGATGGGCGGATCGATGACCGTTGGTGGTATCACAGTAGGGATCAGACCATATTGGGCATAGGAAGCGATGAGCTTCAGCGCGATCACGGTCTCATCCTGGGCCGGATGCTCAACTGACTTCTCTTCCAGGTCCATCATGACACTCACATCTTCGCCCGTCACGGTCAGCTTGCCGGTGCCTGGTTCGTTGCCCGGATTTAGCTGCTGGTGGGTGATGATGCCGTCCATCAGCACGGAAGGAATGCCGTTGAACGTCACGATCAGGACAACCCGGTTGAAGGGGCGAAGCAGTGGCAGGCTCAGCAGCGGATAGTCCAATAGCCCCGTGACCGGGTCGCGGCCGGCCTGAAGGACGAGCTGAAAGCCCGACCGTCCCGCGTCGCTGTGGGTCACTTCCACGCTCTGGATAGCCTCCGATATGAGCGGCGGCGCCGGCACCGCGACGGTCGGCCCAATCAATACCGTCAATTGCACACCTAAGAAGTTGTTCATTGCAGATCATCCGGAAAAGTACGCTCTGGACATTGACGCATACGCCGCGGGCTCGCTGCCCGCCTCATACACCTTCGTCTGCTATAGCTACCCCGTGCCCCATTTCGCATTACAGACTTGGCACTGGAACCCGCACGGTACGGCCCGGTTCGGCAGTCAGATCGAACGGGTTGAGATAGACGTTGGCATCGGCGACGCGCCAGAACTGCTCCGGGTCACCCAGGTTACGCGCGGTGATGAGATCCAGGCGATCGCCATCGTTGACGGTCACCTCTGTGAGACTCTGGATCGTGTCCAGCCGGGGCAGAAAACGTCGCCGCACATAGGTCACTGTCCGCCCGTCGGGCGTCGTGTGCGTCTCTGTCTCGAGATTGTAGTAACGGCTTGTATAGTCGAACATGGGCATCCCCTTATTACAGCAGGCTCACGTTGCCACCCACGACCCCAGCCACATTGCTGACGCTGCCCACAACCGCCATGGTCTCCTTGACCACCTGGTGGGCCAGGAAGAGGTAATAGGCCGGGTTGGTCATGCGCAGGTCCGTGTAGCTGAGCACACGCAGGCTTAAGCTTACAGAAGCACGGATAGGGTTGAGATTGGCGTCGTAGGCCTCTTCCTCGATGGTGAAGCCGCTGAGCTGGACTGGCAGCACCCGTTTGATACCCCATACGAAGAGCGTCAGCGGCGCCTGCGGCGCGGCAATCTCCAACGTGCCCAGCGCCGAGAGCACTGTCTGGGCAATGACGTAGACACTCTTGGGATAGATGAGCATCTCCAACGCCGACAACTGCGGATAAACACCCATGGTGGTGGCGATGCCATCGGCCTTCTCCAACCCATCGGTGGCGTCGAATTCTGCCTGCAGCGAGATTGTCTCCTCCGGCGCGCCTTCGAGCCGTGTGATCTCCGCCGAATCACCTTCGGCGCGACCCAACCGGGCCTGCAGCTCACGTCGCAGGGTCAGCGGGTTGTATTGGAATACGATCACGCTGGCCAGGGGGTTGAGCGGGTCGAGGCCGATCAACGCGCCTTTGACGAGTTTGGGTGATCGTGGATATGCGCCCATAGGTCATCACTCTCCTGGGCCGGAGCCACCCGGCCGCTGTATCAACGTACTTCAGGGCCGCCGAAGTCGTAGTCAATCGTTGTGTCCGGCCCACCTAATCCATAGAATTTGTGCTTCGGCACCCAGAAATCCGCGGTGAAGTGGAGCTTGAAATAGACAATGTCGTAGTTCTTTTTCCCACGGTTTTCTCGCCTGATTTCCTTATCAACGTAGGTGATCTCGACGCCAGCGACTTTGAATGTCCTTCCTCCATCAGTGATCTGTACCGTACACGGGTAACTGGCGCCGGACGTGTAGCTGCCGTTGCGCTCTAGCCCGGAAAGGATGCGGAACGGGAAGTCACCCTTGGGCGTTCGGTCCAGCTCAGCTGGGGGCGTTTCGGCCCTGGCTACGCCGCTCTCGACCTTGGCGCCGCTCGTTGTGCCTTCACCTGCGCCGCCTCCTTCCTTGCCAGCCTTCTTAGCAGCCGCATCGCCACCCTTTCCTGCAGTGCCTTCGCCTTTGTTGGTTTTATCGTCATCGGTCGCGTCGGACTTCTCGCCCTTGGGCTCATCCTTGCGTTTGACCGCTTCCTCAACTGCCTTGCGCAGCTCCTCGGGGCTCATGTGGCCAGGTACCCAATCCAGCCCCATGACATAGGCCAGGTCTTCGGTGGACAACCCTTCTGTGGCCTTCATCATCGTCTCGATCCAGTCAGCGGCGGGTACCATGTAGACGCCGTTCTCAGAGTCTTCCGCCAGCTTCTTCATGAGTTCAATCTGAGCGGGAGACGCGCCCTCCAGCAGCTTGCGAATCTTCTCCCCTTCCTCGATGGCCTTCTTCACGTCCGTAGCCTTCACGCCCGAGAAATCAATGGGAACGTCTTTGCCGCCTCCGGCGCCCCCAGCCGCGGCCTTTGCTTCCCCAGCAGCCGCCTTGGTCCCTGCCGCCTCGCCTTCTTTCCCAGCCGCGCCGGGCTTTTCGCCCTCGCCGGCCCCGGTGCCGGTCTCGTCGCCGGGTTTGGTTCCCGGTTTCGCCGCGGTGCCAGCTTCTTTGCCGGCGGCTCCTTCGGTTTCCGTGGCCGCTTTCGGCGCGCCTTCGGCTTCCGCTTCGCCAGGGGCCGGAGGCGCCGCCTCCGCTGTGACATCTTCCGTCTCGCCGGTTCCGGCCGTAGCCTTCGCGGTGCCCCGTGATTTCTTCATCTTTCCGGCGCTGGCCGCGGCAGTGGCTCTTGCCTCCGATTCCTCCGAGACACCCGCACCGGCTGTCGCAAGTGCCTCGCTCTTACTCTCTTTGCTCACGCCTGCACCCGCGGCAGCCGCCGCCGAGGTCGTGCTGCTCTTGCTAGCGCCCACTCCAACTGCGCCGACGGCCTCGCCGGTATCCCCAATTGAGACACCGCCGGACGCTGTGCCGGCCGCCATGGAGGTGGAGCCAACCGAGACGCCAACGCCTGCCGTACCCACCGCCACCCCGCCGGACATGATAGAGACGCCGACACCTACATTGGCGCCTCCTTCGGTCGTGCTCATGATGCCAATGCCAAGCCCCTTGTTCGTCGGGTTCGGTTTGGAGGGCGCCTTTGCCGGCGGTTTCTTTACGGGTGGTTTCTTGGCTGGCGGCTTCTTGGCGGACGGCTTCTTGGCGCTGCTCTTCTTCCCACCTTTTTTGCCATCCTTTTTCTTCGATTTCTTCTTTTTGCTCTTCTTGCTGGTATCGATCGGCTCGTACTGGATCACGCCCGGCCAACGGGCAAAGTCCGTGGCGCCATAACAGAGAACTGTATTGGTGCTAACCCGGAATTGCAGACCGAAGCCTTTCGGCGCTGGCAAGGTATGGCCGGCCGCCCAATGGCCGCCAGTCACCATGTCCAGCCGCGGTACATAGATATCCTTGATCTTCCGTTTCTTGGCGCTGCGCTGTTTTTTCGTGGTGATGTCGTATACCTGCTGCGATGTCACATCCAAAATGTCGGGCTGCAGCAACGTCTGTACCAGCTCGACCGCGCCCGTAAGAGCAGTTCCCGCGCTTTCGGCACGTTCTGTGACCTCTTCAGTTGGCCGCACCGCACGGCGCCGCATGGGCCGCTTGTCACGGTGGAAGTGGCGCATGAGCTTGTCCACCATGGTCGCTTCGGGCTCTTTGCACACCGGTATCTCGCCCATCGCCAGCATCTCGTTGGTCAGGATGCAGTGACCCGGAAACTGAGCGTAATAGTACCCAACGGCGAATAACTCTGCCGGCGCGTGAATGAAGCTGCGCCGTGCGTCGAGCCGGCGCCCTGGCGGGCATTTTCCCCAAGGTACCCGTTGCAGGATTCGCGGCTCGCCCTTCATTCTGCTCTGCTGCACCACATGCACGAGCTCGTGGGCGAGCAGCTGCCGGCCCTCTTGGGATTGCGGCGAATATTGGCCGGCCGCGAAGACCACGTCGTTGCCGACCGTGTAGGCGCGGGCGGCGATCTCCTGGGCGGATGCATGCGCCTGGCTGTCATCGTGCACCCGTACGCGGCTGAAATCGTGGCCCAGCCGCCTCCCCATGGTGCGGCCAATCTGGGCGTCGAGTGGTTTGCCTTTGTTCCCTAGCGTCTTGTTCACCGCTGCGGGCGCGATAGGACCATTGGCAAGGGTGTGGGCAGCGCTGTCGTTCGGTTGCGCAGCGTCCCGTTGCACGAAAGGTAACGAGTTGCCCAGAAGCTGGCCCGATGTTGGGTATACGCTGCTGCCGGCGGCCACGGCATCGGCCACGCGATCCGCCTCACCTTCGAGACGATCGCTGGGCTGTGAAATGGTCAGAGCATGCCGCGCCCGGTCGCCGGCGCGGTGCCGCTGGCGGCATGCCGCACACTTCCCGGCTGGTCCGGCCCCACGACCGCACGCACATTTGCGCTGAAGCAGCCGGTGTCCAGCTGGCATCTTTTCAGTTCTGTCTACCGTCGAGCTCAGTGCCCTGTCATTCATAGTGTGCTATCCAGAGCCGTCATGGCGACGCCGGCCCACGCCAGTCGCCCGGGTCGGGAACCGACGCTGATTGATCACCCTTTTCCTTACATTGGTTGTCTACCGAGTCAGCGGCTACCTTTTTGAATTTGCTGCCTGTCCAGTACTCCACCTGGTTGCCCGGCACATCAAGCCAGCCTGGCTCGCGCGTCGAATCGCCTTTGTGTATCGCCTTGATCGCGCCCTTCCACGCCGAGACAGCCGCTGACTGGCCGCCAGCCTCAAAGAGAAAGTCCTTGGGCAGCCGCTTGACAAAGCTCTGGGCCATGGTCGCCCCATTGAGGGGCGCCGACTTCTTGTAACCCAGGAACACGGCCTTGGGAAAGAGGCTCTTCCAGATGGCAGCCGGGTCCTTGCAGATGGTGGCGCAGCTCGTACTTACAACGAGCTTGACGTTGTCGAGCGGCGGCTTGAGCGTGCGGATGTCAAAGATCGAGGGATCCGCCATGTTGTCGTCGGTCCATACGCCCGGCACCTTGTATTGAGCGTACTGGTGGCCCGAAAAGACCAACACGTCCGCCTCGCTAAAGGGCTTCTGTGCAGTACGGCTTGTCTCCCGCAATTCCTTCAGCTCTTTAGACCTGTCCGAAGCTTCTGACGGGCGGAAGCCCTGCGTTTCCACGTCCTGGTGGCCTGGCGCCGCTTCATAGCCAAACTGGCGCATTTGCTCCGGTTTCGTAAAACGCTCTGACGGGTCATAGCCACTCACTTCATAGCCGGCAAAAGGCTTCTGGCTCTCGCGCCAGGCCAGCTTGCGGTCATCTTTGCGAATGGCAGCGCCATAGCTATTGCCGATCTCCTTACGCTTGGCATCGGGATAGAACTTGTCGATGGTAACGATAGACAGGAAATCTTTTTCCACAAAGGCCGGGAAGCAGGTGCGGATCCGCTTGAGTGACCGGTAGAGAAGCGGGATGCCTGTGTCTGGCGCAACCAGGGCGGTCATAGCGGACGCCTGCACCGAGAATTCCATTGATGACCGGGTGGCCCCTTTGCAGAACGCTGGCGGGCCCCCGGCTGGCGCGCGTGCCACCTGGGCGCCGGTCCGGCCGGCGCCTGTCTGGTCTCTCCCGTGTGCGAGTCGATCCGCAGCCTGTTCGGCAGCATCGTGCGGCTGCGAAATGGGCAGAGAACCCGCGCTACCGCCAGTTGCACCTTGCTGTTGCATCACATGGGCCAGCTCGTGGGCAAGTAGATCCTTGCCAGACGACGTGCCGGGAGCATATTGGCCAGCATCGAAGACGATGTGCCGCCCCACTGTGTACGCTCGTGCCTGCACTGCCTGGGCCGACGCTGCAGCCGTGTCATCTGTATGCACGCGGACGTTGTCAAAGGTATGGCCCAGACGCATCTCCATTGTGCTGCGTACGCTGCCATGCAGCGGCTGGCCAGCCATCAGCAAAACATGGTGGACGACGGGCGGCGCCACATCCGGCGCCTGCCCTACCCAAGCGCTCCTTTGCAGCCGCTTGCGCCGGCACTCCGCGCAGTCGCCGCTGGGTCCAGACGCGCGGCCACACGCACACTTGCGCTGTAGCCGCAAGCGCGGGGTTGAGTTGTTCAAATTGGACCTGGCGCCTGATCTGGCGCATGTGGTCCGGCTGTCACGCGTCACCTGTTTCATGGTCGTGGTCTGTCTGGTCGTTGGCCGGGTTGGCTACATTCCCCCTCGAACATGCGGTCAGGTGGGAGCGGTACCCCGGCAAAGAGACGGCGGTGGGCATCGGTACAGGGTATGGCCTCGCCAACCACCGCGCGTAGCTCTTCACGCGAGAGTTGCGTACGTATGGGCGGTGGGGGTGGCGGAGCCAAAAAGATGAGCGCGCGCCGCAGGGGCTGGTAGATGGCCTCTGCGCGCTCAGCTTCGGAAAGTGATCGCTCGCCACGCCGGCCGGTGCGGAACTCCGCAACCTGTGCCTCCGTTTCAGTGCGCACGCTTTCCGGCAGCGCTTCGCCACCGATGACATGGGCCTCCGCCAGCGGATCGCGTTCGCCCGGCCGCGGTGCACCCAGAGTGCTGCGCAGGTGTGCGAACAGCCGCCCCCGCGGGACTTCGCCAGCGGCGGTTGAGCCAAAGAGCTCCCCCCGGCCCTCAACTGGGTAACTGGCAGCGAGCGCCGCGCGAAGATTCTCGCCCCCACGCAGGAGCATTAGACTACCCAGATCACGGCGTAGCGCCTCCTGCAGGTCAGATTGGGCCTTCTGAGCCCGCCGGTTGGCCAGCTCGATATTGCCCTCGAAGCGACCGCCAGGCCGTGGCCGTTCCGGCCCCTCCGGGGATGCGTTACCTTCAATACGCGTAATCGTGTAGCCGCCGCGAATCCGGCTCACGGCCAGCTGCAACATCT
>JACFMY010000341.1 GCA_019455155.1 Caldilineaceae bacterium
CCTGGCAACATGAGGTCCAGAACGACAAGCGCGGGCTGTTCCGCGCTAAAAGCCGCCAGCGCCTCATGTCCTGTGCGCGCCGCAACGACGCGGTAGCCTGCGCTTTCCAGGTACATGCGGTTTAGCTCGACGATATTGGGCTCGTCATCGACGACGAGCACAGTCTGTTGCCCGGGCATACTTCCCGTCCACATTCACAGAATATCCTGACTAAGCGTCTGATCGCCGCGCCATCTTTACCGAGCTGGCGCCGCCTCGTCTCCTTTACAGGCTGCTAGCAAGATGTTAGCGAAGTTCGAGACAACTGTAAAACCTTTGTAATGTAAGACCTCGGTAGCTGGTTGCGGGATACGGCGCCGCGGCCTACGGCCCCATCAAACTTGCGCGTTTGTGGCGCCCGTCACACAATAAGAACTATGCAACCCTCAATGCAAGTGCGTAGCCCCTGGACCTTCTTTGCCCTCGCGTACGCCGGGACGTGGCTCTTCTGGATCCCGGCCGCCGTGGCCAGCCGCACATCCGCCGCCCCTGTGGCGCCGGCGCTGCAAATTCTCGGTGGTCTTGCCCTGACAGCAGTGGCGCTGACGCTGGTCTATCGGACGGAGGGTCCTGATGGGCGTCGCAACTACGGGCGCCGCCTGCTGGACACACGCCGGATCGGAGTCCTCTGGTGCCTGGTGAGCCTGCTGCTGGCGCCGCTGTTGACCTTTGGTGGCGCCTTGACGGATTGGCTCTTGGGTGGGCCAGGGCTGCAGGCCGAGGCATGGGCGGCCGTGGCGAGCCATCCCATCGCCCTGGTAGCCCTGGCCGCCGGCCTCTTCGTCTTCGGTCCAGTCCCGGAGGAGATGGCCTGGCGCGGCTATGGGCTCGACGTTCTGCAGGCGCGCTTTAGTCCGTTGGGCGCCAGCCTGATTCTGGGACTGGCCTGGACTATCTGGCATTTTCCCCTTTTCTTTATTGCCGGTACCTACCAGCAGGGGCTCATTGGCACCGCGTCCTTCTGGCTCTTCTTTCTGGACAAGCCGGCCCAGTCAGTGGTCATGACATGGGTCTATAACAATACGCGGCGGAGCATACTTTCCGCTATCCTGATTCACTTTTCGGTGAATTTCGTCGGTGAGCTCTTTGCCTTGAGCTGGCGCGGGGAACTGATCTACATCTTGTTGTGGATCGGAGCGGCCGTGGTTGTCACGCTGCGGTGGCGCACCCAGATGCTGCTACGCTCCCTGCGTGCGGAGCGGGCCGCCTGACAGCTTCCGTCTCGCCGCGCGCCTTGTCAAGCAGGCCCCGTAAAAGGCACTTGTCCTATCAGGACACTCGTGATAGCATGCGCCGAAAAATCGTGATATTCCAGTTGTCGTTCTCCTCATATGCAACGGCAATGGCTGCATGCTCGATTCCCTCAACCAAAAAGCAAACGTGCTGATCTAACGAAATGTCGTTGCCCGGGCCCTGAGCCAAGGGGCGACCATAAATAAAGCCTCACTGTGGGAGAAGTTGGACTTGGGCTGCACACCGGCGTGTGAGGCGCTGCCGCGGCACATCATGCCGTTCCCTACGCCGGCCTGGAGACCTTATCATGACGGACAACCAGCTTGCCCGCCGCCGCGAGCGTCGCCGTGAACGCCAAGGTGCTGCGATGGCACATCGGGTCACGCAGCCCATACATAACCTGCCCGTCTACGAGCTGGTCTCTGAAGAGGGCTTGCACCACATTGACGACGTGTCCATGGAGATCCTGGGCGAAGTCGGTATCGATTTCTATGACCCTGAGGTGCTGGCCATTTTGAAAGAGCACGGCGCCGTGGTCAAGGAGTCAACAGCTTTCTTCGAGCGTAGCCTGATCAAGGAGTATGTCGCCAAGGCGCCGCCGCAGTTTACCCAGTTGGCGCGCAACCCAGACCACAATGTCGTGATCGGCGGCAACCACCTCTGCTTTGCGCCCGTATATGGCCCGCCCTATGTCTACGACCAGGCCCAGGGCCGCCGCGAAGCGAGCCTGGAAGATTTCCGCAACTTTGTGAAGCTGACCTGTTGGAGCGCCTACCTTCATCACTCGGGCGGCACCATCGTGGAGCCGGTAGATATCCCCACCCATGTGCGCCACCTGGACATGCTCTACAGCCACATCAAGTACGGCGATAAGGCATTTATGGGATCGGTTACCAGCGGGCCCAACGCGGCCGACAGTGTGGCCATGGCCGAGATTCTTTTTGGCGCCGATACCATCCGCAAAGAGCCCGCGCTGTTATCACTCATCAATATCAGCAGCCCGCGGCGGCTGGACGACCGCATGCTGTCTGCGCTCAAGGTGTACGCCCGGGCGCGGCAGGCCCTAATTATCACGCCCTTTATCCTGTCCGGGGCCATGGCGCCTGTGTCCATTGCCGCGACGTTGGCCCAGCTCAACGCAGAGGCGCTGGCCGGCATTGTGCTGACGCAGATGATCGAGCCAGGCACGCCGGTGGTGTACGGCGCGTTTCAGACGAACGTTGACCTGCGTAGCGGCGCGCCTGTCTTTGGCTCGCCGGAAAGCCAGATCGCGCTGATTGTGAGCGCGCAACTAGCCCGGCTCTACGGTCTTCCCTTCCGCTCAGGCGGCATGTTTGCCAGCTCCAAGACCGCCGACGCCCAGGCCGCATACGAATCGGTTATGGTCATGCTGCCCACAATCCTGGCGCGGGTCAACTTCGTGCTCCATGCGGCTGGCTGGCTGGAAGGCGGTCTCACCGCGGGTTATGAGAAGTTCATGCTGGACTGCGAGATCCTGGGCATGCTGCACAAGTTCCTCGGCGGGCTCGATTTATCGGAAGAGAGTATGGCCATGGAGTCGATTCGCGCGGTCCCGCCTGGCGGCCACCATCTGGGCACCGAGCATACGCTCCGTCACTTTCGCAGCGCGTTCTACCGGGCCGCCCTCTTCGACTACAGCACGGCCGAACAGTGGCTGGCCGAGGGTGCCCAGGACGCGCAGGCGCGTGCCCACGCCCGGTATCGCCAGGTTCTGCGCGATTTCGAGCCGCCAGCGCTAGACCCCGCCATCGACGACGCGCTGAAGGAGTACATGGCGCGACGCAAGCAAGAGATCAAACCAGAGTACTGAGACCGTTTGCACCGGGTCAGTCGGAGCAGGGCGCCGCGACCGGTCCTGGCGCTTCCCACTTTCCAACACGAGATTCCTATGGCAGAACGACGCTCTCCACTCCATGAGATTCACGCCCGCAGCGCCGTACGCCTGGTCAAGGGCGGCGGTGACTACCTGTTTCCCCTCGCCTATACGTCACCGGCTGAGGAACATCTGAACGTGCGCACCAATGCTGGCATGCAGGATCTGACCAGCATGGGTGAAGTTGACATAAAAGGGCCCGGCGCGGAGCGGCTCATCAGCCGCCTGGTGGTGGCCAGCATCTACGATCTGGAACCGGGCCAGATGCGCTACTCGACGATGTGCCGGCCAGACGGCCGGATCGTGGACGATGTCACCGTCTACAAGTTTGGCGACGAGCACTTTATGGTGGTCACCAGCAGCGCGCCGCGCAAGACCAGCTTCCGCTGGATCGCGGACCATGCGGCGAGCATGAGCGCCTACGTCAACGACATGAGCGGCGCGATTGCCCTGATATCGGTGCAGGGTCCC
This sequence comes from Caldilineaceae bacterium, assembly GCA_019455155.1. GTDB lineage: Bacteria > Chloroflexota > Anaerolineae > Caldilineales > Caldilineaceae > JACFMY01. Next base: position 3,638 of record JACFMY010000341.1, read on the forward strand.
CAGTCGCGTGACCTTCTGGCGAGCGTCTGCGCGGACAGCCACGCGCTGCTTGCCTTGAAGTTCTTCCGTTTCACACCCAACCGCATCAGCGACACGGAGCTGCTCATCTCCCGTTCAGGGTACACCGGCGAGCTGGGCTATGAGCTGTATGTACCCGCGGAAGAAGCGGCCGTATTGTGGGAATTCCTGGAGCAACGGGGCCGCGATTTCGGCCTGATGCCCTACGGCGTGGGCGCGATGCAGAGCCTGCGCATTGAGAAGGCCTTCCCGCTGGCAGGACCAGACATCGACGGCGAGCAAACCCCGTTCGAGCTGGGTCTCCACCGGTGGATCGACTTTTCCAAGCGCGATTTCATTGGTCGTGATGCGCTGCTCGCGGTGCAGGATCTGGGACTCCGCGAGCGTCGGGTAGGGCTGGAACTGGAAAGCACGGTGCCAGCCAGCTTGAACGACCCCATCTATAGCGTGGCCGACATCAAACATTTCCGCGAGCGGCTCCACAGCGGGAGCGAGGCGGGCGCGGCTTTCGACGCCGAGGAGGCTGGCTATAGCCAGATCGGTCGCGTCACGTCCAGCGCAAAGGGACACAGCGTCGGCAAGATGTTGGCCCTGGGCTATGTCGACGTCAGCCATGCATGGCCCGGCGCCAGGCTCATGGTGTCCGTAGGCGGCCGGCCCACGCTGGCCACAGTGGTCAACACGCCCTTCTTCGATCCGGCGGGCAACCGGCTGCGTGGCACGGTGGTCCGGACGCTGCAGGAGCGGCCGGAGCCGGAAGATGTGGAGACGGGGCAAAAGAGACCGCGCGGGCGCCGGGCGCGCGGCGAAGGCAAAGGCTCGTAAACGAAAAGTAATCTACCCGAAAGCATCCATGAACACCTATTCCCGTTATTACAACACAATTGTCATTGGTGTGGGTGGCATGGGCAGCGCCACCTGCTACGAGCTGGCGAAACGGGGCCAGCGCGTGTTAGGTATCGAGCGCTTCGACATTCCACACGACCTGGGTTCCTCCCACGGCTACACGCGCATTATTCGCCTGGCCTACTATGAACACCCGTCGTATGTCATGCTGCTCAAGCGCGCCTACGAGCTGTGGGGCGAGATCGAACGGGTCAGCGGCGAGCGCCTGCTGTACAAGACGGGTTCCATCGATGCCGGTCCGGCCGATTCATGGGTCTTCAAGGGATCGTTTCGGTCGGTGGTGGAACATGATATTGCGCACGAGGTGCTCACAGGGAAGGAGCTGAACGAACGCTTTCCTGGCTACCGCTTTCCCCATGACCTGATGGCGCTTTACCAGCAGGACGGAGGGTTCCTGACGCCGGAACGCTGCGTCGTGGCCTATGTCAACGCCGCGTCCGCATTGGGCGCAGAGATCCATGGCCGCGAGGCCGTGCTGGGATGGGAGCCGCGGGGCGATGGCGTGCGCGTGATCACCGACCGGGCCGAGTACGAGGCCGACTCACTCGTCTTCACAGCCGGCTCGTGGAACAGCCAGCTGATGCCCTGGCTGCGCGGCCTGGCCGTGCCAGAGCGCCAGGTGCTCATCTGGGTACAGCCTGAGCGGCCGGAGTATTTCCGGCTGGACAATTTCCCGGTTTTCAACTGCCTGGTCGAGGAGGGACGCTACTATGGTTTCCCTGTCTTTGGCGTGCCAGGCTTCAAGTTCGGCAAATACCATCACTTTGAAGAGCAGGGCGAGCCGGAGATGCTGCGCCGTGAACCGACCCGCGCGGACGAGGAGATGCTGCGCGAGTTCGCCGCTCGCTACTTCCCCGACGCCACGGGGCCCACCATGTCACTCAAGTCATGCATGTTTACCAACGCGCCTGACGGGCACTTCATTGTCGATCTGCATCCCGAGTTCCCCCAGGTCAGCTTTGCTTCGGCCTGTTCTGGACATGGCTACAAATTCGCTAGCGTCATTGGCGAGATCTTGGCCGATCTGGCCCAGCGCCAGTCGTGTCGCCACGACATCAGCCTCTTTGCCCTGTCCCGTTTCGGCGGCGAGCTGAGCAAGGTGCACCGGGAAAAACTGGCGCTGGCCCGCGCGCCGGCCAGCGGCCGCTGGCAACGCAGCGGCGTGCGGAACGTGCGCGCGCCATTCCGGCGCGGGCATGAGCACGAAGCACCGCCCGACCAGGGCTGGTATGCCGATACGACAGACCTGCGCTACTGGCAGGCGGAGGATGTGCAGCCCTTCTGGTAGCGTGACTGCAATCGAAAGCCAGGGAGTACCATGCGCACAAACGCTTCAATCGTGATCGTCGGCGCAGGCATCGCCGGCTGCAGCGCTGCGTATCACCTGACGCAGCTGGGGTGGAAGGATGTCGTCGTGGTGGACAAAGGGCCGCTCTTCGAGACCGGCGGCTCCACCAGCCACGCTCCAGGTCTGATCTTCCAGACCAACTACTCCAAGATGATGACCGCTTTCGCCCGTTATACTGTGGAGCTCCTGAAGCCGCTGCACTACCGGGAGGAGCAGTGTCTCTACCAGGTCGGCGGCATCGAAGTGGCCCATACGCCGGAACGTTGGGCTGAGCTGCACCGCAAGCAGGGCGTGGCGACAAGCTACGGGGTGGAGAGCCACCTGCTGTCGCCGGCGGAAGTAAAGGCCCTGATCCCCATTATCGACGAGACGGTGATCCGCGGCGGTTTCTATGTGCCCACAGACAGCGACGTGCGCGGCTGGTATTGCGCAGCCGCGCTGGCCGCGCTGGCAGAGGCGTCGGGCGGCGCGGAGTTTTATGGCCATGTTACGGTGCAGGACATCCAGATTACACAGGGCCGTGCCCGCGGCGTTGTCACCGACCTGGGGACCATTTCCTGCGATCAGGTGCTGCTCTGCACCAACGTGTGGGCGTCGGTGCTGGCCGACAAGGCTGGGGTGCGTTTTCCCATTATGGGGGTCGAGCACCAGTACGCGATCACCGAACCGCTGGCCGCGCTCGAGGCCGACCGCGATCGCTATATCACCCACCCCATTCTGCGCCACCAGGACTATTCGCTCTACTATCGCCAGCACGGCGACGCCTATGGGGTCGGCAACTACCGCCACCCCTCCATCCTCTTCGACGGCGATGCTGTGGGCGCGCGCGCGGAACGGGCGTTCAGGCCAGAGCAGTGGAACGTATGCCAGCAAGCTACTGAGGAATTGCTGCCCGCACTGCGGGGCAAGCGTTATGTGCGCCAGTTCAACGGCTTCATGGCTTTTTCCAACGATCTCTTCCCCATCATCGGTGAGACGGCGCTCAACGGACTCTGGGCAGCGCTGGGCATATGGGTGACCCATTCCGGGGGCGCCGGCAAAGCAGTTGCCGAGCTGTTGACCTTCGGCGAGAGCGAATGGGACATACGCGAGGCCGATATCAACCGCTTTCACGGCCATGACTATACCAGGGCCTACATGGCCGCGCGGGTGGATCGCCAGTACCAGGAAGTCTACGACATCATCCATCCGCTCCAGCAGATGGAGAAGCCGCGCAACGTACGGCTCGCGCCCTTTCACCAGCGGCTCGTGGAACAGCAA
>JACFMY010000342.1:0-3400 GCA_019455155.1 Caldilineaceae bacterium
CACTGGGTGAGGGAGCTCCCATGACTGTGGACTGTTCCAGTTATGGTCTGGAATCCCCTGGAGTGCAGTCATTGAGACCGCGCTGGCACGGCTAACTCGACCTTTAGCGGTGCGTCTTGCGATACACCTCGTACACCCGCTGGAGCGCCGTCAGATTGGTGAAAATGGCTAATATCCAGAGCACGGGAAGCATCCAACCTGTTATCAGGCCGATGATCAGCACAACGATGCGCTCCGTGCGTTGGAAAAACCCCTCCTTGCATTCGATCTGCACGGATTCAGCTTTTGCGCGCGCATAGCTCACGATCAGGGAACCAGCCAGCGTGCAGACGAGTAATATGACAGGCAGCGCGCCATCTGGGCGCTGTAGGTAATAATAGGTCAGGCCAATGAACGTCACGGACTCTGAGTAGCGGTCCATCACGCTGTCTAGAAAGGCGCCAAAGACCGACAGTTTGCCCGCATAGCGAGCCAGCGCGCCGTCCAGCGTGTCAAAGAGCGCGGCAAAGATCAACAGGACACCACCCAAAAGGAGGTTGCCCGTTGCCAGGACAATCGCCACGCACGCGGTCAGGATGAAGCCGATTATGGTCAGCGCGTTGGGGCTGATACCCGTTGCGCCCAACCCACGAGCTATATGGGAAAGCGGAGCGGCAATCCAGTTCCGGCCATACTTCGAGATCATAATCGGCAAGTCCCCTTAACTGAGTCGCCATCGCACCGGCGGCGTTATCTTATCGTTTCGTAAGACGAACGTCAAACAAAGCGGACCTGGCGGACAACGCCATGATTGAGAGAGATGCCGGTACGGAGCCTCAGGGGGCGCCGCACCGGCATCTGTCGTTGCCTCGCCCGCGACTTACTGGGTGGGCACCTGGCCCGTATTGCCTACAACAGGCAGCCAGCTGGCCGATTCGGCACACAGCAGATTGATGTCGTGGAGCTTGGTGAGCAATTGGTTTGGCTTCACCGGATCCACGGTGGTCAGCAACAGCTTGGCCTGTTCATAGTTGTCCGAACGGAGCGTGGGGCTCACGGTAAGCGTCAGCGTAGTTGGCAAGGTGTTTGTGAGCGAGGTCACGCTGGAAATCCAGGGCGCTTCGGAGGTCCAGGTGACGTTTGTGCTGGCCGTGATGGCCGGCGCGGTCGTCGCGGTGACCAGCCCTTGGGCGCCGGTACGGTCAGTCAAGACAATCCCGCCATCAGTTACCTGGCCCAGGAAGATGTCGCCTTCGAGCCCGGCTGCGTTCGCCGCGGCCGCCAGGGTGATGACGCGCGCGCTGAAGGTGTTACTAGGCACACCGCTGATCAAGAAGTCGGCTGTCCGTGTGTCCAGAGGCTCTGCACACGGGTAGTAGACAAAATAGGCATTGCCCGGCGTCGCGCCGAACGGCGGCAGCTCTACCTTGACGACGACCGGAATCTGGTAGGGGCTATTGGGCACGTTGAGCCCGCCATTGGTGTTGGTGAAGGTGATGGTGCCCGTATAGGTCTGGCTTGGCTGCAGATTCGTAGCATTGATCTCATACCCGATCGTCATGGAGCCCGCGTTGGCGCCAGGGGCGGTGCCCGCGGTGGGCGTGACAGACAACCATGTGGCGTTGGTCGTTGCGACAAAGGGAATGGGATCGTTCGTACTCACGTTTTTCAACGTGAAGCTGCCCGTGTGTTTGAAGCCGAAGTAAGCCGTCGTGTTGACCTGGCTGATACTGGCGCCAAAGAGCGGGCCTGAGATGAACCCATTGCGATCCAGGTCGCCGATTAGAATGCTGCGGCGGTTGGTTGGCTGCTTGAAGTCGATGAAGTTAGCGTTGATATGGGCGTCCGGGAAGACACGTATGCGGTCTTCGCTGATGATGGCAAACTCGTCACGGCCATCGCCGTCGATGTCGCCCGCCGCGCCTTCGCGGTAGAACTTGTCTTTGCCATCAAGGGAAAGGCCGTCGGTGAACTCCGAGATGACCTTGTCGTCGCCATCGCCGCGCACAAAGAGTCGCTTGCAGCTCTCAGCATCGGAGCAGTTGCGGATCATGAATGCTTCCTGGTCGTCGTTGCTGCCATTGATGTCGCCAGCAAAGACGATTCGGGGACCGGGATTGAACTTGTCACCCTTGTCGCCGTCGAACTTACCGTCCTTGTATTGCCACGCAACGAACGCGTTCAGCGGCGGCTCGGCGTCGCGGACGGCGAGCAATTCCAGATTGCCCCCGCGGAAATATTGGGCAAAGGCCACGTCCTTCCATGGTTTGGTCTGGCTGCCCTCGTCAATCAGCTTACGAAAATCCGCGTCAGGCTGGTAGACGGCAAAGGTGCCCTTGTCGGTATCGACAAACGCAACCTCGTCGCCGCCTTGGCGGTCCAGGTTGCCGACTGCGACCCGCTCCCATTTGTCGCCGAAGTCGCGTATCTGATGAATCGTCCATGAGGTGCCATCGGGATTGAGGCTGGTCTGTTTATAGATGACGACGCGGGTAATATCACCGGGGTCACCTTCGCCCGCAGCAAGGGCACGGACGATGCCAATTTCATCTCCCGGCACATTCGGATCGAAGTTGCCGGCAAAGACCAGTTCCGGCCGCGTTGGCAGGGGGGTATTGTACATTGTCTTCCATGGAATGCCGTTGATCTCCTGGCCGGGGACTATGGATCCCTTGGCGACGACCGGATCGAAGACGGCCAATTCAGGCGCTGTTGCGCTCCCCGGCGTGCCGCGCACGGCCGCGATCTCCTTGTCACCGTCATTGTCGAAATCGCCCAGCGCGATGCTCCGCCAATCATTGGTGGGGCTCCGCCACTGCACCTGCTTGCCTGAAAATTGGGTATCCAAGACCCAAATCACACCGTCGTTGGCGATATACACAATCTCTTTGCTGGCATCCGCGCTGGGAACTGCGGCCTCATCGGGGAGGTCAAGCGCGCGGCCCTCGGCGCGCGCGGACTGGGGCGCCATGGTCGCGGCTGGCAACATGGCGAGGACGAGCGCGATCAGCGCCGCCATGTCGGCCAGCTTGCGTCGCAATTGATGCGTCATTCTGTCGTTTCTCCTTCCTCAGCACCCTGAGAAATCGTTAGCATTAGCCCAACAAGGGGGCAGAATACATTGCCGAAATGCTTGAATGGCGGTATCCTACAGACATTGTTGATCCAATTCATTCTACACAAATAGCAACGAGCGACCTAAACCAGGCGTTCCAACTTGTACACTTGGTTTCTCGTTAGTCGAGGACCGTTTCCCGAACTTCGCGCGGCTATAGAGCTAGCGCAACAGAAAAACAGGAGGTCAATTCGTATGAAAGACCCACTGCGCGTCAGCGTTACTGGCGCGGCTGGCAACATTGGCTATGCACTGCTGTTTCGCATTGCCAACGGTGATCTCTTTGGCCCAGACCAGCCAGTGGCG
>JACFMY010000342.1:3410-7165 GCA_019455155.1 Caldilineaceae bacterium
TCCAACTGTTGGAGATCACGCCAGCTATGAAGGCCCTCGAAGGTGTGGCGATGGAGCTGGAAGACGGTGCGTTTCCGCTGCTCACCGAACTGGTCCTGACGGACGACCCCAATGTTGCCTTTAACAATGTGAACTGGGCCCTGCTCGTTGGTGCTCGACCGCGGACCAAAGGTATGGAGCGCAAGGATTTGCTGAGCGCGAACGGCGCGATCTTCACGGTTCAGGGCAAAGCCATCAACGACAATGCGGCAGCTGACGTGCGCGTGCTGGTCGTCGGTAACCCGGCCAACACCAACGCGCTGATTGCCATGAGAAGCGCGCCGGACCTTCCTAACGAACGCTTCACCGCCATGACGCGCCTGGACCACAACCGCGCCAAGTCACAGTTGGCCAACAAGGCCGCGGTTCCGGTGGCGGCCGTCAAAAAGGTGACCATCTGGGGCAACCACAGCGCGACCCAGTATCCTGACGCGTTCCATGCTGAGATCGATGGGAGAGCCGCGCCCGCAGTCATCGGCGATGACGAGTGGATCAAGAACACCTTCATTCCCACAGTGCAAAAGCGTGGGGCCGCGGTCATCGAGGCGCGCGGCCAGAGCAGCGCAGCCAGCGCCGCCAATGCCGCCATCAACCATGTGCAGACCTGGTACCACGGCACACCGGAAGGCGATTGGGTGAGCATGGCCATTCCCAGCACTGGCGCCTACGGTTCGCCCAAAGGCGTGATCTTCAGCTACCCCGTGACTGTCAAGGGCGGCAACTACTCGATTGTTGAAGGTCTCGAGCTGAGCGCGTTCGATAGGGAGATGATCAAGATCACGGGCGACGAGCTGTTGGAAGAACAGGCTGCGGTGCAGGAGCTGTTGGGTATCTGAGCAGGGCCGAGGCGGTCCGTCCCGTGCGCCATGGCGAATTGCTGGCAACAAAAATTGCGGCGCCCCAGCCTGGGGCGCCGCAATTTTTGTTTGTGCAACGATGATATTTGCCTATCAGCTGACGAGCGCGGAAGTCATTCGTGTATATTGCATGAGATAGTTTTGGACGCCGCCGGCTTCCAGGGTCGTGCTGCCCACCGATGGCTGGCGCTGCCGGTAGCGACCATCCATCTGCATCTCCCACGCATGGCGATGGTCGTTGAGCGAGCTCTCCAGAATCAGCCACAGATACTCCTGCAGCCGCGGGTCCTCGATGGGGATGGCAGCCTCGACCCGTGCGCTGAGGTTCCGGCGCATCCAGTCAGCGCTGCCGATGTAGTAGAGCGGCGCACCGTTGTTGGCAAAATAGAAGATCCGCGAGTGTTCCAGGAAACGGCCGATAATGCTGGTCACGCGAATGTTGTCGCTGATGCCTGGCAGCTGGGGCCGTAGACGGCAGTTGCCACGGACAATGAGGTCGATTGAGACGCCGGCCTGGCTGGCCTCGTACAACTTACGCACAATGGCCTGGTCCTCAAGTCCGTTCATCTTGGCAATAACACGCCCTTTGCGGCCCGCACGAGCATGTGCGATCTCCTGGTCAATCAGTTCGAGAAAACGCTGCCGCATATTGACCGGCGCCACCAAGAGCTTGTCATATTCGGTCTGGTAGCTGTAACCAGTGAGGTAGTTGAACAGGTCCATGAGATCAGCGCCGATGACTGGATTACAGCTAAAGAACCCGATGTCGGTGTACAAGCCCGCAGTTTTGGCATTGTAGTTGCCCGTGCCTACGTGGTAGTAGGCGCGCAGGCCGTCCTCTTCCTGGCGCACGGCAAGCGAGACCTTGCAATGGGTCTTGAGCCCTACCAGGCCATACGCGACGTGACAGCCGGCTTCCTCCAATTTGCGGGCCCATTCCACGTTCTTGGCCTCGTCGAAGCGAGCCTTCACCTCCACCAATACGGCCACCTGCTTGCCCCGCTCTGCAGCCTGGATCAACGCCGCAATCACAGACGAATTGTCGCTGGTGCGATAGATGGTCTGCTTAATAGCCAATACTTGAGGATCGCGGGCAGCAGCTTCGATGAACAACTGGATACTGGACTGAAAGCTGTGGTAGGGGTGGTGGACCAACATGTCCCCCTGGCGAATGGCGTTGAAAATCTCGCCGGGGCGCCCCTTGATGCTGATTCCAGCAAAACGTGGCAGTGTGCTGGGTGTGTAGGGCTCGTACTTCAGGTGAGGCAGGTTGATGTCTGCCAGGGCAAAGAGGTCGACCCTACGTAGCAGCCCATGGATTTCGTATACATCGTCGTTCTCCAGGTGCATTTGCCGCTGGAGCAGCATCAACACCTCGTACGGCATGTTGTCGTCCACTTCCAGCCGCACCACAGGGGCAAAGCGGCGTTCGCGCAGCTCCTCGCTAATCATCTCCAGCAGGTCGTCAGCTTCCTCTTCGTTGCGCGCGATGTCGGCGTTGCGTGTGACCCGGAAGGGATAGGCGGCTACAACGTCCATGCCCTTAAACAGCGTATCCAGATTGGCAGCAATTACCTGTTCCAGCGGCACAAAATGCATGGGATTATCCAGCGGCACCCAGCGGGGACGGGTCTGGGGCACTTTGACGCGGGCGAATTGGCGCTCGCCGCTGCCCGGGTCAGACAATATTACACCCAGGCTCAGGCTTAGATTGCTGATGAATGGGAAGGGGTGGCCAGGATCCACTGCGAGGGGTGTAAGAATGGGGTACACCTCGCGCAGGAAATAGCTCTTGAGCGCGGCCTTCTGTTCGGCGTCCAGGTCACTGTAGTTGAGAATGCGAATGCCCTGCTCGGCCAAAGCGGGCAGGATATCCTCGTGCAGGCAGGCGCTCTCGACGTTGACCATGTCACGCACGGCCTTGGCAATGAACGGGAGGTGCACGTCAGGTGCCCAGCCGTCTAGGGTCAAGTTGGCCATGCCGGCCGCCTTCTGGCGCTTCAAGCCGCCAACACGCTTGCTGAAGTATTCGTCCAGATTGCTGGCAGTGATGGCAATGAATTTGAGGCGCTCAAGCAACGGCGTGCGCCTGTCAATGGCCTCATGGAGCACGCGCCAGTTGAAATCCAGCCAGCTGAGCTCCCGGTTATATACATCCTCCGAGTTGCTGAGGACATCGAGGTTCAGGGATGGCAGGTCGAAGGATGGCTGGTAGGCAGGCTGCTGGGGCAGAGTCTGGTCGCGCTGCCACTGTTCCAGGAAGTCTGCATAGACCCGCGAGAGCTTGCCAGGTGGCGGCACCTGAGGAAAACGCATTCTGGCCGCTTCATCGCGGGCACCAGATGGTTCGCCATCGGTGCTGGTGAGGGCAGCTTGGCTCCGGCTCTTGCGCCGGGCGCGCGCTTTCTGTGGCGCGCTTCCCCGCACATTCTTGCTCTCCTCTGCGGACCTGGTGCTGTCCCGCGGCCCCGCGTCCATTTCCTGTGATGTGGCGGCAGGCGTGCTTTCGGCACTCTTCTCACCACCAGGCGCGTCGCGCTCGGCCGTCACGTGCGCGGGCGAACCGTTTTTATCGTTCCCCGACTCACGGATGGCGACCTGACTCTCTTGCTCTTCCTGTGTAGAAGTGCCGTTACGCGGCGCGAGCTCCTTTTGCGTCGCGTTGGTCATAGTTGGTTTTCCTCCTTGGGTAGAGTGACCAAATCACCGTAGCCACGCGCTTCCGCACCGCGCGCCGGCTGTGGGCAGTCGTTATCCACTTAGTGTACCGAAGATTGCCCGCTCTGTCGAGTTGTCTTGCAGTACGTGACTGTGCCATAGATGGTGAGCAAAATAGGGCCAGCGCCAGCAGGCAGAGGG
>JACFMY010000343.1:0-3511 GCA_019455155.1 Caldilineaceae bacterium
ATGTATGCCGCCGGATCCGGCAGGCCGGCGACACACCGATCATCATGCTCACCGCCCGCACCGAAGACATCGACCGCATTGTCGGTCTCGAGCTGGGAGCCGACGATTATGTCACCAAACCCTATAATCCCCGCGAGCTGGTCGCCCGCGTGCGGGCCGTGTTGCGCCGGACACAGGCGCCTGCACCGGCAGAGAACGCGACGCAGACGCTGAGCCTGGGCAACGTGACCCTGGATCCAGCGCGCCGCAACGTCATGGTAGATGGCAGCCCGCGCAGCCTGCGCACCAAAGAGTTCGACCTCCTGCAGTGTATGCTGGAGCATGCAGGATTCGTCCTCAGCCGCGATCAGCTCTTGAGCCTGGTGTGGGGATACGACTATGGCGGCGAAACGCGCACCGTCGATGTCCACGTGGCCAGCCTGCGCAAGGAACTCCAAGGCAGCAACGTTGAGATCGAGACCGTTTGGGGCATTGGGTACAAATTGGTTGGCCCGGCCGCAGACGGCGAGCCCGCAGCCAGTGGCGCGGAAAAAGAACGGTGATTTTTGCCGGCCCGCGGCGCTCGCGGCGGGCCAGCCATTGACTATGTCCAATCCATTCCGACGTTTCGCCGATACCCTATCCGGTCGTCTGCTGCTGACACACATGTTGGTGGCGGCTGCCGTGCTCGTGGTGGCGGCGCTGCTGGTCCTGATCCTACAGGCGCCGGTGCGTACGGAGTTTATGCAGCGGCGGATGAACGATTGGCTGCAGCCGGCCATTATCGTCGCGCGCAGCGGACTTGCCGGCACTCTGGTCGACGACGAGAGCGGCGCCCAAATGCGGGCACGCTTCCTGAACTACCTCCGCACCCAGGCCGATGCCCAGGACGGGCGAGTGCTGCTGGTTGAACAGCCGGGCAGCCAGATTCTCTTTGACACGGACGACGCGCTGACCGGCCAGACATGGCGGCCACTGACGGCTCATCGCAGTGAGCTGCGCCCATTGCGCACGCGACCCGGCATCTTGGGGCCGGCACAGCAATCTCCCATCATCAGTGTCAGCGGCCGCGCCAACCTGGATGGTGTGCCTTGGGCCTATACTTCGGCGCAGCTGGCAGCGACGAATGCTGGCAGCAGCGTCGATCTCGTGATTCTGAAGGAACAACCCACCTTTCTCCAGACGATCATACAGGTCATCAGTGAGATCCCGCGGGGACTATTGGCGGTTATAGGGCTGGCGCTTGTTGCCTTAATCTTCGTGTTGAGTCGTTGGACCGCGGGCGCCGTGAGCCGGGGGCTTTCGCCCCTTATGGACGGGACGCGGGCGCTGGCCGAAGGCAATCTTGCCTATCGCGTCGACACGCAAGCTACTGCGCTGGCCGAGGTACAGGCGCTCTCCAGCAGCTTCAACCAGATGGCGGACCGGGTCCAACAGAGCCAGCAGGCGCAGCGCGACTTTATTGCCAATGTTAGCCACGATCTGAAGACACCTCTTACGAGCATTCAAGGCTATAGCCAGGCCTTGCTAGACGGCACAGCAGCCACAGCCGCGAGCCAACAACGGGCGGCGCTGGTCATCAACCAGGAAGCGCAGCGGCTGGCCAATCTCGTCGAAGAAGTGATCGATCTGGCGCGGCTTGACAGCGGGCGCCTTACGTTGCGCCAGCAACAGGAAGATATCAACCAGCTGGTCGGTGAGCTAGCCGAGGCCTTTGCCCCGCGCAGCGAGGCCGCGCAGATTCGCTTCACATGGCGTCCCTGGTCGCAGCCGGTGATGGCGGCCGTCGACGGCGACCGGCTACGGCGGGCGATCGCGAACCTGGTGGACAACGCGTTGACCTATACACCGGCAGGGGGTACTGTGACCCTCAGCGTCCAGCAGCGCACAGACGCCGAGAGCAGAGGGTTCGTTGAAATCGACGTTGCGGATACCGGGCCAGGCATCCCGCCGGAGGAACAGCAGCGCATCTTCGAACGCTTCTATCGCGTGGACAAGTCCCGTGGGGGCAACCATAGCGCCGGGCTTGGGCTGGCAATAGTCAAGGAGATCGTGGAAGCCCATGGCGGCACTGTGGGGGTGAGAAGCACGCCCGAGGCTGGCAGTCACTTCTGGGTCAAGCTGCCGTTGGCCACGTAGCGACTGCCCTAGACGCGGGCAACGATCGCCAGGCCAAACGAATCTGCGCGCGGCGCTGGGGCTGCTACCGGCATCCCAGGGCATGGCAGCAGCCCTCTCCCTGTTTGCGCGCCTGGACTACTCTGCCTCTTAGCGTTTTCCTCTATTTGTGCTATACTTCGCGCGAGCGTTCCCATTCAAAACAGGATGGAATCCAAAGACAAGGCTATTGACGAATACCCCCGGTGCTTGCTCCGGCACCACGCATTTTTTACAGTAAGTAGAAACCAAGCGAACATTTCACTGGAACACGATGGAGGGCCCAGTGCGGGTAAGCTGTCTTCAAGAAAACCTGGCTAAAGGATTGTCCATAGTCGGACGCGCCGTGTCGTCGCGCAGCACTTTGCCGGTGCTCGGCAATATTCTGCTCGAAGCGCGCGACAGCCAGCTGCGTCTGGCCGCGACAAACCTCGAAATCGGCGTCAATTGCTGGATCGGCGCCAAGGTGGAAGATGAAGGCTCGATCACCGTGCCAGCGCGCCTCCTTGGCGAATTTGTCAGCAGTCTGCCGCCAGAGAAGATCGACATGGAGCTTGCTGTGCGCACGCAGACGCTCCATCTGCGCTGCGCCTCGTTTGAAGCCAACATGAAGGGCATTGATGCGGCTGATTTTCCCATCAGTCCCACCATTGGTTTGGGTGACGAGCAGGAAGAGAAAACCAGCGCCCTGGAAGGGGTGCACATTGAGCTGGAGCCGACCGGTCTGCGCCGGATGGTCGACCAGGTTGTCTTTGCCGCCTCTACAGACGAAAGCCGCCCTACCCTCACCGGCGTAGAGGTCAGCTTCAAAGACAACCGCATCTCCATGGCCGCCACAGATGGCTATCGCCTGAGCCTGCGCAGCGCCGTGGTCAATGGCTCATTTCCCAGCGAGCCGATCACTGTAATTGTGCCCGCCAGGAGTCTGGGCGAACTGGCGCGGATCAGTGCCGACGCCGATGAGAACCGGCCAGTTCAGGTACTCGTGACCCAGGAACGCAACCAGATTCTCTTCCAGGTGTGGGGCAAAGGTCAGGACGCCAAGGGCGGCAGCTTCCACCGCGTGGAATTGGCCAGCCAACTGATCGATGCCCGTTTCCCGGACTACAGGGCGATCATTCCCAAAGGCCACAGCACCCGCACCGTTGTCGATACGGCAGCGCTGCTCAAAGCGGTGCGCGTGGCCTATCTTTTCGCCCGCGACAACGCCAACATCATCCGCATTCGCATCAATCCGGCCAATGGGCTTGGTGCCGGCCATATGAGCCTGGCAGCCACCAGCGCGGAGATGGGTGACAGCATCAACGAGCTAGAGGCCATGGTTGAGGGGCAGGATCTGGAGATCGCCTTCAACGCCAAATACCTCATTGATGTC
>JACFMY010000343.1:3567-7113 GCA_019455155.1 Caldilineaceae bacterium
ATGGGCGAGGATGAGTTTCTTCATGTTGTGATGCCCATGCACCCGCCGCGGTAAGGACGCGCAGGCACCCCTCCCTGTGCGCACTGCCAGGATGAACGGGCTACTGAGACCTCCTCAGGTGATTTGCGATAGGCAAGCGACCTGGCGGAGGTTTTATTTTGCCTAGTGGGAAGGGAAAGGGACCGGCAGGAGGACCAGATCCTGCGGCGTTCTTTACTCTGTCACAGGCGGCAACTTGAGCACCATCCCCACACTCAGCGCGTTGGCCGAGGGCAGTACGTCCCGGTTGGCTGCATAGATATCCTGGATCCGGTCCGGTGTGCCGTAGATCTCCGTGGAAATGCCCCAAAGCGTATCCCCAGCGCGCACCGTATAGGTCTCGGGCGGGCGGAGGCGGACATTGACAGTCGAGACCGTTGTCACACCGGGCACGAGGCGGCCGATTTCATCCAATTCACCGCGCAGCACGGCAAACGGCACGGTCCCTTCCAGCACCAGCGTGTCGCCTTCCAGCCTGGCCTGGACTGGAAGCCCAGCCAACTCCTCCGCACCCTGCTTGCGCAGAAACGTCTGCCAATCGAGCGCCGGCGTATCGGCTGCCTGGACCACGGCGTCAGCGGCGCTACCAGCCAGGGGCTGTGGGGTTGACGTGTTGGCGGCAAGGTTTGGCAACGGCGAGGGCGTGGGCAGGTTCAAGGTTGGAGTGGCGGTCGTCGCACTCGCCGCATTCTCCTCTTGCGCGGCCGGTGCCGCGACGCTGGTCTCTACTTCGAGCGCGCCCGTGCCGGGGCCATCCCGTTCGCTGGCCGCGGGCTGCGCAACGGTTTCGGCGGGCAAAATGCCGGCCAGCCACACTGGCGGCGCCTGCCAGAATATCCACCCAATCACCAGTACCAGGGCGGCCAACGCGACAGAGGTTATGATGCCGGGGCCGCGCGAGCGTTGAGGCGCGCGGCCGGCCGAAGGTCTGACCTCGTCCACCAGCAGCGGTAGCAGCTCTTCATCGGGTGGCGGCGCCTCTTCCAGAGCGTTTGTGCTACCGGATCGCGGCCGCACCCGTTGCCGTGCCTGGTGCGATCGCAGCAGCCACTCCGCCTCGCCACGTAACACGTCATCCACGGGGACCGCGGCCACGTGGTGGCGCATGTCGTCAAGATTGCCCTGGCGCTTGCAGAGAATTGCGGCCAGCAGATGGAGCTCGGAGCTCGGCTGGTATCGCAGACCCCGCTTTGCCTCCTGGAGCGCGGCGGCAACCTGTCCTTTGGCAGAGAGATCGGCGGCTCGATGGTAAAAATAGCGGGACGCGTGCTGAGCAGTGATCATACGGCGCAGGTTGGCGCCGCAGACCCCACAGCGATCCGCGTCAGGGGAAATCTCCACGACATGGCCACATTGAAAGCAGGTGACGGTGAGCATGATGGATGAGACCGGTGTCCGTTACAAAGTGCGCTGTTGGTTCGATGGTAGCAGTCATGTTCAAGCGCCCTTACGCCGTAGTCTGGTTTAGGGCCTCTGCTTTTTCTGAGAGCACAAACCAGCGTTCGAGGGCCGCCTCAAGCTCCGTGTCAAGCAAGCTTAACTGACTCGTAAGGTACTGGAGGTATTCATAATTATCGCCTATTTGGTTAATTTCGTCCAACAGCTTTGTCTTGCGTTCTTCCAGCACGGCGATCTGCTCTTCTAACCCCTCCAGCTCCCTCTGTTCTTTCCATGACAGCCGCCGCGGGCGCGCGGTTTCCCGACTCTGCGGCGCTGGCTGCGCAGCCTTTTTTGCCGGTGCCGCGGCCTCTGATCCGGCCGCGGCTTCCTGGCGCAGGCGGGCAAAGACACTGTACGGCGTAGGATAGCGCGGGCCCAGTCGCCCGTCTTCAAGCGCCAGCAGATAGTCGACGGTCCGGTCCAAAAAATAGCGATCGTGGCTTACGACAATCAGGCAGCCCGTAAAGTGATCCAGGAATTCTTCCAGCACGGCCAGCGTCTGGATGTCCAGGTCGTTGGTCGGCTCGTCCAGCAGCAGCACGTTCGGCTGGTGCACGAGGGTGCGCAACAGATAGAGCCGCCGCCGCTCGCCGCCGCTCAGGCTGCCGATGCGCGCATACTGCATGGGCCGCGGGAAGAGAAACCATTCCAACATCTGCGCCGCTTCAACGCGCTGGCCGTCCCGGCTTCGGACCACTGAAGCTTCTTCCTCGATGAACTCAATCAGCCGCATGTCGTCGCGCAGATCATCGCTGTTCTGGTCGTAGTAGCCAACCTGAACCGTATCACCCCACTGCACCGTACCGCGGTCGGCCAGGAGCTTGCCCGCCAGGATGTCCAGCAAGGTACTCTTGCCTGCCCCGTTTGGCCCGTGGATGCCGATGCGGTCGCCGGCTTCTAGCACCAGGTCGACGCCATCTAGCACACTCTGCCCGTCAAACTGCTTGACCAACCCGCGCGCAGCCAACACCTTGCTGCCTAGGCGCCGCGTGGCCAGCGCCATTGCCACCCGCTCTTCGCCGCCATCGTAGCGAATCTGCATGAGCTCTTCGACGCGTTGTTTACGCGCCTTCTGCTTGGTACCCCGAGCCATGGGGGCACGGCGCAGCCACTCTAACTCACGCTGTAGCATACGCTGTCGCTGCACCTCGGCTTCGGCCAATCGCTCGTGGCGCAGTTCCCGCTGCTCCAGATAACGGCTGTAGTTTCCTGGGTAGGAGACCAACTGCCGCCGGTCCAGCTCGACAATACGGTTCACGACCCGGTCCAAAAAGTAACGGTCGTGCGTTACCATGAGCAGCGCGCCGGGCGTCGTAGCGAGATACTCCTCGAGCCAGGCAACGGTATCGGCGTCGATATGATTCGTGGGCTCGTCTAGAATCAGAAGGTCGGCCCGATCGATGAGCGCGCGGGCCAGGGCCACCCGTTTCCGCTGGCCACCACTCAGCGTGCCCACCGCGGCGTCGAAATCCGTAATGCCCAGCTCCGTGAGCACGGCCTTGGCATTCGCCTCGGCAGCCCACCCATCCGTCCGGTCCATCTCGGCGCTGAGGCGGATCAACCGTTCCTGCAGATGGGCATCGTGGGGCCGGCGCTGCAACGCGTCCGTGGTCTGCTCGAAGTCGCGCAGCAGGCGCATCTGTGGCGCATCGCTGCGAAAGATGGTCTCAAGCACAGTGAGGTTATCATCGAGGGCCGGCTCCTGCGCCAGGTATTCGATCCGTACGCCACCCGTGTAGGTGACGGTACCCGTATCAGGCGCTTCCAGCCCCGCGACGATACGCAGCAGCGTGCTCTTGCCGCTTCCGTTGACACCAATGAGCCCGATGCGGTCGCCCACATTGATGAGCAAGCTGGCTTGATCGAACAGGAGGCGTTCGCTAAATTGCTTCGAAATCGTTTCAAGGGTAACTAGATTCATACCAAAACCTATGCTAAGCCGTGCCAGACTCATTGGCTGTCGCCCGCCCACTGACCGCCGCTCATGGGCCGTTACCAGCCGCTGGTGTGCATGCAGTGAACCTGATCAGTTTGGCGCCGTTGCAGCAACGGTCTCGCTGCAACCAA
>JACFMY010000344.1 GCA_019455155.1 Caldilineaceae bacterium
TGCGTGCCGGCAACCTGGCAGTCGTTGACCATCTCCCACCGCCATGTTATGATCGGCGCCCCGACCACCTCAATCTAGCATACTGCCTATGGTGCGGGAGGAATTACGTGTCACGCAGGCCACCACGACGAAGCAGTTCACCGTCTATTGCCTATTTTCTGTTCGTTATCGTCGCGCTGGCCGTGCTTTGGTATCTGGCGCGCACAGGAGTACTCCCTACTGCGGTCGCTCCAGCGAGTGAAACGAGCGCCACGGCCCTGGGCCCCGCGGCCACAGAATTGCCGGCCTCACAGTCCACACCGCAGCCGGAGCCCCCGGCAGCGGCCGCCGCGGTCTCCAATGCGACAGTGGCCTCTGCCCCGACTGGACAGCCCGTCGCGGAAGCGCCCCAGGCAACGCCCACGCGCCGCGCCACCTCCACACCTACCCGCGGTCCACCCCAGATAATCGACGGGTTGCCTACGATCACGACCAGCGAGCTACCAGCTGAGGCACTGGATACGCTGGCCCTGATTGAGCAGGGCGGCCCCTTCCCGTTCAATAAAGATGGCACCGTCTTCCAGAATCGCGAGGGACTACTGCCACCGCACGAACGAGGCTATTATCACGAATATACGGTGATTACACCAGGGGAGAACGATCGCGGCGCCAGACGCATCGTGGCCGGCGATGGCGGTGAGCTCTATTATACGGACGACCATTACGCCAGCTTCAAACGGATTGTGTGGCCATGAGCGACCTTGAGACGCTCCTCAATGGTGCGACTCCAGCAAACGTTTACCGCCTACTCTCACGTGCGACGCCCCAGTCGATCGCAGATACCATTGAGCGCCTGGGATGGCGCTGTTTTTACCTGGACGGGCGGAGGGCGCGGGACAAGAAGTCTTTCCTGGACGCTGTCGCTGCGTCACTCCGATTTCCTGCCTACTTCGGCCATAACTGGGATGCACTGGATGAGTGCATCACCGATCTGGCCTGGGTGCCAGCGCCAGGGTACGTGCTTCTCTATGACCATGTCCATTGGCTCGCCTGCCATCACCCGCAGGACTGGCGCACAGCAATGGAGATCTTTCGGTCGGCGGTTGCTGTCTGGCGTGCCGAGGCGGTGCCCTTCTCTGTGCTGCTACGCCATACCCGTGGCTGCGCCGGCCACGTGCCCGCGCTGTAACGTGCCGGCGGGCCGCTACTGGCCGGATTGCCAGCGGCGCACAAACGCACGCTGCGGCTCCGTCTCGGGCGAGCGCTTGCTGCCATCTGGCGTGCCCTGGCGCCGGGTAGCGATTTCGGCCAGCGCCGCTTCGGGCGTCATGCCATGACGGACCAGGTAGCAGCCGACCACAGTTCCGGTCCGTCCAACCCCGCCGAAACAGTGGAGGTATACACAGGCGCCATTGGTGAGCGCGGAATCCACTTGATCCAGGATAAAGCGCATACTCTCGACCGAAGGTGTCGACAGATCGCGGATCGGCAGGCGGTGATGCTCTACGCTGTGGCCCCGCGCCTGGGCCAGTGCCTGGGCTGTTGGCCAATAGGGTCGCAGGTTATATTCGCCAGCTTCGGTGAGGTCGAAAAAGCATGTCACACCGGCATCGAAGAGGGCAGCCAGCTTATCGCGCGCGCCGGCTTCCGTAGGGGCGCCCGGGTATTCGCCGGCCAGCAGCTTGCCGGGCACAACCCAATAGGAGTCAGGAATAGGGTATTGGACCAACATAATGATCGCTCCGGATAGAGAACTGGCTCGGGACGTGCCGAAACTGTGACTCAGCCTGGCGCTTTCTCGGTTGGCAAGGCGACAAAGAAGGTCGTGCCCTTGCCCACCTCGCTCGTGGCCCAAATACGGCCGCCATGGGCCTCAACAATCGCCTTGGCCAGATAGAGCCCCAGGCCAGCCCCTGCCGTGTTGCGGCGCAGCGAGCTGTCCGCCCGGTAGTATCGTTCAAAGATATTCGGCAGGTCCGACGCGGGAATCCCGATACCCTGGTCGGAAATATAGATGATGACCATATCTCTGGGTCCTACCAGGGGCGCCGTGCTGTCACCGCCCTCGTGATCGATCTCCGCAATCGCCATATCGCCCGAGCGAAACCAACCGCCGATCCGTATGGCGCCGCCCTGGGGTGAATACTTGATCGCGTTGTTCAACAGGTTTGTAAAGACCTGGCGGAGCCGTTCCTCGTCGCCCCAAACAGAGGGGAGCTGCGCTTCGAAATTCAGTTCCATGCGGTGACGGCTGGTCTGTGTGCGGTACGCGTCGGCTACTTTCTGAATCAACGCTCTTAAATTCACGTCGCCGAATTCGAGCGTGAGGCCCTGTGCCTGGATCCGGCTCGCGTCCAACAGATTGTTGATCAACCCCTCTAGCCGGTCCGCCTCTTCCTCGATGATTTGCAGACTCTGGCGCGCTGTCTCCGCGTCCCAGCTAGCATCGGGCCGGGCCAACGTCTGGGCATATCCCTTGATCAGCGCCACCGGGGTTTTTAGCTCATGGCTAATGATGGAGGTAAAGGTAGATTTCATCTCCTCTTCCTCCCGAAAACGCGTGATGTCGTGTACGTTGACGATGATGTTGAGCAGGCGGCCGTTGGCGTTGCGCAGCGGCGTGAACGTTACGGCAAGCACGAGCCGCCTGTCGCCGGGCCGGATGAGTTCCCCTTCGCAGCGCAGGCTCTCGCCGGGAAAGCGACCTGTGTAGGTATCATCACGGCAGAAGTCCGTGCCGGTAACATGCTCCAAAGGCAGCACTGCGCTACACGGCCGGCTCACGGCGTCTTCGGGCGCCATGCCCACCATCTTCGCCAGGGCCTGATTGACGGCCACCACCAGACGGTCGGCGTTGAGAATCATGATACCGTCGGCGCTGTTTTCCAGGATCGTCGCCAGCCGGCTGCGTTCGGCATCCAGCAACGTATAGAGCCGTGCATTGCGGACTGCCACTGCCGCCTGGTCGGCAAAGCCCTGCACAAACTGCCAATCAAGTTGGGAAAAGGCGTAGTTGCCGCGAAACAGGTAGATGATACCGAGCAGCTCTTCCTCAAAGAGCAAGGGGAGGGCAACCACCTGGCCCAGGGTCATTCCCAATTCGTCCTCGACCTGACGCACCCGGCTCGAGAGATCGATATCGGGAGGCTCCTCCGAGTTCTGCGCCTCCGCGGCGGCTTCCTGCACAATGCGAATCGCCGCCGCGTCGAGCAGAGGCTCGAAGGCCGGCAACGCGTCAGCTGGAATGGCGTAGAGGGCGCGCACCTGAAAGCGCGGAACGATCCGCACCGCCGGGTCCAATGCGGCTGTCTCGGGCTGCAGCAGAATCATGCCGGCAGGCGCGCCGACCATCTCCGCCGCACTGCGCAATATCAGCTCCAGGAGGCTGGGCAAATCCAGCCGCGACGTCATGGCGCGGGTAATGCGCAGCAGAAACTCACGTTGCCGCAGCTGGTAGGTGGCTAGTAAGGAGGGGACATTTGATGACATCGGCCAATCTCCTTGTCCGGTAATGACCCCAGCGTCTGCGAGTGACGCCCGAGCGGGGGAGATTGGATCCATTCTACCGGTGGAGACTGGCGGGGCCAAACGAGTCGGGCAGCAATTCACGAACGGAGGTGGTGCGGTAGGCGCCATGCTCGTCGGCAATGTAGACGGCCATTTCCGGTCCCAGTTCAGCCATTACCTGACGGCAAGTACCACAGGGGGCGCCGCCATCGCGTGTCGCAACAGCCAGCGCAACGAACTCACGCCTGCCCTGGGCCACCGCCGCGCTCAACGCCACTCGTTCGGCACATATGGTGGCCGGATAGGCGGCATTCTCCACATTGCAGCCCTGGATGATCGTTCCATCGCCTGCCAATACGGCGGCGCCGACAAGATAATGGCTGTAGGGCGCGTACGCGCGAGCACGGGCATCCAGGGCTGCAGCGACAAGCTCTTCCGGTTTCATTGTATGGTCTCAGAGATGATGCGATGATTGGGTGTTGGCCGCGTCATCTGAAAGCTACTGGTTGGCCATACTAGATGGATTCAGTACCGAGTTTTGTTTGCGCGTCCTGGATGCGTTCGCCTGTGAAGCCTCTTCCACATTGGCTGGCTCATTGATGCGCTCCGCCCGTACCTGATTGATACGCCGTCCTTCGACAGACAGCACAGTAAAGCGCCACCCTTCCACGTCAACTGACTCGCCCTGTTCAGGCACGTGGCCAAGACGACTATAGATTAGACCACCCACCGTGTCTGCATCTTCGTCCGGCAGCTCCGTATCCAGCAGATCAGCCAGCGAGTCAATATCCAGGCGCGAATTGATCAGGTAGGTCTGTTCACCGATGGCCTGGTAGTAGGCTTCCTCGTGGATATCGTATTCATCCTGAATATCACCTACAATTTCCTCGATGATATCCTCGACGGTGACCAGTCCGGCAATGCCACCATATTCGTCCACTACCATAGCCAGATGGATACGCTGCTGTCGCAGCTCCTTGAGCAGCAGGTCCACCCTTTTGCTGGCCGGAACAAAATAGGCAGGCCGCAGCAACTCGCGGATCGGCACGTCTGTCTGGTTGTCACGGAAACACTTCAACAGATCCTTGGCATAGAGCAGGCCAAGGATCACATCCACATTTCCTTCATAGATCGGGATACGGCTATGGCCAGCTTCGATGATGACATTGAGGGCGGCCTGTAGGTCTGTATTGACCTCAAGCGCCACCATGTCAATACGCGGTACCATGACCTCGCGTGCGACAGTCTCATCCATCTCCAGGATACTGGCGATCATCTGCTTCTCGCTCTCCTGCATGGTGGATTCCTCTTCGCTCACCTGCATGAGCAGACGCAGCCCATCTTCTGTCATGAAGATGGACTCGTCACTGTCTGCAACATCCTCACCGCTCATACGGAGGCCGGCGCGATGCAGCATGAAGGTCAGCGGCGCAAGGACGATGATGATGCCTTTAATCACCGGTGCAAGTGCCATAGCGATGGCCGTCGGGCCCCGCAACACCAGGGCGCGAATGCCCAATTGGACAGCTGTCAGCACCAACCATGCCGCCAGAATGGTCACAAGCAACACCGGCCAGCTGCTACCCGCCACAAACACAAGAGCGACGCCAATTACCAGTTTGCCAATGCCCCTGGTCAGCGACGCGGCCAGCCAGAACTGGGACGCTTCACTCAGCAGGCTGTTCACCAACACAGCCCGGCTGTGTCCCGCCTCGATCATGCGACGGATCTCGCTGCGATCAACGGCCGCCAGCGCGATCTCGGCCGCGGCTGCCAGCGCAACAACCACTGCCGCAGCCGCCAGCATTATCCAGGCAAATAGCTCAGATTCCACTCAACACTCCTGCAAGAGCTTATTCTTCATCTGCCACGGCACGGGTTACAGGACGTGCGGGCACGCCGTAGACCATTGCGCCCGGCGGCACGTCATGCGTGACAACCGCGCCTGCGCCGGTGGTCGCGCCCTCTCCAATGGAGACAGGCGCTACCAACATCGTGTCGCTGCCGATGAAAGCATTCTTGCCAATTACTGTCTTCGATTTCTTGACGCCGTCATAGTTGCAGGTGACGGTACCGGCGCCAATGTTGACGCCGCCTTCGACATACGCATTGCCGATATAGCTGAAGTGGCCCATCTTGGTACCAGGCCCCAGATAACTGTCCTTCACCTCGCCAAAATTGCCCATATGCACACCCTCGCCCAGGTGTGCGCCCTTACGCAGGCGACCAAACGGTCCGATTTCGGCGGCCCGATCCAGGCGCGCCTCTTCGAGAACCGAGTAGAGCACCCGGCATCCGTCACCGATGTGCGACGAATGGATCCGGCTATAGGGGCCAATCTGGCAGTGGCGACCAATGGTTGTCTCGCCGTGGAGCATCGTGCCAGGCCAGATGGTAGTATCGCGGCCCACGACGACTGTGTCTTCAATGTAGGTCGTGGCCGGATCGATGATGGTGACGCCAGCCAGCATATGCCGTTCCAGGATACGCCGGCGCAACACAGCTGTCGCGTCCGCCAGGTGAATGCGGTTGTTGATGCCGTAGACCTCTTCGAACGGCGCTTCTGTGGCGACAATACGCCGCCCCTGCGCGGCGGCCATGGCCACCAGGTCAGTGAGATAATATTCGCCTTTGGCGCTGAGTGGCACGTTGGGCAGATTCTCCCACAGCCAAGTGGCGTCGAAACAATAGATGCCCGGATTCAGCTCGCGTATCTTCCGCTGCTCAGGCGTACAGTCAGCCTCTTCAACGATGGCCACTATCTTCCCATCCTCATCGCGCACAATGCGACCAAATCCCTGTGGATCTGTCCGGGTAACGGTCAGCATGGCCAGCGCGAGATTGTCACCTTGTTCGCGGCGATAAAGCTCGACAAAGCGGGACAACGTCGCCTCCGTCAACAGAGGCATGTCTGCATAGGTCACCAGTACGGCGCCGGCGTTGTCGCGTAACAGGGAAGCCGCCTGGAGCACTGCGTGTCCCGTGCCCAATAGCTCTCGCTGTTCAGCATAAGACGCACGCGCGCCCAGATGTTGCTGTACAAGTTCTTTGCCGTGGCCAACGACGACCACCGGCGGTTGGTTGCTGACGGTCTCGGCAGCGCGCACTGCCCACTCGATCATAGGACGCCCAACCAGGGGATGCATGACCTTCGGCAACTCTGATTGCATGCGGGTGCCGTAGCCGGCCGCCAATATCACAGCAGCAATTTTCATAGGGTCATTTCACCTTGCGAGAAGGGGAACAGATAGGTGAATGATGGCGCGGCCCGATCTCGGGCTGCGCGGTCATTGCCGTACAGGGAAAATGCACACCACAGAACCCGTCTCCATAAGCACGGATAGCTGTGATGCCAGATAGACTCCTGTAAGCGGCACTGG
This sequence comes from Caldilineaceae bacterium, assembly GCA_019455155.1. Classification (GTDB taxonomy): domain Bacteria; phylum Chloroflexota; class Anaerolineae; order Caldilineales; family Caldilineaceae; genus JACFMY01. Next base: position 6,867 of record JACFMY010000344.1, read on the forward strand.
AAACAAAACCAGGATCAGGAGAGGTACGTGGAGGTTCGTCGGCCATTGGTCGATCTGACAGGGTATGTCTCAACTACGTGTCGTATTGATTCTACCACGCTGTCAGGATACACTGCAATCATGGTGAGGAAAGAAGTTTACCGTACAATTGGCCATCAACCGGGCCGAACTCGAGCATTGTGCAAAAAAGAAAACAGAGCTTGTTGGCAATGGCCTACTCTCGCGTGGA
>JACFMY010000345.1 GCA_019455155.1 Caldilineaceae bacterium
GCGCGCGGCTGCCACGAGCTGTTGCGCCAGGGTACAAGCGTCATTTTTGTCTCCCACAATCTTTACCTTGTACAGGCAGTGTGCAAGAACGCCATATACCTGGATCGGGGGCAGGCCGTGGCTTTTGGCCCCACTCCAGAGATCATCAATCAATATGAGCGGACGTTACACAAGCAGCGGGCGGCCAAACTTGCTCAAAACGATAATCTGACAGGTCCGCGCGGCCTGTCAGCCATTGAGATTGTGAAGGTCGAAATGGTGGGCGCTGATGATCATTACCACAACGAGGGTGAATTACTCAGCAGTGCACCGGCCCAGCTGCAAATCCATTACCAGGCGTACGATGACGTGGGACCCGTCAGTGTGGCTGCCCACATTGTCCGGTCCGACGGCCTGACCTGTTGCCAGATGCGCACGAAGCTCGATGGCGTCACGATGGATATTGGGCGGGGGACAGGCGTTGTGACGATCAAGCTGGATCCGTTGCAACTGGTCGGCGGCGCCTATTATGCCGAGGGCCATTTCTTGAATGCGGACGATTACATGGGGATAGCCACCGGACGATCGGACTGGTTCCAGGTCAAGGGAACTGGACTGAGCTACGAAGAGCGCAGCGGTGTCTTTGAGCCACGCGCGCGTTGGGAGCATCACGAGCTGGGGACGCAGACGGTCCCTGCCGGAGAGATGGAGCCCTCGACGATTTCTCGCCGGGATGGCAGGTCCAACGCCTGACCCATTCCCGCGCTTCCTGTGCATATTGCGGGCAGACGAAAGGAACCGCTTGCATGTTACTTGAAATGAAGAGTGTTGTATCGGCCCGTGATCTACTGCTGGCCTGGACTGGCCGCAATGTGCGGGCCCGCTACCAACAATCGGCGCTGGGCTGGCTGTGGGCGCTGATCCAGCCAGTCGCATCGGTGCTTATGTTCACCCTGATCTTCACCCGCTTTGTCCCGGTAGACACGGGTGGGATCCCCTACATCGTCTTCTCCTACGTGGCCATGGTGCCCTGGACGTTTCTGGCCGCGTCCCTGTCGGATATGTCGAATTCCTTGGTCTACAACATGGGTCTGGTGGCCAAAATCTACTTCCCGCGCGAGATATTGCCCATTGCTGCCATGTTGGCCCGCCTGCTGGATTTCTTCGTTGCTTCATTGGTCCTGATCGTACTGATGGTGATCTATCGTGTGCCCCTGGTTTGGGAAGCGTTGATCTGGCTGCCTGTGATCTTGGCGGTGCAGATCGCGCTGATTCTGGGTCTGGGCATCGCACTTGCCTCGATGAACGTGTTTTACCGGGACGTACAGCCGATGCTGACATTGGGGATCCAACTCTGGTTTTACGCCTCTCCCATCATCTATCCGGTTGATCTGGTGCCAGAATCCATGCGCACCTTCTATTATCTCAATCCCATGGCCGGCATTCTCGAATCGTACCGCGCCGTGCTGATTCACGGTTCAATGCCTGGCAGCTACCTCGCTACCTCTGCCTTCGGTTCTGTATTGATCCTTGTCATCGGCTACTGGTTATTCAAGCGAGTCGAATTTTTATTCGCTGACCTGGTTTAGGCTAACCCGGTCTATGGGAGGGATACACCCACGAGCATCCTACAATGAATAATGGAGTGTGGTCATGAACTGTGCCATCATCCAGCCTTCTTATATTCCATGGCGAGGATATTTTCACCAGATATGGAAGTCGGACATCTTTATCTTCTACGATGACGTCCAATATGATAAGCACGGCTGGCGCAACCGCAATCGCATCAAGACTGCCCAGGGCGTGCGCTGGCTCACGATCCCTGTACGCAAGAAAGGTAACGTGACCCAGGGTATTCCCATTAACGAGATTCAGATTGATCCTACGAGCAGTTGGGCCCAGGCACATTGGAAGACGCTGCAACAGAGTTACAGCAAGTCGCCATATTTCGAGCGATATGCGCCTATATTGGAGGAGTTCTACAGCGCGCGTCCTGAAATGTTGTCTGATTATGTGATCGACTTAACGCTTGCGTTGGCCAGAGAGCTGGGCATTCAGCACACCCGCTTTCTGCGCTCTTCTGAGCTGGCGATTCCAGGTTCGCGTACCGCACGGCTGGTCGAGATCCTTACGCATGTCGGGGCAAGTCATTATATCTCGGGCCCATCAGCCAGATCTTACATGGAAGAAGATCTGCTGGCTGCGGCGAATCTGACGTTAGAGTATATGGTCTACGAATACCCCGAGTATGAGCAGCTCTATCCGCCCTACGAATGGTCAGTTTCCGTGTTGGATCTGTTGTTTATGAAGGGCCCCGACGCGGGCCGGTACATATGGGGCGACATAGCCCAACAACATGTGCGGCTGCAGCGTGCTGACCTTACGCAAGACAGAATGTAATAGAAGAGTTGAGATGAATACACCGCTCGTGTCCATCGTTGTTCCAGCCTATGGCGGGGCAGACTATTTGGGCCAGGCCATCGATTCCGTGTTAGGCCAGACCTATCCCCATTTCGAGCTAATTGTTGTGAATGACTGTTCACCCGACCACACCGAAGAGGTTGTGCGCAGCTACGCCGATCCCCGGATCGTCTACCTGTGTCACGAGCAAAACCGGGGCGCTGTGGCCGCTCGGAATACGGGTGTCGAGGCGGCGCGCGGCGATCTGATCGCCTATCTGGACCAGGATGACTACTTCCACCCGGAGAAATTGCAGCGTCATGTGGCGTACCTGCAGGCCTTTCCGAACGTTGGGGCGACCTATAACAACCGCTTCGAGCTGAACCATTCGGCGACCACCATCGGTGACATCTGGCGCATGCACCGTCCGCTGACCCTGGCCGATTTTGTCTTAGGCTTTCCGGTTGCGCCCAGCGATCTCGTGTTGCGCCGGGAATGGGCCATGCGCCGCGATCTGTGGGATGAGCGCCAGCTCTTTCACGGTGGGGAGATAGTCACATATGGGCGGCTCTATCTGGCTGGCTGCCAATTCGGCCATGTGGACCGCGCCTTGACCTATCATCGCTACCACTCCGGGCGTGTCCTACGTAATCTGACCCATCAATGCCAGAGCTATCTGACCGCTCAGGAGACAATCTTTGGGGATGCACGTTGTCCCAAAGAGGTCATTGCGCTGCGCGACGAGGCCTTTTGTGGCTCCTACATGGTATGGTCGGCCTACGCGCTGGCACAGGAGGAGACCGGCGTAGCGCACGAGCTTATGCAGGCCGCCATCGCGTTGCGCCCGGAGATCCTCGAGGGGCGGCCGAGCGAATACATAAACTTCCTCCTGTACAGTGCGATGGGCGACGACAATTTGGACCACGGCGCGGTCTTGCGGCGCATGTTGCATCACATCCCCGAGGAAGCTGCCTCCTTACGGCAAGAGTATCCCTGGGCTGTGGCGCGAGGCCATCTGCTGCGCGGCACGCGGGCGATTATCTGGGACCGGCATGAGGATGGCCACTTTCATTTTGACCGCGCGGCGGCCTTGGGGGCGCAATTCGACGATTCCTATGTTGAGAATCTGACCCACTGGCTGATGAACTATTCCAATGAATTCGGCGAGGCCGCGGCCGCGCCCGTTGTCGATCGGCTGATTCCCTATGTTCGTGCCATCGGTGGGCGACAAGCTGTCAGCAAAATGAAAGCCAATTATGCTGTCAAGCAGGCGTTTCGTCAGTACAATAAGTGTCACTATGACAGCGTGCCTGGTGAGCTTATGCGAGCCTTTGGCGCTGAGCCCCGGCTGATCGCCAACCGGGGACTGATTTCCATCTTGCTGCGCTCGTACTACTTTCGGCTCTTATCACAGGGAGGGTAGCCTATGGTGACTTCGCTTGTATTGCCTGAGACCGTATCGGTGCCTGGCCAGCCACGGCAGAACACCAACCGGTCTTATCGCATACCCTTTAACCGGCCCACCCTGGTTGGCAAAGAGCTCTACTATATCTCGCAGGTGATTCACCTGGGCCACTCCGCCGGCGACGGTGCGTTTAGCAAGCGCTGCCATGCGCTGCTGGAGGAGATCCTCGGTGCGCCCAAGGTATTGCTGACTACTTCCTGCACCGATGCACTGGAGCTGTCGGCGTTGCTACTCGACATACAGCCCGGCGACGAAGTGATCGTGCCGTCTTTCACCTTTGTTTCCACCATCAACGCTTTCGTCCTGCGCGGCGCCAAACCTGTCTTTGCCGATGTCCGGCCCGATACGCTCAATCTGGATGAACGTGTTCTCGAGGGTCTCATTACTGAGCGGACGCGCGCGATCGTTCCTGTCCACTATGCCGGGATTGGCTGTGAGATGGACGAGATCGACGCCATAGCGCAGAAACATGGGATTCGGGTGGTCGAGGACAACGCCCATGGTCTACTGGGCAAATATCGCGGCAAGAATCTGGGCACCTTTGGTTGCCTGGCGACCCAAAGCTTCCACGAGACCAAGAATTTCATCTGTGGAGAAGGCGGCGCGCTCATCATCAACGACACGAGCCTGATTGAACGTGCGGAGATTCTGCGCGAAAAGGGCACGAACCGGAGCCGGTTCTTCCGCGGCCAGGTAGACAAATACACCTGGGTAGATCTCGGTTCTAGCTTTTTGTTGTCGGACATTCTGGCGGCCTTCCTCTATGCTCAACTTGAGGAGCGCGAGGAGATCCAGGCGACGCGGCGGCGGATTTGGGAATATTACGATGAACAACTGAGAGACTGGGCTACGGAGTTCGAAATCCGGCAGCCGGTCGTGCCGGCACATTGTGACCAGGCATATCACATGTATTACCTGTTGATGCCCTCATTGAGCATCCGCGAGGCCTTCATCGACCATCTCAAAGCGCGGGGTATTCTGAGCGTATTCCACTATTTGCCGCTGCATCTTTCGGATATGGGCCGGCGTTTCGGGGGCAAAGAGGGTGACTGCCCGGTGGTGGAGGACGTCAGCGACCGGCTCGTGAGGTTGCCGTTCTTCAATGACCTAGCGGAATCAGACCAGGCAAGTGTTGTGGAGGCGATCACGGAGTTCATCCCGCGGTAGTCGCCGGGCTTGCCGCATAAGCAATTGAGGTTGGCAATGGAACAGCTGTTGTATAGTCTTGCGTGTTCGATAGCCATGTTGGCACTCCTGGCGACGCAGCCCACCAGACTTAGGAGCCGGCGCGCTTGCCGTGTCTCCAGCCACCCACAGTTCGTCCAACAGTGCCAACGGTTGTTGCCCCGACGCAAGCTCTCTGGGTAGCAGATCGTCCCATACCTGGCACACACGTTGCCCAGATCCAAGCATCGCCAATAGGTGTACTTAGCCGGGCTCCATGTTGCGGATGGGCCGTTTGTGCTCGATCGACGTCAAAGATGGAGAGCAGATTACCGCTGTGACAGCGAGTATACCCAGCAATCGTACCTAACCTGGAGCGCTGGTCTCTGTTTGAGCGGACATACCAATCCCCTAAGTTAAGTCAGGAGTAAGTTCGAATATGACGCATCTTGCCGGTTTTGTCGGTCACAAGGGAGATGGACGGCCCGAACAATTACTGGCTGACATGGTAGCAGCTCTGAAGGAAGAGAGCTGGCTCACCGTCGATAGCCATGTCGACGGTGACATGGCACTTGGCCGGGTTAGTCTGGGCGTCATCAACCGAACCCCCCAGCCGATCTGGAACGCCGACCGGACGATCTGTCTAATGATGGTGGGCGAGATCTATGACTGGCAGGACACCAAACATCTGCTTGGAGCCAACGTCTCCGTCCCTGATCCGACGGAAAACGCCCAGCTTCTGCTCGAGTTCTATTGCGCCTACGGCGAGGAATTTGTTCACCAGATCAATGGCACGTTTGCCGCAGCTATCTGGCATCCGCGGGAGCGCCGTTTGTTGCTGGTCAGCGATCACCTCGGCTCCTACCCCCTTTACTATAACCAAGGCGGGCCCATCTTGACCTTTGCCTCGGGGGCGCGTGCGGTCGTACAGGCTCCATGGGTACCCCGTAAGGTCGACCTGACGACGCTTGCGGACTTGATCTCATTTGAGAATGTGTATGCTGACCGGACGCTGTTTGAGCACGTACGGCTGTTGCCACCTGGCAGCATCTTGACGTTCCAAAACGGCGTGATGGAGATCAAGCGCTACTGTGAGTATCAGTTCCCTGAGTACTACGAACATCACCCGGAAGAGTATTACGTTGAACGATGGATTGAATGCTTGCGGAAAGCCATCAAACGCCAGTCCCGCGGTCCTGGACCTTTGGCGGTGTTGTTGACGGGCGGCATGGATTCGAGAACCCTCATCGCCATGATGGATCGAACCAACGTGCCTGTGCTGTCGATGACTTTTGGCATTCCCAATTGCGACGATCTAAAGCTTGCCCGGGAAGTGGCACACACGCTGCATGTACCGCACCACTTCTTTCCTCTAGCTCCCGACTACCTGATTCGTGAGGGGGAGCTCGGCGCGAGATTAAGTGACGGCATGAAGAGCTGTGTGCATATGAACGTATTGGGCCCCATCCGCGAAATGACCAACTACTCCCGCGTGCTCTTCAAGGGGTATTTGGGCGGCACAATCCATGGCTATGTTGTCTATCAAGACCGGCTTGCGCCTTTTGATGAAGACGAGAGTTTCAGGATCATCTTTACCGATCGGAACAAGATCTTTCCCGTGTCGCAACATGAGCAGCTGTTCACTGAACCGGCCTATCGCCAGGTTAAGGGCGTGCCAGCCGAGACCCTGCGCGCGGCACTAAACCGGTCGCGATCCAAATGGCTGGTGGACAAAGACAGTCACGTCGATATCTACGAGGAAGACAGGCGTTTCACCCATCTAGGGGTTGAGCTCGCTCGCTCACAGGCCGTGATTCGCACACCCCTGATGGACAAGGAGGTGCTGAGTTTCGCCTTCAGTGTGCCGCCCAGCTATCGGGCCAATAAGCACTATTATCTGCTGGCATTTCGCACGGCATTCCCTGATCTGGCCAAGATTCCTTACGCAGCGACGGGCTACCCGGTACGGCCATGTTTTCGGGACCTATGGCTGCGGTTTAACGATCAGGTCCGCTGGAAGCTGCAGTCCATGGGCATGAAGTGGGTGCCCAGCCGCCAACACCGTCCCTAT
>JACFMY010000346.1:0-1755 GCA_019455155.1 Caldilineaceae bacterium
GGCTTTGACACCGATACGAATGTAATCATTGTCGCCGCCACCAACCGGCCCGACATTTTGGATCCGGCGTTGTTGCGGCCAGGCCGCTTTGACCGCCGTGTCACGATGGATACCCCGGACGTGAAGGGCCGGCGCGCCATCCTGGATGTACACGTGCGCGGCAAACCGCTGGCGGCGGATGTGGACCTGGATGCCATGGCCAAGCAGACCCCTGGTTTCGCCGGCGCGGATCTGGAGAATCTGGTCAACGAGGCCGCGATCCTGGCGGCCCGGCGCAATCGCCGCTCCATCGGCAACGACGAGTTTCAGGAAGCGATCGAGCGCGTCATCGCGGGCCCGGAACGGCGGAGTCGCCTGATCACACCCAAGGAAAAGGAGATCGTGGCCTATCACGAGGCGGGCCATGCTGTGGCCATGCATGTGTTGCCCAACCACGATCCGGTGCACAAGGTCACCATCGTGCCCCGCGGCATGGCCGGCGGCTATACTATGAGTATGCCGGAAGAGGAAACCAACCTCAGGACGAAGGAAAAGTTCCGGGACGAATTGGTTGCGCTGCTGGGCGGTCGCGTGGCCGAGGAGATTCGCTTTGGTGATGTTACCACCGGTGCGTCGAACGACCTTGAGCGCGTGACCCAAATGGCGCGGGCCATGGCCACCCAGTGGGGTATGAGTCCAAAGCTCGGCCCAATACGCTATGGCGAACGCGAGGAAATGATGTTCCTCAACCGCTCGTTCAGCGAGCATCGCAATTACAGCGATAAGGTCGCCCAGGAAATCGATGAGGAGGTGAAGCGGATGGTGGATGAGGCCCACGGACGCTGCCACCAACTCCTGGAGGAGCACTGGGACGCGTTGCAACGCGTGGCGACCCGCCTGCTGGAAATCGAATCGCTCAATGCCGCCGACTTCCAGGCGCTCATGCGCGGTGAGGAACCTGTGGAGACGGCAGAAAGCAAGTCAAGTGCCGAGAATGCCCTCAGCCGGCCCAAGACCCAGGGATCCGTTCGCGGCGACGATAAGCGCACGGACAGCGGTCTAGACTTGGGTGGCCGGGTGCCTCAGCCAGCATAGACCGCTTCCCGTTAGGGCTTTTTGTAGCGCCCGGCTCAGCCCCCAACGGTTCGCCCATGTCCAACTTTTCTCGCAATGGCAGACCACCAGCCCCGCAGCCTACCGGCGGGGCTTTCGCTTCCCAGCACCAGCCGACCGAGTTCTTGCCCGACCTCGCTGTCGATTCGCTGGCCATGTTCCTCTACCAGCTAGACCACGCTGAGTTGATGGGGTTCTCTCTCCTACGGTGGGGCTACGCCTTGTGTGTCGGGCTTGCCGTGATCTGGCTGCCGGGCTTTATGCCGGGTGGTTGGCTCGTGGCACTGCTCTGGCTGGGCATGGCAATCACAGCCCATGTGGCAATCCGCCTGGGGCGGCGCCATCGTTTCGTACGCTTCTTCGACGCGCCGGCAGCTGTTCCTGCCGGGCACGCGCTGGTCCCCGCCCAGAAGATTCCCGTGTACGTTACCGGCCGCCTGGGCGTAGAGAGCAAACAGGCGTCCTTTACCGCGCTGCCTGGTTTCTATCGCACCTTTGCCACGCGCGAGCATGCGCTGCTGTGCCAGGTCCGGGACCGCCGCGTCTGGTGGGTGGCCAACTGGCCAGATGATGAAATTGGCCTTTGGTACGCCTTTTTCAGACCGGAGCAGATAGAGGTGATTCGCTCGGGCACGGTGCAGATTGGCCGCCGCTCGATGCCCG
>JACFMY010000346.1:1765-7076 GCA_019455155.1 Caldilineaceae bacterium
AAGCGACGCCGCGAGCCAACCAGCGAGACCCTCATCATGGGATTCCAAGAAGCGGCTGACCAGCTCACTGTACTGGCTGACCTCTACGCCGACCAGCAACCCGTTACCACCCCAGGAAGTCGACCTTGACCACCCATCCCCGCCCCACTTGGGACGAGTACTTCATACAGATAGCCTTTACCGTCGCCCAGCGCAGCACCTGCGATCGCGCCCATGTAGGCTGCGTGCTCGTACGCGACCGCCGGATCTTAACCACAGGCTACAATGGCGCGCCGGCGGGTCTTCCCCACTGCGATGATGTGGGCCACCTGATGGTGGACGGCCACTGTGTGCGGACACTCCACGCCGAGCAGAATGCCATCATCCAGGCTGCCCTCCACGGCATCAGCATCGAACGCGCCTCTTCATACGTAACCCACCAGCCCTGTCTTACCTGTGCCAAGATGCTCATCAATGCGGGCGTTCGCCGCGTCGTCTATGCGGGCAACTACCCGGACGAGCACAGCCGCCGCTTTCTGGCCGAGGCAGGCGTCGAGCTGGTGCACATGGAGTGGCGACGGGAAGGGGATACGGTATACCAGCCCCGGGAAGGCGAAGAGCCGGGGCTGACGGTCAATCACTGACGGTCGATAGAAGTGAAGCTTGAGCATTGGGAGTCAAAGGCTGGCAAATGGATGAATTGCGGTTTCCAGATGGATTCTTGTGGGGTACGGCGTCATCGTCGCACCAAGTAGAGGGCAACAATACCAACAACCAGTGGTGGGCGTTCGAGCAGCAGGCCAACAGCATCTGGCACGGCGATCGGAGCGGGCTGGCGTGCGATTGGTGGCGGCATGCCGAGGTCGACTTCGACCTGATGCAGCAGCTTGGGCTGGCCGCGCACAGGATGAGCCTTGAGTGGAGCCGGATCGAGCCGGAGCCAGGCCGCTTTGACCACGCGGCCCTGGACCGCTATCGCGAGATGCTGGACGGGCTGCTGCGCCGGGGCATCCGTCCCATGGTGACCTTTCACCACTTCACCAATCCGCTATGGCTCGAGCGAGCCGGCGGTTGGGAACGTCCCGAGGTTGTGGCGCGCTTTCAGAACTACGTACGGTACGCGATACAGAACCTGAGCGACCTCTGCAATACCTGGTTGACCGTCAATGAGCCGCTCGTTTACGTTGCCCAGGGCTGGGTGCGTGGCATCTGGCCGCCCCAGAAGCACTCCCTGCTGGCGTCGCTGCGTGTCTTCCGGCACATGCTCCTGGCCCACGGCGCCGCCTACCAGACCATTCACGCCTGCCAGCCCGATGCCCAGGTGGGCTATGCCATGGCCGTGCGTGTCTTCACGCCCTCCAATCCCGACAGCCTGCTCGATCGGTATGCGGCCGGGCTCAAGCGGTATCTGGGGGAACATGTCTGGTTAACCAGCACCATCGACGGCCGCGTGCGGCCGCCATTGGGGTTGAATGAGTACAACCACACGCTGCGCGACAGCGCTGAGTTCATCGGCATCAACTATTACACCCGCGATCTGGTGCGTTTCCGCGCCAACCCCGCGCAGCTCTTTGGAGAGGAGCACTATCTGCCCGACGGTGAGTACTCCGATTCGGGCTGGCGCGGCGTCTACAGCGAATATGCTCCTCAGGGCTTCTACCAGATCATCCGTGAGGTGAGCGCCCTGGGCAAGCCCATCTACATCACTGAAAATGGGCTCCCGGACCGCGACGACGACCAACGACCCCGCTGGCTGCTGGCTCACATCCACCAGATGCACCGCGCCATAGCGGAAGGCAGTGACGTGCGCGGCTACTATCACTGGACCTTTACCGATAACTTCGAGTGGTCTGAAGGGTGGGGATTGCGCTTCGGCCTGGTAGAGCTAAATTCGGAGACCCAGGAGCGACAGCTCCGGCCCAGCGCACACATGTTTAGCGAGATCGCTCGCTGCAATGGGATCTCAAGTGACTTAGTGGGCCAGTACGCGCCGGCGTTGCTGCCGATCCTGTTCCCGGCCATTACGGCTGGCGGACCGGAGTAGCGCTTGTGCGCGACGCCCCAGTGTAGGAATTCCTGGATACGATGGCCCCAAAATCTGCAGAACTGGCTGGGCGTGCCAATGATTGACTTGCATGACGCAGCGTGTTATAATCCATCATAACGCAATGCGTCATAAACGGGCATGGCAGTCTGGCCATTAGGGTCTGGTTGCTGGTCCCATGCGAAAGTGGCAGTCAAGGAGGAATGAGCCATGAAAGCGCAAACAATGGAAGCAAATCCAACCTCCCGCGCCGGTGGGCCGGCGCTGCAGGCGCAAATAGACAAGAACTGGCACACGCTCTCCGATAGCGGCCGCAAGGTGGCGCTGGCGTATGTTGGCATGTGGGCCATGGTGCTCGATGGCGTACAGAGCCTGTTTCAGCGCAGCATCAAGCTGCTGAACGACGCGGAACAGCGCGGCGTATCCATGGAAGAAGCGCTCAATCAACGACTGGGCCATTTGGAAAAGAGCGCGACACAGGGTATTGAGACGCTCCAGCACCGGCTGGACGAGAATGTGCAGCAAGTAGGCAAAGGTGTGACGGGTGCCCGCGAAGAGCTGGAGGAAGAGCTGGAGAAGCGAGTGGAACAGGCGCTGATCAATCTTGGCATCCCGACCCGCGAACGGCTGGAGCGCCTGAACCAGGAGATCGACCGCCTCAATGCCAAGATTGACAAGGAGTTGGGCCGGCGGCAGAAGGCCGGGAAAGAAGAACCGGAAAGCTGACAGGCGCCAGCACCAGGTAAGATCGAAGCAAGATAAGGAACGAATTTCAGGGGGAATGGTCTGTGCCATTCCCCCTTGCTATTGGCAGTGCTCATTGCCGCGCCGCCAAGGAAGGCGCGCTATGGCTTATCGCTGTGACTGTCCAGCCAGGCGAGCAACGTGCTGAACACAGCTGACCGGTCCAGGTCGTTGTGCAGCTCATGGTAACCTGCGGGGAACTCGACCCACTGCTTGTCAGTGAGCGTCACATTTTGGATGAATGCGCGGCTACCCTCAATCGGCACCAGGCGGTCCCCGGCGCCGTGATAGACCAAGACCGGCACGCGCAGCGCTGCAGCATGCTCATGTGTCCACCGGATGGCACGCTCCATTTCCATGGCCAGCTTTGCCGACGCCAGGCTGTGGACGAGCGGATCATCGGCATAGCGCTTCACTTCATTGGGATCTCGGGAAATGCTCTCCACGTCAAGCCGCGAGTCAGTTATGAAGTCCGGCTTGACGCGCGCCATCAGGCGGGCCACCGCCAGCAGTAGGGGAGAGACGTTCGCCTGTTTCAGATATGGCGACGACGCGATGACGCCTTTGATTCCTTCCGGGTAACGAATTGCATAGCTCAGGACAATGAGCCCGCCCATGCTGTGGCCAAAGAGAAAGAGGGGTACGTTGCCTGCCACCTGGCGGGCGTGGGTGACCAGGGCCTTGACGTCCACTAGGAAGTCGTCGAAGCGATCTACGTGGCCCCGTTTGCCCGGTGATCGGCCGTGGCCACGTAGATCCATGGAGAAGACGGCATAGCCTCGGTCCGTAACGGCGTCAACGAGATAGCCGTAGCGGTCGCAATGCTCGCCAAAGCCGTGTACCAATGCGATCGCGCCCCGGCGCGGGTGGGCATCCTTCCACCATTGCTTGCCGAAGAGCGCCAGACCACCGGCGCCCACCAATTGTGACTCTTCCTGATGAAGTGGCATAGGGAGACTCCTCAACCGACCAGTGGCGAATAGTAGGCGGGGTCGGTGGCCATGCGGCGCAGCTCGCTGGCCAGCCGGTCCGTATAGAAGACAAAAGCCTGCACGATCTGGACAAAGAAGTGATATGAGATCTGCTGTGCGGGTGCGGAGGCCACCAGGTTGACGTCACCGTCGCCATCCAATGCAAAGCTGACGAGACGCAGCTGCTGGTTGAGCGTGAGCAGCGTCCGGTGCAGTCGCGGCACCGCCTCAGGCGCCACCGGGGGCAGCACTGGACTGACGGCAAAGTGCACCCAATCATCCACAAGCATGACGTAGAGATCGTACTCTTCCTCGGTCTCGGTAAAGAAGCTGCTGCGCCAGAGCGCCGGTTCCAGCTCTTCATAGACCCAACCGTAGCGATCGAAAAACGACGCAATGTCCGTCATGCGGTCATCCTTGTGCCTGGCCATAGTATTCCCGGTTCGGCATCATCCCAGTAGCGGAGGCCAGACGGTTCGTGAAGTTGAACATGGCCGCGGTTTCGGCGATGTCGAAGATGGCCTCATCTGTGAGGCCCAGGCTGCGCAGACGCTCGATGTCGTCTTTGCTGCACGCGACCGGCGTGCGCGTGAGCTTGACCGCGTAATCGAGCATGGCGCGAGTGCGTTCGTCCAAGGGCGCCCGGCGGTAGTCAAACGCGATCTGCTCAGCCAGGACCGGGTCACCCGTCAGTTGGCGCAGCTCGGCCCCGTGACTGACCAGGCAGTAGAGGCAGCGATTCTCGGCAGAGACGGCAACGCCAATCATCTCCCGTTCGGCCGGCGTAAGCGGAGAGTCGCCGCGCATGATCGCGTTGAAGAGCTTGATCCAGCGCAGCATATGGTCTGGCCGCAGCGTATAGACCGCGAAGACATTGGGGAGGAAGCCGACGTTGGCGCGCGCCTTGTCGAAGAGGGCCCGCGCTTCTTCTCCTAAGCTTGATTCCGGCGGCAGCTGCAGCCACGTGAGCGGTTCGTCGGTCATTGGTCATAGCTCCAGGGCGGTATTTGGGCGTGCAGATAGGTGGTCCGCTACGGAAGTTCAGCGGCCCGGCTCGACGGCCTCTCTCGCATGATACTGGCGGGATGCATGGCAGTCAAGCCGGTGGCGGCGCCGGACAGCTTCCAGGAAGCAGTCGGGAGCCATGTACTTGGCCACACCACGCCTGACCGATACCTGGAAGACTAGCGCTCCGCTCGCATACGCGATGCAGCGTAACTGAACGGCATCCTCATACGTCCTATTGACTATAACCGCGCCGGCCACCTCCCCAGTTCACGCGCCCTTCTATGGCTGTACCGCGCCCGCTATTTCCTCAGTTTATGCCCCCATCTATAGTTGTACTGCGGCGTCCGTAAAGGCGACCACACGCCTCTGTGCCTAACTACACACCTACGGTGTGCAGAGCAGAGCAGCATAACGGCGCCAGGCTCCCTCATACTCTGCAGTGCCTTCGCATCTCGTTGTTGTTTGTTCCTACACAAAGGAGAAATCTCATGCGTCATGCACTTCGACTATTGATCGCATTGGCGCTGCTCTGTGGTGGGCTAGTCCCGGCGTCGCAGCCGGCGCT
>JACFMY010000347.1 GCA_019455155.1 Caldilineaceae bacterium
TGTTTTATATTTTGGCAATGTTGGCGACTGTTTTCGCTGGCGATCAGGTTTCCACGCGCGCCCCTGCCATACCGGTGGCTGAGCGGGCGGGGGGAGCGACAACGCCCTCTGCCCCTTCCGCCTTGACCACGGCCTTAGGCTTTACGCCGGCCGGCGCTACCCTCCTGCAATTCACCAATTGGTCGCTCATCAAGCAGTACGAAAGCGCCGGGCAGGTGACCAGCAAGAGCTCCATGGACGCGCGCATGGATTTCCTGCTCAGCACCACGAGGCAACAGGCTGCCGCCTCTATGTTCACCGGCAACTATCTGCGTAACCAGGCGGAACTGTGGGGTTGGGATACAACCGATCTGCTGTGGGAGGCAACAATTGACGGGATCGGCCCGCCCATCCATGTCCTGCGGCTACGCGCCGACTTCAACATGGCCGCGCTGATGCGGCGTTTTGAGGAGCGCGACTTCTCTCGCAGCGAAGAAGGTGATGCCGTGCTCTACAGCCATCCGCTCGACCTGCGAGTCGACTGGCGCACCGACCTGGCGGTCTTCAATGCTGCAGTCCTGCCCGCACAGCACATCCTCATCCATGCCTCCTCGCCCGAAGCAGTGCTGGCCGCAGTACGCGCCAGCCAGGGCGCAATCCCGACCTGGGCGGGATTGCCCGCTTTTACGGGGACCGCCAGCGCCCTAGGAGAGACAGCCGCCGCGGTCCTTGCTCCGGGTCCATCCATCTGTGCCGTGTTCGACCCGGCGATGATAGTGGGGGCTGGCGATGGGGCGCCGCTCACCGCTACGGAGCTGGAAGCGTTGAAGGCGGAGCGATTCGGCGATGGTTCATTGCAGCCATTTCTTGTCTTTGGGGTAGGATATCGTAGTGAAGCGGGCCGGCCCCTGGGTGTGATTGCCATGCGTTATCTTGACGCGGCCAGAGCCGCGGCCGATCTGGCGCCGCGCCGGCGTTTGGCTGAGGAAGGGCTGAGCCTTGGCGCAAACAAACCTTATGCCGAGGTCCTCTTTACCGTCGAAGATGCGCTTGCTAACGGTCCCAACCTGCTCCTGTATGTGCGCCCGGCCAACGATCAGCCGCGGCGACTCTTTGAAATGATCTACCGTCGTGACCTTGGCTTTGCCGCGTGCGAATAGCAGGTCATAGCATACATAGCATAACAAGTCAGATGAAATGATGCACGAGCCTGACCCTCAACCGCTTCCCGGTACCCATCGCAGCGGCTTTGTCGCTGTGATTGGCCGGCCCAACGTAGGTAAATCGACCCTATTGAACCGCCTGTTGGGCCAGAAGATCGCCATCACCAGCCCCAAGCCACAGACAACTCGCGACCAGCTTCTGGGTATCCTGACCACGTCGGACGCCCAGTATCTCTTTCTAGACACGCCGGGGATCCATCGCCCGCTGCACGCGCTGGGCGAATACATGGTACAGGTGGCGGCCGACACCATCGACGATGCTGACGTCGTGCTGTGGTTGGTGGATATCAATACGTCACCTACCGAGGAAGACCAAGCCATTGCCGAGCTGCTGTACCGGCTCACGACACGCAAACGCCGTCCGGTTCAGCTGCCACCGCTGGTGCTGGGCTTCAATCAAAGCGATCGTTGGCGCGGGGACGAGGCCGCGACCAGGGCCCGGATGGCAGAATACCTGGACTTGCTAGCTTGGCTGGCCGGCTCAAGAGACGCGCCAGACGAGCAGCGCCCGCCCGCCGTGAGCAGCGCCATCTTCAGCGCCTTGGATGGTGAAGGTGAACAGGCGCTGCTTTCGCTCGTCCGCAGCCTCCTGCCGCAGGGGCCGCCCTATTATCCGGAGGACCAGGTCACTGACGCCCAGGTACGCTATCTGGCCGGCGAGATTATTCGCGAAAAGGCGCTGCTCCTGCTGCAGGATGAAGTCCCCCACAGCCTGGCCGTGGAGATCGACGAGTTTGTCGAACGCAGTGCCGCCATGACCTATATCTCGGCTGTGCTCTATGTAGAAAGAGAAACGCAAAAGGCCATCGTCCTGGGCAAAGGCGGCACGATGATCAAACGGATTGGCCAGGCGGCCCGGCCCGATATCGAGGAGCTTATCGGCACCAGGGTCTACCTTGAGCTGTGGGTCAAAGTGTGGGAGCGGTGGCGCAAGCGCCAGAATCTGCTCAAGCAGCTGGGGTATGCCACAGAGCGCAGGCGATGATCGACTGAGTCACTCGACCGATCTCTCCAATACTTTGGTGGTAGATTATGCGCTATGTTATGATGCACCTTACGCTTCGTACCTGTGCGGGAAAAGTGGCGCGGGAACAGAGCTTGCCAGCGCAACCTAGCATCGGGGTACGGAGATTGTTGCGCATGAATGGGCTGGAACGGCTGCTCAACCATAGCCGGGGACAGTTATGAACCCACGCACACTGCGTGTTCTGGAATATCCAAAGATCCTTGACCGGCTGGCTCAGCACTGCGCCTTTAGCGGCGGTGTAGAGCTGGCCGAATCGCTTTTGCCCAGCGACGATCTCACCACGGTACAGGAGTTGCTGGCCCAAACACACGAGGCGCACCAGCTCCTGGGCCAGAAAGCCGACATAAGTTTTGGCGGCGTGCACGACCTGCGCCCGTTGTTGGATCGGGCCGAGCGGCGCTCCGTGCTCCTGCCGCAGGACTTGCTGGAGGTCAAACATACCCTGGTGCGCGCCCGCCAGCTACGCAACCTCTTAACACGCCTGGAACACAGCTTTCCCCACCTGGCTGCCATCGCCTATAACATCGAAAGCTGCGATCACATTGTGACGGAGATCGGCCGCTGTATCAACGACCGTGGAGACGTGGTCGACGGCGCCAGCCCCGAGCTGGCACGGATTCGCAGCGAGCTGCGCGTGGCTCAGGAGCGTCTCTTGAGCACGCTTGACCGCATCGTCCACAGCAGCGACATCAAGCCCTATTTGCAGGACGCGCTGGTAACGCAGCGACAGGGACGTTACGTCATCCCTGTGCGCGCCGAGTACAAGGGCAGCGTGGACGGCATTGTCCACGACCAGTCAGCCAGTGGCGCCACCCTATTTATCGAACCGCTCAAGGTGGTGCAGCAAAACAACGCTGTGCGCGAGCTGGAGCTACAGGAAGAGAAAGAAATCCGTCGTATATTGCTCGAGCTGAGCGAGCTGGTAGCTGACGAGGCCGTCTACCTGCGCCGCAACACGCAGATCCTGGCTGAGCTGGACTTCACCTTTGCCAAGGCCAAGTACGCCTATACGTTGGACGCCACGGTACCGGAAGTCTTGCGCTTCAAATCGCCCAAAACCGGCAACCAACACACCGATGCATTGCCCCATCCGGGCTCCGTCATCGATCTGCGCCGGGCGCGGCACCCCCTGCTCGATCCGAAGAGTGTGGTGCCCATCGACATATACCTGGATGAAGACACCTATATCATCGTCATTACGGGCCCCAACACGGGCGGCAAGACAGTCACTCTAAAGACCGTGGGCCTGCTGACGCTCATGGCCCAGTCAGGTCTGATGTTGCCGGTGGATCAGGGCAGCAGGCTGAGCATATTTGAAGGCGTCTACGCAGACATTGGTGACGAACAAAGCATTGAACAGAGCCTCAGCACCTTCTCCAGTCACATGACCAACATCATCAGAATTTTGGAGGAAGCTGACCCGCAATGTCTGGTTCTGTTGGATGAGCTGGGGGCGGGCACCGATCCTGAAGAAGGGTCGGCGCTGGCTATGGCCCTGCTCGAGAATCTGCGCGACCGGGGCATCACGGCCTTTGCTACGACCCACTACAGCGATCTGAAGCTGTACGCGCACAACACGCCTGGTGTACGGAACGCATCGGTGGAGTTCAATGTGGAAACGCTGAGCCCGACCTATGAGCTCAGCATCGGCCTGCCCGGCCGCTCCCAAGCCCTGACCATTGCCCGGCGGCTGGGCTTGAATCCTGTTATCGTGGATCAAGCCGAATCCATTGTCCGGCCGGACACGCTCCAGGCCGACAAGCTCCTGGACGATATCAAGCGCGCCAAGCAGGAGGCGCTGGAAGCCACTGAACGGTCCAAGGCGCGCGAACGCCAGGCCCAGCTGCTCGAGAACGACCTACGCTACCAGCTCGCCGGGATCGAACAGGCGCGGCGCGCCGTGGTAGCCGAGATACGCGGTCTCATGGAACGCGAGCTGGAGGAAGCGCGCAAGGAGATCGAACAGCTGCGGCGCCAGGCACGCAGCAGCTTTACAACCAGCCAGAGCGCGCACGAAGAGTTCCTGGTCCGCGCCGAAAAGGAGCTTTCCCGGCGCAAAGACGCGACAGAAGCGGTGAACTCTGAGGTGGAGATACCGGGCACCAACGGCGAGCGGCTGAGCGGTCCGGTAGAAGTCGGCGACCGCGTATGGGTATCCAGTCTGCAGACGAGCGGTGAGGTATTGGCCGTTTACGACGCGACAGGCGAGGCGGACGTGCAGCTTGGCAACTTCCGTCTGAAACTCCCCTTGAAACGGTTGGAGCTTCGCCAGAAAGCCGTCAAGGAGGAACCCGCGCCTAGGGTTAGAATACAGAGCAGCGCCACTCATGCCAGCCCTGGTATGGAGCTCGACCTGCGCGGTGAACGTGTGGAGGAGGGGCTGGATCGCCTGGAACGCTATTTGAATGATGCCTATATGGCGCGGCTACCGTGGGTACGCATCATTCACGGTCACGGTACTGGCGCCATGCGCTCGGCCATTCGCGAGGTACTTAAGCGCCATCCACTGGTAGGAAGCATGCGGTCCGGAGAAGCCAATGAAGGCGGCGACGGCGTAACCGTGGTGAAGCTGGTGGGAGCGTGAAGCGATTCGGATTCCGTTGATCCTTACTACGAGAGCACTTTTGGGGATAGGATACTAAGTCATGTCTTGGACTCAGGGAGAACTCATCCGTTGCAGTGTTGGTGTCACGGCCTACAACGAAGAGGCAAATATTGGCCAGTTGCTGGCTGCTCTGATTGACCAGCATCTCCACGAGGTGGAGATCACCGAAATCATTGTCGTGGCCAGCGCGTGCACCGACCGCACCGTCTCCATTGTCAAAGAATATATGGCCACTGACCCGCGCGTGAAGCTCATCGAGCAGGAGTACCGGGAAGGAAAGACCAGCGCCATCAATCTCTTTCTAAAGAGCGCGGCCTGTGACATCTGCGTCCTGGAGAGCGGCGACACCATTCCCCACGAATATGCGGTTGAGCACCTGGTGCGCATGTTCCACGATCCCCAGGTGGGGATGGTGGGTGCGCAGAAAGTGGCTGTGAACACGCCGGACCACATTACAGGCCTGCTTAGCCACCTACGCCTGCGCATGGAACACGAGCTTTGCCTGGAGATCCCGCGGTTGGGCGAAATGGTTGCCTTCCGCAAAGTCTTCGACCACATCCCGCCCGATGTCGCCATGGACGAGGCGTTTGTCGAGGCGCTGGTCGTCAAAAAAGGCATGCTGGTCAAGTATGCGCCCGATGCCATCGTCTACAACACGGGTCCCACCACCATCAGTGATTTCGTGCGCCAGCGACGCCGGAACCATGCCGGCCATCTCTATCTCAAGCACAAATACGGCTACAAAGTGAGCAGCATGGAAAACCGCCGTGTCGCTCGCATCGCGTTCAAGGAGTTCTGGGGCATTGTTCAGCTGGTCTGGGTGCTCTTCTTGCTGGCGGTGCTGGAGGGATGGAGCCGAATCTTGGGCTGGTATGATTATGCGATCAAGCACGATCGCCACGTTGTCTGGAACATGGCGTGGACCCAAAAGCAAGATGTGCAAGATGGACGGCGCAACCGGGCAAACGGGAACGGCACCGAGTCCTTTACAATCCAGACCCACACACGATTCGGACAGCAGTCAGATGCTCCGTGAGGTATGACAAGCGCCCTCGTGATTCCTTCCTAAACCTTGATGACTAAATCCCGTCTCCTCGATCTTCTCAAATTCGCAGTGGCCATTGCGTTGCTGGGTTGGCTTTTTATGAAGTTGCCCGACCCAGGAGCGCTCTGGTGGCAGATTATCCATGCCAACAAGTGGCTTTTGTTGGCTGGCGCGGTCTGTTATGCAGCAGCAGTCGCCATCAGCGGGCTTAAGTGGGGTGTGCTCTTGCGCGCGGCCGGGGTCAAAGTGCCCGTCGCGCGCCTGCTTTCGTACCAGTGGGTAGCAGAGTTTTTTAACAACTTCCTGCCGGCCCAGGTGGGGGGAGACGTAATGCGCGGCTACGCGGTGGCCACCGACACCCGGCGTAAGGCTGATGCGGCCGCCAGTGTGCTCATTGATCGTTTTATTGGCTTAATCGTCTTCATGGCCTTTGCTGCCGTGGCTTCCAGCGCGATGCTCGTCTGGGGCCAGCCCGACGGTCAGGCCTTTACGACCGAAGGGCTGCTTTTCATGCGCTTTGCCGCCGTGGGGAGTGTGGCCTTCACCCTGGCGCTGTCCGGGGTTGTGGCCGGGCTGCTCAGCCGCCGCTTGGGACACGTCGTGGAACGGATCCTAGCCGCCATGCCCATGGCAGATCGCACACTCTCGATCTGGCACAAGTTGGCCACCGCGTTTCATGCCTATCGTGACCGGCCCACAGCGTTGCTGGTCACCTCTTTAGGCAGCATTACCATTGTGGTGTTGACCAGTATCAACATCTGGCTGATCTCATGGGCCGTACAGCCGGGCAGCATTACGCTGCTGGAAGTATTGGCCATCAATCCCATCATTGTCTTTGCCATGTTGATTGTGCCCCTGTCCCCCGGTGGCCTGGGCGTACGGCAGGTCTCTTTTGCTGGACTCTTCCTTATCATTGGCGCAGGTTACGAGGTGGGGACAGCAGTGGGTCTGTTGCAGCAGTTCATCGGCTATCTCGTAAGCCTGCCGGGTGGCGGGCTCTGGCTGCGCAGTGGACGGGCCCGACAGCAGGCACAGCAGGCGACCGTTCCGACGCCGCTCGAACAGCCCTGACAGCGGTATCCCCCCGCCGGGCACGTTTCGCGGCTCCCTGGCGGAGCCGTTCGCTTCCCACTCGCGAGGTATTGCCCATAATCACTTTCTTGCACTCTGTTCGGCTGCTACACCGGCTGTC
>JACFMY010000348.1 GCA_019455155.1 Caldilineaceae bacterium
TGGCTCCAGGGGCCGGCCAGCTCGCGGATAAAAGGAACTACCACCAGGATACCCCATAGGCCGTACACGACGGACGGGATACCCACGAGCACGTCAAGCAGTGGTCGCAGGGCGCCGCGGGTGCGGCTTGACGTATATTCTGCCAGATAGATACCACACAGCACCGCGGGTCCCACCGCGAGCACCATGGCTACTAATGTCACGGCGCCGCTGCCGGCGATAAAGGTCAACATGCCAAAATGGCCACTCTGCGGCTGCCAGGTCTGGCCACGCAGCAGCGCAAGGGGGCCGTATTCAGCCAGCAGCGGCCATGTGCGCTGCAGCAGCGCGCCCGCGACAATGGGAACCGTCATCGCAACCATAGTGGCCAGCAGCCAGAGTGTCAGGCGGACGCCATCGTCTTGCAGTCCGCGCCAGCGCCGGGCCTGATGGGGCGGCCGGCGTTGTTCTTCGAGTAAGGTTTCGCGCGTGGCGCTATGGATAAGCTCCAACGTATCACCTCCTTGCCAATCAGCGTCACAGCCGGGCCGGTCTACTGGCCAAGCGCGTCGAGCGCGCTGGCTATGCGCTGGTCATCGAGCTTCACATACCCTGCGGGCTCTACAAAGGCCTGCCCGCCGGTCAATACCCACCGGTAAAAGGCTTTGATGGCAGGGCCTGGCTCACCTTTTGTGACCAGGTAGAGGACGCGCGCGGGTGGAAACGGATAGCGTCCTGTACCCACCGCGGCCACGAACGCGTCACGGCTGCCGTAGAAATCCTCATCGGCGGCAATCCGGCCGTCACCGTTGATGTCGATGGGCACAACGGCCAGTCCGGCTATGGGTTGGCCGGTGGCCTGATCATAGGCAAAACCCACATTGTTGTAGCCGATCCCAAACCTGTCCTGGCGCACAGCCTCTGCCAGGCCAGGGTCGCCGTTGACGCCGGTGCCGCGGAGCTCCTCCTGGGCCTGGGCGCCGAGAAAGCGGGCCCACATTTCGGCCGCACCGCTCGAATCAGAACGTGTATAGACGTTGATGCGATCGTCGCCAGTTGTACCTAGCAACTCTCCCCAAGTAATGGCTGCCGTAGAGAGCCATATCCGGGCCCCGCTCTCCCCAGAGATCCCTGTCGTGCGCAGGTGTTCCAGATATGGGTTGTCAGCGTTCACGGTGGCAACAACCGAGTCGATGGTGACGGGCACGAGATAGGCGCCCTGTGCGAGCTCTTCGGGGCGGGGTTCGCGGGAGAGCATGGCGATATCTGCGGCTCCTGAAAGCACATCGGTCATGCCTTTTCCCGCGCCGCCTGCCTGCACATCAAACATGAGCGCCGGCTCTGTGTTGTGATACTCCTCTGCCCACAGCGTCATCAACGGAAAGAGGGCAAAGGCGCCGGACACCGAGATGGTTTGAGGCGCGGCGCCAGATCCATCGCTTTCGGCTAGCTTGACTCCGGGTCCGCCGCCGGCACAGGCGGTGAGCAACAGGGCAGCGATAAGGCCCGCGACCAGGAGGCGAGCGAACGCACTAGGCTGGATCATCGACGTGTACTCCTTTGCTATGCATGGTCTGAGTTCGTGACAAAACGGGAAAAGGGTAGCCTGCAACATACCCACTGGGCTCGCCATTGGCGCCGGCGGCCTATGCGAGCCGTGCGCCCTTGGGCTACATCAGAGGCGCGCTGCTCGTACAGGCGATGGCCGGCTTGACGACCAAAACGGAACAGTTACAAGAGGAGATCTGCTGCGCGTATGACTCGAGGACGGCGCCGACAAACTCGCCGGTATCCTCGACGGCGATAACCAGGAGATCGTAATCAGCGGCGGCCAGCTCTGCTGCCACCTGTTCGGCTGGCGAGCCCTGGCGAAGAATGAGCCGCACCGTGGTTGAAAGCTTGAGATGCGCAAGACAGTCATCGACATGGCGCCTGATGTCGCCATGGTGGCGGAGAAAGGCCGACATCATGCCCGCGGCCGGCGGCAGTAGCGGCAGCACACTGGTCGTGTCCGCGTTGCGTACGAATGGGGCAACCTGGTCCACCAAGACGCAGTCAGAGCTGCCACCGCGCATGACCAGCAATATCCTGCGCAGCGGGCAGTCGTCGCCGCGCACAAACAGCAGCGGTGGGGTCGCGGTCTGTAATAGCGCGCGCAGCGCGCCAGGATATGGGAAGCCCGTCACGACCAGGCGGAAACGCTCCCCCACAGACAGGGCTGCCATCTGCTCGTCGAGAACGCCCGTTGTGTGTACAGAGACCACGGCCGCGTTCATTAGGGCGCCCACATGCTCGGCGACTGTCTCGACTCCAGCTTCAGTGGAGGCGGAGGTGGACCAGGCCAATATGTCCGTGCCGCTACTGCATGCGCCAGGGTGGGTGTTGTGGAGCAGGGCGAGAATTGCAGCCGGGTCACCGCGGATCGGGACCACCGGATGTTGCAGCAGCCTTGCGATGGCGGCGACTGTGCGGTGGTTCTCGGGATGGGCCATGACGACCGTGATCGCATCATCGTCAGCGGCCAGGGGCAGGGCCTGATGATACAGGGTCAGCGCATACGGGATACGCGCCAGCAGGTCAAGGTTTATTGATACGCCGGTCAGGTCAAGTGCTGGTATGGTTGGCACGGACGGCACCTCTCCTGTCCCCAGCATACGCGCTGCGGGTCACAGTCGTGGTTACCGGCCGGTAACAATCTGGTAACAGCTGCCAGGCAACGCACCTACGCGTCTACCAGGGCATAGCCAATGCCCGGTATCGTTTCGACATTGGCCGCGCCAGACAGCTCGGTATCGAGCTTGGTGCGGAGACGGTAGATCAGTTGCTTCAGCATGGTCCGGTCGCCGCCCTCGACGCCCCATACGGCAGCGATCAGCTGGTCGGCGGGTAGGACCTGGCCCGCGTTGAGCATAAGCGGCTCCAGTTGGCGCAGCTCCAGCGGTGACAGTCTCACGGGCGCCCGTCCAGGCGCGCTGACCTCGCTGCGGCTCCGATCCAACGTCAGCTGGCCCGCCAACAAGGGACCTGGGCTCCCCGGCTTGCCAGCCCGGCGCAGCACGGCGCGGACGCGGGCCGCCAGCTGGGTAGGGCTAAAAGGCTTGACCACATAGTCGTCAGCGCCCATTTCCAGCCCCTGGACCACGGCCTCATCGCCGCCGCGGACCGTCAGCATAATGATGGGCGTGGCGGCGACGCTACGAATGTGGCGGCACACTGCCAGGCCGTCCAACTTGGGCAGGTTGAGATCGAGAACAACTAGATCGGGCTCTTCCGCCTCCCATGTCGCCAAGGCGGCCAGCCCGTCACTGGCTGTCACGACACCAAAGCCAGCGCGCCGCAGGACAAAGGCGACAACGTCCGAGAGGGCCAGATCATCTTCGACGACTAAGATCTTCACTGCATGCCTTCCGTGCCGGCTAGCGGCAATTCGAACCAGAAGATTGTGCCGCCCCCCGGGCGGTCCTTCACACCCACGCGACCGCCGTGGGCGTCGACAATGGTTTTGACGATGTGCAGGCCGAGCCCCAGCCCGTAGGATTCGCTGCCCGGGGCGCCGCCGCGCACAAAGCGCCGAAACAGATCGCGGCGCTCCGTTGGCGGGATGCCCGGCCCGCGATCTGCCACTTCCACGCGCAGGACGCCCGCCCGTTCATGGACTAACAGGTCGACCGGCTTGCCGATAGCGCTATACTTGCTGGCGTTCGACAACAGGTTTACCAGGACCTGCACCAGGCGGGGTGGGTCGGCCAGCACAGGCGGGCATTGGGCTGGCTCTGAGACAGTGAGCGGCTGCTGCCGGCGCTCCAAAAGCGGCTGCACCAGGCGTAACGCGTCTGCAATCGCCCCGTTCAGATCGGTGGGCAGCGGGTGAACCACAAAGTGCCCGCCCTCGATGCGGCTGCTTTCCAGCAGATTGTCGACCAGGTGTTGGAGCGAAAGCAGGCTCATGTGGGTCGGTTTGAGCAGCTCGCGCGTCTCTTCTGCAGAGAGGTTGGCGTCGGGGTCCAGCAGCAGCTCAATGGAGGCGCTGAGCGTGCTGAGGGGCGTGCGAAATTCGTGGGTAATGCTGTCGAGAAAATAGGCGCGCAGCTTTTGCTGGGCCGCCTCTTCCGTCACATCTCGCAGCACAAGTGCCTTTTGCACCGTCTCGCCCCCAGGCGGAAGCAGCTCCGCACCGGTCACGTCCAGGACGGCTGTACGCCCGGTGCGAGTCAGGATCTCCACGCGCCGGATCGTGCCTGCGGGCGGCGGCGCCAGATCCATGGCTGGCTCGCCATGTGCGGGTGCGAGAATGTCCGCGATCTGTTTGCCCGCGGCTTCGGCGCTGCTCCAGCCGGTGATCCGTTCTGCACCAAGATTGAGAAAGGTGATGGTGTTGTGCCGGTCATAGGTGACTACGCCTTCGCTGATGGACTGTACCAGGTTCTGCAGCCAGGCGCGCGCCTGTTCGTTGGTGGTCAGGGCCTGGACCATTGCCTCCTGGCTCCGCTGCAGGGCCGAGGTCAGCGTCGCAACCTCGCGTGTGGAGGGAGTGGCCGCAACGGGCGTGGCGAAGTCTCCCCGGCTGATCTTCTCCGCTGCCGCGGTGAGTGACCCTAACGGCCTGGTCAGCCGGCGCACCAGCCAGCCGCCCAACACGGCGCCCAGCAGGGCAGTGATTACCGTACTGGCCACAAGAATGGCCAGGCCACGGCGCCCGGTCTGGAGGAGATTATCCACCGGCAGCGTGATCTCCGCGATAAGGATCGTGCGGGCATCAGCGTCTTGGAGGGGCAGCGCGATGGCATAGTAGCGGCGTCCATTGACATTCAGAGCGCGGCGGCCGGGCAGATCGCCAGAGCGCGATGTAGCTGGCGCAGGCAGGCTGCTCACCAGCGGCCGGCCGGCAGCATCGAGAATAAGCTGGCCGCTGCCCGTGTTGTAGGCCATCTGTTGAACAAAGGCTTCATCCAGCCGCACGGCCGCTGTCACCGTGCCGATGGGTATGGCAGCCATATCCAATACCATCGCGCTGGCGGCAAGCCACGCACTGTCATGATCAATAAGCCATTGTGGTGGGCCAGGCGGCAAACAGGCCAGCGATCCCAGGGAACCGCCAACCGCCTGGTTGTCGGGGTCACAGAAGAGCACAGCGTCCAGCTGGCTCTGCACCTGGTAGTCATGCAGATAGGCCTGCAACGCTTCCGTGTTGCCGTCGATGACCAGCCGTCTGAGGGTAGGGCGTTCGGAGAGTAAGGTAACGAGCGCGCCGAGACGCATGCCCGCCGCATCGTACAGAGAGGCTGTGGCCTGGCGCGCGCTCGCCAGCTGTTCCCAAGCCTGTGCCTCCAACTGGCTCTGTACGGTCCAATAAGCAGGCACACCTGCGGCCAGCGTAGTGGTCGCGATGAGCGCGACGATGACCAATATGATTTGGCCGGCAATACTGGGCTTGCGTGCGTACTTGGTCATTGCAGGCTCGAGTATGGCAGAGCGAGTCGCCTGCTTGCGCAGGTGAGCGGATTATAGCACGCGTCGTCGTTGGCCAGTGTATGGTTCACAGACCCATTTCGCATACATGCAACGAGCGGTCTGGAGACAGATTTGGGATTCTGTCTCCAGACCGCTCAAAGTGTACATAACCACCGTGGGCACGGCTACGCTATGGGGGCGTGATCGTCACCTCGACACTCATGCCCCAGCGCAGGTTAGGTGGCAGCTCTTCCAGGTCAACAACCACGGTGTAGACCACGTCGCCGCCGACGATTTTGGCCTCGGGTGAGATCTGTGCCACGCGGCCGGGAATCTCCACGTCCAGGGGCTCTATCCATACGATGGCCGGCCGCCCGACGGCAACCCGTCCCACATCCCGCTCGCTGAGATCGGTGGTCTCCACCTGCAGATCGCTCAGGTCAGCCAGGGTCAGCACGGTCTCGCCTGGCAACACCATCTCACCCTCGCTTACGCTCAGGGAAGTGACGGTGCCAGCAAAGGGTGCTACCAGCCGCGTGGCGGCAAGGTCCGCTTCCGCGCGTTGGAGTCCCGCCTGGGCCTCCGAGACCGCCACCGCGCCGACGGCCAGGGCCTCATCGCGGGCGCCGGCTTTGAGCAGATCCAGGGTAGCTTGTGCGCTGCGTACCTGGGCCTCGGCTTCGGCGATCTGGGCGGGGGTACCGGGTGTCTGCAGCCGTACCAGGGCGGCCTGCGCCTGTTGCACCCTGGCCCGGGCCGCGGCCACGACGTCGGCATCGGGCTCAGCGTAGAGAGCATCGTAGCGTGCCTGGGCTGCTTCCAGGTTGTTCGTTGCCTCCTGTAGGTGGCGGCTCTCGGGCAGCATGGCCACGTCGCTGCTCCAGGCAACGCGATTGTAGGCGGATTGGGCCTGCTGCAGCGCAGCTTTGGCATTGGAGAGGGCGACCAAGGCAGCAATCCGCTGCTCTTCACGTGGGCCATTGAAAAGCTGCTGCAATGCGGCCTGGGCGGCGGCCACTTCCGCCTTGGCGGCAGCGATCTCCTCAGGCTGGGCGCCTTCAGTAAGTTGCGCCAGACGTGCCTGGGCCGCTTCCACCTGCGCCTCGGCGGCGGCGATCTCCTCTAGCCGGGGGCCGGCCTGCAGCTGAGCCAACTGCGCCTGGGCCTTGAAGAGGGTGGCGCGGGCCTGGAGCACAGCCGCCTCGGCCATGGCCGGCTCTAGGGCAACGAGAAGGTCGCTCGGCTCGACGACATCACCGATCTCTACCTCACCGGTCTGCACCCGGCCGGACGCAGAGAATGCCATCTCCGCTTTCCGAGCGGGCATCACTTTGCCCGAGGCGCGCACGTCACCAGTGGAGTTTAGTTCAACGGGTGGGATCGGTGTGGCGCCCGGCGTGGGTGTCGGCGTAGCTTCCTGAGCGCAGCCGGCAAATAACAAGGCAAGGACCATCATGGCCGTTATCCAACCGCGGCCGCTCATGGGAACGCTCCTCAATTTTGCATGCCGTTGTTGATGACACGACCATCGCGCAGCTCGACGACACGTTGCGCAAAGGCCATTACCCGTGGGTCGTGGGTAGCGAAGATGAAGGCCGTACCGGTTTCTTCGTTGAGT
>JACFMY010000001.1:0-36522 GCA_019455155.1 Caldilineaceae bacterium
TCCCTGCACATCCGACCACAATATGTAGCCCCCGAAACCTGCGCTGCGATCATACTCAAACATCGCCTGGATTTCGTCTTTCCCTGTTGCAACCAGCCTTCCCTCAGGGCCGAGGTCAGGGAAGTTCTTGCCTGGGTCTATCCACGTCCACACGACATCGTCGGTCTGCAGCGCGAGCATCTTGTCTATATCGTAGGTCTCATAGGCTGCAAAGAACTGATCAAGCACTGACATGGCGGCTGCCTGCTCCTGTTGCGCAACCGGCGCCGCCATAACCGGTTGGCACGCGCTGAGGACCAGCGCCGCCAGCAGTAATATGATGCACGATCGATGCCTGGTGAGCATGGTCGCCTTCCTTTCAGCCGTCTTCGGCCAGCATGACAATCAGCAACGAGCAGCAAAGCGTCGATTCCGGGTCGGAACCGACGCATTGCCTGGCTCGAACCTGTTTGTCATGGTACACCCCTGGCGTCGCAAGAACGTCGCACTAGTGTCTGGAATACCACCCGGAGTCTGGTCTGTTTCTTGGGGAATTTCAAGTTGGGGGTGGGTGGGGTCAACAAGCCCGACAACTGTTTTCCCGCTAATCGGCGCAACGCTTGGATTGTAGGCAATGGACAGGGCGCCACCAGGAGCTGCCGCCAGCGCTCTCGACATCAATCGCAGTTACCTGATGGATCAGCTGGAGCGACGATATAGCCCTTTGTATTTGTCGTCTCCATGGTCGCCTCCTCCGGTGGTGATCATACCACCGATAGAGGCCGACTCAGTGTAAGTTGACAAATACACGGGGATTCGTCCCTCTCTGACTTGTTAATTCTTTTCTATTTGGGAATGGGTGGCGGATAGGTTTCAGACCCCTGGCGGGGATTCGTCCCTCTCTGACAGGTTCTTAATTGCCCTGCTTATCGTCAGTGCAATGTTCGTTTCAGACCCCTGGCGGGAGCTTTGGACAAAACATAAGATTCGGGCCACTACATGGCACACGTTCCGCGCGGCGACGCTCTCAGAAGTTGTCCGACTGGCACCCATCTTATGTTTTGTGCCAGTGCGCGGCCCGCTGCAGGTCACGCCTGTACGCCACAAACCTGTACCTGGATGCCACTACGCCACGCAAATGATGGCCTCCTGCTGGTAAGATTTCAGTGAGCAAACCAATCCCCCGCCAGCGAGGAGACCTTCATGCTTCATTTTACTCCACTCTCTCACTGGTTGGACACGCTGCGCACACGCATCTCCCAGGCGTCGCCAGCGACGGTGCCGCTTGACCGCCCAGCTGCCCCTTTCCCAACTGCCTCGCCCCGTGCAGGAGTGCCCCGTCGCCAGGAAATATCTCGCCCTCCTCGGCGACCTCAACTGGACCCACTTCCCCGAACGCCCAACCCAGCGCCCCTGGCCCGGCCCCACACCCGCGCCCAGAGCACCTTTTGCCGCCGCCTTTCTCGTCAAGCTGGAAGAACAGATCCCCACCTTCGGCAAACTCCGCTCCTTCCTCGTCAATCACCCCGCCCTGGTCTGGGTGCTGGGTTTCCCCCTCACCCCCGCCAACCGGTCGCCCTGGGGCTTCGATGTGGCGCGCGCCGTGCCCAGCCGCAAGCAGCTCTGCCGCGTCCTGCGCGACCTCGACAACGCGGCCCTTCAGTTCCTCCTCACCGCTTCCGTCACCTGCATTGCCACCGTCCTGCCGCCAGACCTCACCTGGGGCGACACCATCGCCCTCGACACCCAGCACATCCTCGCCTGGGTCAAAGAAAACAACCCCAAGACCTTCATCGCCGATCGCTTTGACAAGCAGCGCCCTCCCAAAGGCGACCCCGACTGCCGCCTGGGCCGCAAGCGCAGAGAGAACTGTGCACCCGCCGCCCTCGCCGACGACGCGCCTGTCTCGCCCACTCCTCACTCCCAGGGCACGCCCGCCAGCCACACCTTGCCCAAGCTCCACAAGGGTGAGTTCTACTGGGGCTACGCCTCCGGCATCGTCGTCACCAAGCTCGACTCCCTCGCCGAAGTCGTCCTCGCCGAACTCACCCAGCCCTTTGACCAGAGCGACCAGAGCTTCTTCCTGCCCCTCATGCAGCGCACCCAAGCCAACCTCGGCCGCAGGCCACGCTTTGGCGCGCTCGACAAGGCCAACGACGCCTTCTATGTCTACGAATACTTCCATCGGGCCGGCGGCTTTGCCGCGGTGCCCTGGGCGGACCGCGCCACACATCTTAAGTCCTTCTCGCCTGAGGGTCTGCCCCTCTGCCACGCCGGTCTTCCCATGCCCCTCAAGTCCACCTTCTGGCAGCAGTACCACTGTCTGGTCCCGCATGAGGTCGGCCGCTACACCTGCCCTGCCGCTCACAATGGCGCCGTCGCCTGTCCCATCCACCACCCGAACGCAGCCAAACCGGGCGGCTGCATCACCTCGCTTCCCACCAGCCCCGGCACCCGCGTGCGCCACGAGCTCGACCGCAAGAGCGAGGCCTTTACACGCCTCTACAACTAGCGCTCCGCCTGCGAACGCATCAACAGCCAGGCGCGCGAACTGGGCATCGAGCGTCCTCACCTGCGCAATGGCCGCTCCATTGCCAACCTTGACACGCTCATCTATGTCCTCATCAACCTGCGCGCCTTGCACCGCATCCGCGCGCGCCTGCCCTACCGGGAGGCGACCCGCGGGCTGAACCTCTGACCAGCTGCCGGGCGGCGCCGGCTCACCTTTGCGATTCCGGGCGGGGATTGGTTTGCTCACCCTGCCGGTCTTGGATCGCCGCCCGGCGGCTGCTTCCCAACCGACCCTTGCTCCCTTCGGAAGGTCGCTGTGCCTTCCGCCAGGTCGCCGCGCCCAACAACCGGCCGGGGGTACCTCACTTCCTGTCGCATGGCCGCCTTCCAGCGGTGGTGCCAGCTTACCGTCCGCTCCACCTCGCCCAACTAGCTGCTCGCCTGGCCGTTGCGACCGGCAAACCGGCTCTGCCTCCGGTGAAACATTTCGTGCCACCGCTCACCGACATCTTATGTTATGTCCTGCCCTCCCTACGATACGTCATCGCTCTTTGGTTCGGGCAACTGCTATACGACCGTCGGCGATCTCTATCGTTGGAACGAAGGGTTGCACACCGGCAAACTGTTGAACGCCGGCGAACTGGCAAAGATGCTTACCTCGCACGCGGTTACCGTGTACAACGAGGGGTCTGGCTACGGGATCGTCCTGCGCGAATTCAACGGTCGCAGGCTCGCATCCAATGCCGGTGGACCAGATGACTACTCATCGATCAGCTATCGATTTCTCGATGACAATGTCACCTTTGTGGCAATCGGCAACCAGTGGATGGAGTATATCTTTGACATTGCCAATCAGGTCAGTACGATTTTCTTTGGGGACGAGTAAGCGTCAAGTGGAGATCAACGTTCATGACGTGGGCGGTTGAACTGCAAGTTGTTGGCAATCAATCAAACGCTGGTTCGCATCAGTGTGAGCGGCTGATCCCCTGCAGCCGCTCACGCAATAGCTTTGGCAATGGCGAGAACGATGCCGGGAGAACCACCGTACCCACGCACACATCTGTTCACAGTCCGCCTTTGGATTGAGCCAACCCGTTACAGTCGTGGCGAGGTGCGTATGTGCGTGGTCCATGTACTGAGCGGCGAAACGCGCTATTTTCGCGCGTGGCAGGATGCGAAAGCCTTCATGCTGGCGAAACTGATGAGCCGCGACGAGACCGGTAAAGAAGGGTAAGCACTGCTGGTGTTGGTCGACAACAACAGTCACGGCACCGCTGCGCGATAAGTGGCCCCCGTCGACCGCGCGCAAATGGCCGGATTGCGCGCTATGGACAAGTCCTCAAAAATCCGTACAATGGGGCATCGCTCCGCCTTGTGCGCCAGCCTGGTGCTGACGCGTCAACGGTATGCCAGTGGTGCCAACCATGCCCACGTTGTATGTCCAGCTCCTTGGGGATTTTGGCCTGACCTACGATGACGATCGCGGCGTCACCGTGAACCAGGCGCGACAGCAGGCGCTGATTGCCTACCTGCTGCTGCATCGCGGCACACCGCAGTCGCGGCAGCGCGTCGCCTTCCTCTTCTGGCCCGATACATCCGAAGCACAGGCACAGACCAATCTGCGCCAATTACTGCATCACCTGCGTCGCGCCTGGCCTGCTTGCGCCGACTATATCTATGTCGAACCGCGCACGATCGCCTGGCAAATGGGTGCCCCGTGCAATGTCGATCTCGTGGCGTTCACGCAGGCCGCGGCCGAAGCATCCGCCGCGGTGCGACAGGGCCGTACTGATGTGGCGCGGACCGCCTGCGCGCAGGCAGTAGACCTCTACCGTGGCGAGCTATTGCCTGCGTCCTACGACGAGTGGCTCCTGGCCGAACGCGAGCGGCTGCGCCAGACCTATCTCGACATCCTGGAGCACCTCGTCATTCTCTGTGAAAATGAACGCGATTATCCAGCAGCCATCCACTATGCTCAACGCTTCCTGCGCGCTGACCCGCTGCACGAGACGACCTATCGGCGGCTGATGCGCCTCTACGCGCTCAATGGCGATCGCGCCAGCGCTCTGCGCACCTACCACCTCTGCGCGACGACGCTCGAGCGCGAGTTGGGCGTCGTGCCCAGTCGGGATACGCAGGAAGCGCATGCGCGCCTGCTCAACATGGCAACGCCACCGGTCCTGCGCGACCAGCCGATGCAGTCATCCTCCTCCAGCGTACGGCTGGTCGGGCGCGGGGCCGAGTGGGTGCACCTGCGCGGTGCGTGGGAAAAAGCGAGGCAAGGACACCCGCACCTCGTCTGCATCGTGGGCGAGGCCGGCATAGGCAAATCGCGGCTGGCCGAGGAACTGCTCGACTGGGTGCGCCGGCAGGGCTTTGTCCATGCCCGTGCCCGCGTCTACGATTCGGCGCGCACGCTTGCCTATGCCCCGGTGACCGAATGGCTGCGCGCCGGCTCATTTCAACCGGCGATCCTGCAGCTTCCCGTCGTCTGGCTTGGCGAGGTGACACGGCTATTGCCCGAACTGCTTGTAGATCGACCCGATCTGCCACGCCCGGAGCCCTTGACCGAGCGCTGGCAGTTGCAACGCTTCTATGAAGCGCTGGCGCGCGCGGTGATGGCTGCGGGCCAGCCCCTGCTGTTCTTACTCGACGACATTCAATGGTGCGATCTGGAGACGCTGGAATGGCTTGGCTATCTGCTCCATTACGACCGTACAGCCCGTTTGCTGGTGGTCGCTACCCTGCGACCTGAGGAGGTTGACGACCGCCATCCGCTGGCATCCTTTCTGCTCAACCTGGGCACCGAGGAACTGGTGACCGAGATTCCCCTGGAGCGTCTGGCTGCCGCCGAGACGGCCATGCTGGCGGCGCTGGTAGCCGAAAGCACGTTTGATCCCGCTGCCGCCGAGCGGCTCTTTGCGGAAACGGAGGGCAACCCGCTCTTTATCATCGAAACCGTGCGCAGTCTTGCGAGCAAGCCGCCCGGTGATGCGGCGGTGGCGACCCGGCTAGAGTCCTTGCCGGCCCGGTTGCAGGTCGTTATCCAGCGCCGTCTTGCACAACTGACGCCAGTTGCCCGCGAGGTAGCCGATCTCGCCGCCGTCGCGGGCCGTTCATTTACCTACGAACTGCTTGCCCGCTCCGGCGTGCTCGGCGAGGACACACTGGTGGCGGCGCTGGATGAACTTTGGCGGCGGCGCCTGGTGCGCGTGCAGAATGCCGACGACTACGATTTCAGCCACGGCCGGATTCGCGAGGTGGCCTATGCTCAGGTCAGCCCCACGCGCCGCCGGCTGCTGCATCGACGCATTGCCCACGCGCTGGAACAACTCCACCCTGATGATCT
This sequence comes from Caldilineaceae bacterium, assembly GCA_019455155.1. GTDB lineage: Bacteria > Chloroflexota > Anaerolineae > Caldilineales > Caldilineaceae > JACFMY01. Next base: position 5,840 of record JACFMY010000001.1, read on the forward strand.
GGACACCATCGCAGGCGAGCTTGCCGCGCACTGCGAGCAAGCTGGTCTGCGGCAACAGGCCGCCCACTACTACACACGCGCCGCAGAAAGCGCACATCGGCTGCTCGCGTATCCGGAGATGGAGGCTTTCCTGCAAAAGCGGCTCGATCTGCTGGATTCATTGCCGGCGACGCCCGAGAATCTGGCCCAGCAACTGGACACATTGTCGCGCCTGGGTGGCGCGCTCCTGATTGTGAAAGGGCTGACCGCGCCAGAAGTCGAGGCAACGCTGCGCAGAGCGCGCACAATGTGTGACCTGGTTGAGGATGCCGATAAACGCTTCGAGGTGCTGCATGCGTTGCGCTTCTACTGGGGGCAGCGCTGTCAATGGGATGAAGCCGCGCGGTTGAACGAAGAACTGCTGGCGCTGGGCTATCGCTCAGAGGAACCCGTACATCTGCAAGCCGCGCTGCGTCTGACCGGAGCGCTCTCATTTCACCAGGGCAGATTTCAGGAGGCCCATCACTACTTCGAGCAGGCAACCTCTCTCTTTGAGGTCAATCAGCCGCGCAGCCGCGGCCAGGACTTCGAACAGGACCAGGGCATCGCCAACCTACGTCGCCTCGCACCAGTGCTCTGGCTGCTTGGCTCTCCCGACCAGGCACGCGCGCGTATGCAGGAATTGCTCGAACGGACGCGCTCCATCGCCCGCCCGTTCGACATGCTGATGTCGCTCGACTTTGCGTTTGATCTTGCGCATTACCTACGCGACCCGCACCTGGCGCAAGCGCACGCGGCCGAATACAGCGCATTGGTAGCTGAACATCCCTATCCGCACTGTGTGGCCGTGGACCTGACTTTTCGCGGCTGGGTGCTGGCCGAACAAGGCGCGGCGGACGCAGGCATTGCCCTCATTCAGCGTGGCATCGACCAACTCCGTGCGCTGGACACTTTGCTCTACTCATCGCAAGGACTCGCCCTGCTCGTCGAAGCGTATGCCAGGGCCGGGCACTTCGCACAGGGCATTGCCCTTGTCGACGAAGCGTTGGCATTTGTCACTCAAATCGGTGAAAGTTACTGGAATGCCGAATTCTACCGCACCAAGGGTGACATGCTGTTGGCATCAGGCGCAGATACCGTCGAAATCGAACGCTGCTACCAGGCCGCGATCGAAACGGCACGGCGGCAGGGCGCAAAGTCGCTGGAACTGCGTGCTGCTGTGAGCCTGGCGCGTCTGTGGCAGACGCACGGCCAAGCCGCGGAGGCCCGGCAGTTACTGGCAGGTATCTACAACTGGTTCGACGAAGGCTTCGATACCCCCGATCTCCAGGAGGCCGGCGCGCTGCTGGACGCCCTGCGCCATAGCGCATAGAACACCTAACCTCTACACCTCGTCCCATAGAACGGTTTGAGAACGCCCCATTCTCTATCTTCAACCCATCCAAAGCGACGACTCACGGGTGCATTGCGGCGACAGCGGTCGATCCCGTGCGATCGTTGTCTGGAGTTGGCCGGTCAAGGATGGGGTCGATGCCGTCACAAGAGCCATATCCACGCACGCATCTGTTTACGCTGCGCTTGTGGGTCGAGCCGGTTGGCTGTGGTCAAGGTGAGGTACGCGTGCGCGTGACTCATCTGCTCAGCGGGGAGACGCGCTATGTCCGCACATGGTCTGATGTCGCTGCGTTCATGTTGTCAATCGCCGGCGCAACCGGGACGGATGGCGGCGAGGAAGGAGGTGTTAGCGGCTAGCTGAATCAGTGCTGCCCATGGATCACAACTGCTGTGAACGGACTGTTTGATTTGATATGGAAGAGGAGGAAACCCATGAGACGCTTCTACTTGCTTATTTTGCTGGCAATGCTGGCGCTCGCCGCCTGCCAGCCGGTTCAACCGCACACAATGGATACGCAACCGATGGCCGTCCCCGTGCTCACGGCCGCCGACAAGATCACCAACGCCATGACTGCGGCGCCCTCAACCGTGGCTGCGGGTGCCGCAGTACGTGACTGGCCCATCGACGCCACCCTGGGCGAGGCCAAGGAGTTGCGTCCAGGCACGAACGGCTGGGTCTGCCGCCCGGACGACCCGTCATCGCCCACCGACGACCCGCGCTGCCTGGACGCCAACTGGCTGAACGTCTTCGGCCTGGACTTTGGCCCCGAACGCGAGTCACAGGGCAACATTGGCATCTCCTACATGCTGATGGGCGACAGCGTGGCCGACAATGACGACCCGTCGGCGCTTGTGCCACCGGCCGGCCAGGAATGGCAACTTGACCCGCCGCACCTCATGGTGGCCTCGCCTCGCCCGCTGGATCCGGCGCTCTATACGACCGACCACCACTCAGGCGGACCGTTTGTCATGTTTGGCGGCACGCCGGCCGAGCACATCATGGTGCCTGTCGAGATCGTACCGGCGCAGGACGCCGCCGACAAGATCGCCAATGCCATGAGCGCGGCGCCTATGATCGTCGCTCAAGACGCCACCATCATCGACTGGCCCATCGATCCCACGCTGGGTGACGGCAAGGTGCTGCGTACGGGCACGAATGGCTGGGTCTGCCGTCCGGACGACCCGTCGTCGCCCACCGACGACCCGCGTTGTCTGGATGCCAACTGGCTGAAAGTCTTTGGCATGGAGTTCGGGTCTGAACGCGAGGCCCTCAACCTCATCGGTTTTGCCTACATGCTTCAGGGTGACAGTGTTGCAGATAACGACGATCCATCGCTGGCCGAGCCACCTGCCGGACAGGAGTGGTTGGTCGACCCGCCGCATATCATGATCGCCTCGTCGCATCGCTGGGATCCGGCTGCCTATTCCACCGACCCGCATGCCGGCGGACCGTTCATCATGTTTGCCGGGACGCCTGCCGAACACTTGATGGTGCCGATAACCGACGCTGCCATTTCGGCGCCGACGGCAAACGATGCGCCGGATTTTGATATCGCAGCCGGACTGGCAAGCGCCGAGGCGTTCCTGGATAAGAAACAGGCGGCGGGGGACTTCAACGGTGTCGCCCTGATCGCACGTGACGGCGAGATCATCTGGAGCAAGGCGTGGGGGATGGCCGACCGCGCACAAGGCATCCCGAACACCGCCCAGACGATCTTTCGAGTCTACGAGATGAGTGTGCAATTCACCGCCGCGGCCATGTTGCTGCTCGAACAACAAGGCAAATTGAGTGTTCAGGATCCGATCTGTGACTATCTCGACGGCTGCCCCGAAGCCTGGCAGCCCGTCACCATCCACCATCTGCTCAGCCATACGTCTGGTCTGCCTGACTACTTCGAGTCGGATGCCGGAGCGGCTTACAGACTTTCCAGGGATGGCGCCACAACGCAGGAGATCATTGACCTCTTTCGCGACGATCCATTGCTGTTCGAGCCAGGCGAGCAGCGATACTGGAGTCATAGCGGTTTTGTGCTGGCTGGGCTGATCATCGAACGCGTCTCTGGTCAGCCTTACGGGGAGTTCGTACGCCAGCAACTCTTTGAACCGCTCGGGATGTTACATAGCGGATATGGCGATCCGGCTGAGGGACTGGCGCTCGGCTACCGAACCTATCGCGATACAACGCCCGTCCCTTTTGATGTTTCTTCTCTATATGCTTCTGGTGGCATCTACTCGACCGCCGAAGATCTTTATCGCTGGAATGAGGCACTGTATAACGGTGAGTTGCTGAATGAGACGGAGTTGAGCAAGATGCTGACCTGGCACGACGATAATGGTTCCGGGCAGGGGTCAGGCTATGGCATTGTGGTGGGTAAGTATTTCGGGCGTCCGTGGGCCGGCAATGGCGGCTACTTTGACGGCTATTCCGCTGTCCTTGGCCGCTACCTGGACGACCGCGTCACAACCGTATTGATGGGCAATCAGGACATGCTGATCTTTGATCTCAGCGACGAGATGGAGCGCCGGTTCTTCACATCTCAGTAACACTCTGCGGCTTGAAGTGAACATGTGTGGTGAGGAAATGCGCACGATTGAGGGCCATCGCCGACCTGGTGATGGCCCTCAATCGTGCGTTGGCGCAACCCCTATTCCGTTACTGCAAAGCGCCACATGTACGGCGCCACCAGCGGATCGCGCCAGAATTGGATGGCGCGGTGGTCGTCCGGTCCCTCGGCGCCCCAGTTGGTGGCGGTATCCTCGACAGGCTTGCTGCCGTCCGGACCGTTGACGACGGCTAGACTGCGGTTGTCGAAGCCGCTGATCGCTCCCCACTGCTCCACCGTCTCCCAACTGCCGCGCGTGTACTTGTACAGCAACGGCGTGCCTTCGCGCAGCGTCGCTGAGAACTCCCACAGCCTGTCGCCCGCCGGCGTCATGGGTGTGAGGCTGGGATTGTAGGGCGCCAGGAATGCTTCGGTGTTGTCGCCGTCGATGAAGATCGTGTCGTCGGCAGGGGTATTCGCACAAGCGCGTCGAACTGGATGGTTGAAGCATAACCACGAGCCGAATGGCGTCTGTAAGCAAATTGGTTGCCTGAGACTGTCGCTACAGTGACCACAAGGGCAGGGATACTCGCAATGTGCAATTTTCGATCCACAGTAGAATAGGTGCGGCTGAATAGGAGATACCGCCAAGCTTAGAATCTAGCTCTGATTATCGCTAATCAACCGACGGAGAGGGAGATACTTTAGCGTATCAGAAACATGGAGGCGCACCAATTCGTTCTGGATGCGCCGCACCCCGAGTTGGCGCTCCTGTCGCAAGGCAAGAATCCACTGCGTTTGCTCCGCAAACACTTTCTGAGCAGGCGAGTGATGCGGCCGCCGACTCTGACTGGCAAGCCCATCCGTGCCGAGTTGCTCATAACGTCTGATCCACTTGCGCAATGTCGGGCGTGAAATGCCGCAGCGCTGGCACGTCAACCCGGCATCGCCGGTCTCCAGATACATCGATATCCAAGCCTATCTTTGTTTGATTTCGCTGTCCATGACACCATTCTGCCTTGAAATGATGTCTGTAGATCGCACAGATTAGGAAAGCTGTAAATGGTGGGCAGCGGCTCTCTTTCTACCCCCTGCCCACCTTACCCAGGCTTGCTGCCTGGCCAGCCCTACACCACCGTCCGTGGCCGGTACTGCAGCGCCTCTGCCAGGTGATGGACCTGGATCCGCTCCTCAGCCGCCAGGTCCGCGATGGTCCGGCCCAGTTTGAGCACCCGGTGATAGGCCCGTGCACTCAGATTCAGCTGCTGCATGGCCGCACGCAGGAGATTCCGCCCCGCATCGTCGATGTCACAGAACGCCTGCACCTCCGCCGGTCCCATATCACCGTTGACCAGCACACCAGGCTTGCCCCAGTGGCGAAACCGCTCCTCCTGAATCCGCCGCGCTCCTTCCACACGCGCCCGCACGGCTGCCGAAGACTCGCCGGCCTCCAGCGAGGCCAGCTTCTGAAAGGGTACCCGCACCATCTCCAGGTGAATGTCGATGCGATCCAGCAGGGGTCCCGAGATGCGCTGCTGGTAGCGCTGCACCGCCGCCATGGAACAGGTGCACTGTTGGCGATCGTCCCCGTAATAGCCGCAGGGGCAGGGGTTCATGGCCGCAATCAAGACAAACGAGGCGGGAAACGTGAGAGAGCCGCTGGCGCGGCTGATGGTGACGACCCGATCCTCCAGGGGCTGCCTGAGCGTCTCCAGGTTGCGCGTGCCAAACTCAGGCAGTTCATCCAGGAACAACACACCCCGGTGCGCCAGGCTGATCTCCCCTGGCCGCGGCCAACGCCCGCCGCCCACAAGCCCGGCGTGGCTGATCGTATGGTGCGGCGCGCGGAAGGGGCGCGTCCGGATCAACGGTTCGCCTTCGTTCAATGCATCGGCCACGGAGTAGATCCGCGTAATATCCAGTGCCTCGGCCAGGGTCAGCCGTGGCAAGATCGAAGGGAGGGCACGGGCCAATAATGTCTTGCCCGCGCCAGGTGGTCCCTTGAGCAGCGCGTTGTGGGCGCCGGCACAGGCCACTTCCAGCGCACGCTTGGCATGTTCCTGTCCTTTGATGTCCCGAAAATCCACCGGATAGGCCGGCTCTTCGTTGGGATCATAGCGCAGGCTGTTTTCATACCGGCCGATCATCTGTTGGCCCCGCAGATGTTCGACCAGCTCCGCCAGGGTACTGACCGGATACACATCGATGCCATCGACCAGCGCCGCCTCGGCCGCGTCACAGGCCGGGACAAAGAGCCGCTTGTAACCCGCCTTGGCGGCCATCCCGGCCATGGGCAGCACGCCGTTCACGTGACGCAAGCCGCCATCCAACCCAAGCTCACCTAGAAAGAGGGCATCCTCCATCTCACCGGTCACCTGCCGTGTGGCAGCCAGCAAACCGATGGCGATGGGCAGATCATAGGCCGGCCCTTCTTTGCGCAGATCCGCCGGTGCAAGATTAACCGTTAGACGATGTTGGGGAAAGAAGAGGCCGCTGTTGGCAAGGGCTGCCCGCACCCGCTCAGTGCTTTCGCGCACCGCGGTGTCGGGTAGACCGACCAGGGTTACTTTTTCGAGACCGCTAGCAATATCAACCTCAACATGGACTGGCTGCGCATCAAGTCCAATCACTGCACAGCTGTGCACTGTCGCAAGCATGTCACCTCCCTCTGGGGGTAGAGAGTAACACCACCGCCGCCTGGCGCAGGCAGAGGCGGTGGTGTCCTGCTATGGATGATAGTGGCTGTTGGCCAGGCGTGGCTGCCCGGCTCCGGCAATACGCTAGCGGCGCACCACCGGCAGGAATAGCCGCGGAAGCTCGTTGTCCAACGACAACGTCTGCTCCACGGTTTGGTCACTGCCCTCGTCAACCATCAGCTGCAACGCGCCGGCACCGTCCCATTGACCATAGTCAAAGGTCAAGGTCTCGCCGGCAGCCAATGCCACCTCTTTGTGCAGGAACCACGTAGATCCTACACCAGTGGAACAGCCCATGCGGAAGTCAAACGCGCCGCTCGATGTACCGGCGTTGTGCAGTACCACATGCTCGCTCGTCTGGTCGATCTGCAGCGAGATAGGCTGGCCAGCCGCGAGATCAACTTGCTCGAGCGCGGCCTGGCAACCTTTGGTCGCATTCTCGACCACCAGCAACATGTTCGCCGTTGTCTGTTGCGACGACTGGTAGGTCATTCGTGCAGCCGTACGCACCGTAGTCAGCGTGCTCTGCACACCTGCCAGACCGCCCAGATCCTCGACTGCGGCCGCAAAGCCCGGTCCAAACCGGGACGCGAACAGAGGCGTCGAGCTGGCCAGCGTGGCGCCGTCGAGCGTCATTTGCATCGTGTCGTCTGTGGGCACGATGTAGACCGGCGCGCTGTCCGCGCCCAGACCGCCATCGAGATAGTCCGCGTACCCCGCGGGAATCTCGTTTAACCACTGGTCGCCGCTCTGGCCAAGGCGCCGTCCCTGGTTGTCGGTCAACAACAGCTTGCCCCCGCCCAAGAGCCAGAATTGCTCGCGGGTCCCGGCCGCGCTGGCCGTCGCTGCCGTGCTGCCGGCACACCAGTCACACGTAGATGGCTTGGCATACTCCGACAGGGCCGTAAGACCAAGATTGCCCGAAGCGGCATCACCATTCCACAAAGCCCAGCCGGCGCTGTAGCGCCACGTATGGTCACCGGTACCGAATTCTACATAGAGATCCGTCGCGTTGGGTTGGCCCGGGTCATAGACGAGCACGTGATAGACCCCTGGCTCGCGCTCGATCGCGGCATAGGGAACAAGCAGGACGCCACCCTGGCTGCCATCGCGCAGGAAAAGGAGCAGCGGATCGCTTTTCGCTTCCATGGCGCTCAACAGGTTGGCCAGTATGGTATTGGGGTCCGCGGTGCGCGCACTTTCCCGGTTGAGCGCGACGGGCTGCGTAAACTGCCGCGCCCAGTACAGTGCGGTCTCTTCGCGCACACTATACTGGGTCAGATCATATGCCGAGTTCGCGCCGCTTTGATAGTCCCCTGGCTTGTCGGCGCCGGTGAAAAAGCGCAGGCTTGTTACACCCATGCCACCGCCGCGCCCCACAGCCAGTGCCCGGTTCACCTGCGTCAGCCAGGCCCATGCCGCCGGGCGCAGGGCACAGGGTCCCGTGCTCTTCCAACAGGCGCCGGCTGTACCCAAGAGCTGCACGACTTCATTCAGGCCCAGATCGGCGACAGCTGAAGGAGCCATTTTAGGGCCATAGTTGGCAAAGGTATAACCATTGACAGTGGGACGGAAGCCGAGATCGTAGGGGTTATCGCCAATTTGCCGGGCGGCGTAGCGAAACAGATTCTGGATATAGGTGTCAGAGCCCGGCGTGACCGAATCGGAGGTGATCTTGCCGGTGTGAAAGATGACTCGTCCGCTCTGATACTGGCCTACGGCAAGGCTCGCAAGCTGCTGGTTCTCCGCTACCAATGCCAGCGTGATATAGCCGGCGCCCAGGTTAGCGGCCATGACACTGTCGTAGTTGCCCGCGGTCTCGTAGGGCTGCAGCCCCTGTAGGATAGGGTGTACCGCCCCCTCTGGTGTAAAGACGATCGTGCTGGCCTTCACTGGATAGCCGGGATAGAGGTGGTTGGAGACGAACACCTCAAAGCTAGCGGGCATGATGGGCAGCGTGCCGGTGCGGTTGGGCTGTTCAACGATCAGGCCGCCCCCGGCTCCCACAAAATCGTGGATCGCCGCAGCGTAGTCGACGAGCGTATCGGCGCTCGCGCCGGCCACATAGAGCACATCGTAGCGATCCAACATGCCGCTTATCTGGGAGGGTGTGCTCACTTTGGTGACGTTGGTCACCAGCTCCTTGATACGGTTGCAGGACGGGATCGACGTCTCGTAACAAAGCACTCGAATGTCAGGTATCGCAGCCACGGGACTGGCTGGCAGCCCAGACGGCGCAGAGGCAGGGGGGGAGGATTCGCTGCCGTAAACAAGTGCAGGCGATCCGGCCAGGGTCAGGCTCAGAATCAGCACTGCCAACAACCGGTGCTGCAAGCGCAACACGCGCATAAACATGGCATGCTCCTCTGCGGCGCCCCGCAAGACTCCGGACCACCGCACCATTCAGCCACTCAGAACTTCCCATCCTCTATATATACCGTGTGCACGGCCGGATTGGGACTGTCATATGACCGAACGTTGGCGGTGTATTGCAATAAACTTAAGTAGTGAATCTGGCGCAGACGAGAGGGTAGTGGCAATAGAGGACAAGTGCCATGGCCGGCCTGCGCCGAGGATGCCGCACGCCAGCCATGGCTAGGATACGCTCAGCGGCCGGCGAACAGGTCCGCCGGCAGGTCTTGGCGGCTGGCGTGGCGCACGCCGCCGGGACCGGCCACGACTAGGTCAGTGGCCATGTCCAGAAAGAGGCCGTGTTCCAAAATGCCGGCCCGCGCCGCCATCTTTGCCGCCAGCAGATGCGGATCGGGCATCGGGCCAAAGGCGCAGTCAAGGACCCAATTACCGTTGTCGGTGACGAACGGCGAGCCGTCGTCCCGTAGACGGCGGCGTACCCTGGCGCCGAGCGACTCGAGAAACATGGCCTGTGCACGCCACCCATAGGGCAACACCTCCACCGGTACCGCCCACAAGGTGCCCAGGCGCGACGAGAGCTTGCTGTCGTCCGCCACAATGACAAAGCGGCGGCTGGCCTGGGCGACGATCTTCTCCCGCAGGTGCGCCCCACCGCCCCCTTTGATGACATTCAGCTGTGGATCCACTTCGTCGGCGCCGTCAATGGTCACGTCGAGACTCCGGGGCAGATCATCCGGCAACAGGGGGATGCCCAGCCGCATGGCTTCTTCTTTGATAGCCTGTGACGTGGCAAAGGCAACGACATCATGTAGCTGGCGCCGCTGTAACAACAGGCCAAGATGATGGGTAGTGTGGATGGCGGTGCTGCCTGTGCCCAGGCCCACCGCCATGCCCGATTCTACAAAGCGTACAGCATATTCGCCCGCCTCCTGTTTGTAGCGGACAGCTGCATTGGCGTGCTGGTCGCTCTGGTTCGTGTTCATGGTCCCCGGCAGACACTAGCGCGCGGCATGCCGCAGGCGGCGATAACGACGGATTAGCGCGTTGGTAGAGCTGTCATGGTGCAGATCGGGCTCCTTGTCGCTCTCCAGCTCGGGAATAATGCGCGACGCCAATACTTTGCCCAGCTCCACGCCCCACTGATCAAACGAGTCGATGTCCCAGATCACGCCCTGGGTAAAGACGTTATGCTCGTAGAGCGCAACCAGCGCGCCCAGGGTAAAGGGCGTCAGCTCCTCGGCCAGGATCGTGCTGGTAGGCCGGTTGCCATCGAAGATGCGGAACGGTCGCTGGGCCGGCGCCACACCCTCACGCTCCAGCTCTTCCAGCGTCTTGCCAAAAGCCAGCGCCTCAGTTTGGGCAAAGAAGTTGGCCATGAGCAGATCGTGGTGGTTGGCCAGGTGATTGAAGGGTTTGGCAAAGCCAATGAAGTCGCACGGGATCAGCTTCGTGCCCTGATGAATCAGCTGGTAGAAGGAATGCTGCCCATCGGTGCCCGGCTCGCCCCAGATGACAGGGCCGGTTTGGTAGGTAATTCGCTGTCCCTGGAGATCTGTGCTCTTGCCGTTGCTCTCCATCTGCAGCTGTTGGAGATAGGCAGGGAAACGCGCCAGATATTGGGCATAGGGCAGCACCGCCACAGTCTCGGCCCCAAAGAAGTTGTTGTACCAGACCGTGAGCAATGCCATGAGCACCGGCAAGTTGTGCGCAAACGGGGCCTCTAGAAAATGCTCGTCCATAGCGCGGAAGCCAGCCAGCAACGCCCGGTAGTTCTCCGGCCCAATGGCCAACATTGTGGAGAGGCCAATGGCCGAGTCCATAGAATAGCGGCCGCCCACCCAGTCCCAGAAGCCGAACATGTTGGCTGTATCAATGCCAAACTTCTGCACCTCATTGGCGTTCGTGGAGACCGCGACAAAGTGCTTGGCCACGGCGGCTTCGTTGCCGAGCTGGTCCACAAGCCAGGCACGCGCCGTACGCGCATTGGCCATGGTTTCTAGGGTGGTAAAGGTCTTGGAAGAGACAACAAAGAGCGTTTCTTGGGCGTCCAGTCCCTGCACGGCCTCAACAAAGGCCGCGCCATCCACGTTGGCAATGAAACGGAAGTTCAGGGCGCGATCGCTGTACTCGCGCAACGCCAGGTAGGCCATCTCAGGCCCCAGATACGAGCCACCGATGCCGATGTTGATGACATTGCGTATCCGCTTGCCAGTGTGACCTGTCCAGGCCCCGCTGCGCACGCGATTGGCGAATGCCTCCATGCGCTCCAATACCTCGTGCACCTCTGGCACCACGTTGGCGCCATCTACCATGATCTGGGCGCCTTTGGGCGCGCGGAGCGCCACATGCAGCACTGCCCGCTGCTCGGTCACGTTGATCTTGTCACCGCGGAACATGGCCGCCCGCCGTTCAGAGAGGTTGCTTGCTTCTGCCAATTTGATCAGAAGGTCGATCGTCTCACCGGTCACGCGGTGCTTGGAATAATCTAAGAAGAGGCCAGCACCTTCCGCGACCATCCGCTCGCCGCGTTCAGCGTCCGCCGCAAACAACTGGCGCAGGTGCATATCTTTGACCTGGTGGTAGTGGCGCGCCAGCGCTTGCCAGGCAGGCGCCGGCGGGAGCATCACTTCATTGTTCGACATTGTCAGTCCTTTTCCAATTCAATTATGGGACATGCGCTCTAAGCCATAACGGGCGGCGCCAGTTAACGCCGCCTGTGTAGCAATCACATGCACCGGAATCTTATGCATCATGGCCGCGAACCGCCCCTTGTTGGTGAAGGCTGCCATGAACCTGCCCGTCTGCAGCTTGGGCAAAATGCGTTTGGGAATACCTCCACCCAAATAGACGCCGCCCGTCGCCAACACCTTGAGCGCCAGGTTGCCGGCCTCCGCCCCCAATATGGAGACAAACATATCCACCGTAGCCTCACAGAGTGGGTCAGGATCCTCTTCTCTCAGCGCGGCCTGTACGATCAGCGGCGTGCGGTCCGCGGCAGCATCTAGACGCGCGGCGAATTCGGGCGACTCCGGCGCGTAGCCGCTGTCGCGAAAATAGTCGTAAATGTTGGGAATGCCGATACCGGAGCAGACACGCTCATAGCCTACGTGGCCAAAACGTTTGAGCAAATAGCCCAACATGGCGGCCTCAGTTTCGCTATTGGGACCAAAGTCAGTATGGCCGCCTTCTGAGGCATGAGCAGAATAGCCGTTATCGCTCCAGACCAGAAAGGCTTCGCCCAGGCCAGTGCCCGGCGCTACCACGGCAATCGCGCCGTATTCGGCGGCTTCGCCCTTGTTAATGGTAACGAGATCGTTGGGCGTCAGGTGTGGGACCGCATACGCTGTCGCCTGCAGATCGTTCAACAACCAAACCTTCTGCAGGTCCAGCTTGCTCGCCAACTCGTTGCTATCTACCACCCACGGCAGGTTGGTAAGCTGGGCACGGCCGCCCACGACCGGCCCGGCCACATCAAAACAGCCGTATTCAACTGTAACCTGCGTATCTCTAAGAAAATCGCGCACCATGTCGGCCAGATTCGCATAGTCCGTACTCGGAAACAAGGCTTCGATTACCGGACGGCGCGGTCCTTCAGCCAGCGAGTAGATGGCAAGTTGCGTCTTGGTGCCGCCAATATCGCCTGCTAACAGCATATCCATTTACTCCTAAATAGGGGTTTTCGTTTGAGGCTTGCAGCCAGACCGGCGGTCGTAATGGAAAAAGGTACCGGCCAGCTTTGGGCTGTGCCGATGTAAGATTATAACACCCTAAATGCATTCGCCAATGGTTGCGGCCGTTACTTTGTAGGCGTAGCACAGGTGAGGACACGGTGCCATCAGTGCAGCAACGATAACGGGCCACCAGTCATGACTTGTCGCAAACTCAGGCCTGGACTGTGCTAGAGAGTGGAGTGGCGGCCCATCACCGGGGATGATACCCGGTGATGGACAACGCCGGAGGAAAAAAGGAGGTTCCCGTTACCGGGAGGAGGTGAATGTGTGCGAAGTTTGCTCCCCAGTAAACTTCGCTCGTTATTGTACTATGGACACTATTGTAGCGCATCGTGCAGGGTGCACAAAATTCACAATGCCTTATTGTGCATTTAATCACAACCGTTGGGCACACTGCCCAATCGCGTGCTGCGCAGCCACCGGCTAGTAGCGTCCCCGCTCCTGTACGGCCTCCGGCGCCACCAGATCATCCTCGCTGGCAATCTGAATATTGACCGCGCACGCCTTGTATTCGGGTATTTTGGCCTGCGGATCCAGCGCGTCGATTGTCAGCAAATTGGCCGCAGCCTCCACAAAGTGCATGGGAATGAAGACCACGCCGGGTGTTGCCTTGGGCGAAACCTTGACCCGTAGCACCACCGTACCACGGCGAGACGAGACCCGCACCGCGTCGCCTGTCTTCACAGCACAGCGCGCGGCGTCGATCTCGTGCATCTCCACCAGCGGCGCCGGATAGAGCGCGTCCAACTGCGAATGGCGTGTCATGGTGCCGCCATGCCAATGCTCTAGCAGCCGTCCCGTCGTCAGGATAAAGGGATATTCCTCGTCGGCCTCCTCGGCTACTGGTACATATTCCAACGGAAAGAAACGGGCGCGCCCCGAAGGGAAGGTGTCCGCAAAGAGATAAGGGGTGCCCGGGTGTGACGCATCAAATACAGGATACTGGAGGCCAACCTTGTCGATCCGCTCATAGGTAATGCCCCGGAACTCTTCGACCACGCTGGCCATCTCCTGCATGACCTCCTGAGGATGGGCGTAGCTCCAGCCCGCGCTCGCGGGCCGGCCCAGGCGCAATTCGATACGCTGCGCCAGGTCACAGATGATCGTCCAGTCGGGCCGCGTCTGCCCGCGCGGGGCTATCGCCTGGCGCACCCGCTGGACGCGGCGGTCCGTGTTGGTAAAGGTACCGTCTTTCTCTGCCCAGGAGGCAGCCGGCAGAATCACATCGGCGTACGCGCCAGACTCGTTGATAAACAGATCCTGGGCAACAAGAAACTCTAGATCTTCCATATGGTGGCGCGTTACATTTAGATTAGGTTCGGTCATCATGGGATTTTCGCCCATGATATAGAGCGCGCGCACCCCGCCAGGACGGACATTGGACAGAATCTCTGTTGTCGTCAGGCCCCGTGCGCGGTCGAGCCCGCCTGGCTCGACGTTCCACACGCGCTCCCATTGCACGGCGGCCTCCTCGTCGTCTACCGGCATGTACCCCGGAAAGTGAAAGGGCATGGCGCCGGCATCCGACGCGCCCTGCACATTGTTCTGGCCGCGGAGTGGATTGAGCCCCGTGCCCTCACGGCCGATATGGCCGGTAAGCAACGCCAGGTGAATCAGCCCCAACGCGCTGGCCGTGCCGTTGGAAAATTGGGAAATGCCCATCCCCCAGTAGATGGCGCCGTTACGAGCGGTGGCATACAGTCTGGCCGCCTCCACAATCAGATTCCGGTCGACTCCAGAGATGGCTTCGGCGACCTCAGGTGTGAAGTCATCGAGCGAACGGACGAATTCCGCGTAGCCTTCCGTACGGGCCTCGATGAACGCACGGTTGACCAATCCCTCCTTCACAATGACATGGGCCATGGCCGTAAAGACCGGTACATTGGTGCCCGGCTTCAACGGCAGCCAGAGGGTCGCAAAATCACACAGCTCCAGCCGCCGCGGATCGATGACGATCAGCTTGGCACCATGTTTGCGGACCGCGTCCTTCATCTGCAGGGCGATGATGGGGTGATTTTCCGTGGTATTCGATCCCGTGACGATGAAGCAGTCACTCTTGACGACCTCAGCGGCCGTGTTGCTCATGGCCGAAGTGCCCAACGCCATCTGGAGCGCGACGACACTGCCGGCGTGGCAGAGCCGTGTACAGTGGTCCACATTGTTGGTGCGGAAGAGCGCGCGAAAGAGTTTCTGGAGCAGATAATTCTCTTCATTGGTCGCCTTGGCGCAGCAGTATACAGCCATCGCACGCGCGCCGTCGCGCTGGTAGATTTCCACCAGGCGATCGGCGACATAGTCCAGCGCTTCGTCCCAACTTACCGTTCGCCACGCGTCGCGATCAAAAGCCTGGGTACGCTCCCCTGGCCGCTGGTGCGTCTTGCGAATGAGGGGTTCTGTAACCCGGTCAGGGTGGTAGATGAAGTCATAGCCGAACCGTCCCTTGACACAGAGGTTACCCTTGTTGACCACCGCGTCAAAGGGCGTCGTGACACTATATATAAAGTCATCCTTGACATGTAGTCGGAGATTGCAGCCTACGCCACAGTAGGGACAGGTCGTCGAAACGATCCGATCCGGTGTTAGCATATCGATTCCTCCTCACAACATGATGAGGGTTACAGCCAAAAGCGCCGCGACCACGCCGACCGTCTGAGGTCGGTTGAGCCGTTCTCCCAACACCATCCAGGCCAGCATGACCGTCATCCCTGGATAGAGTGAGGAAAGCACAGCGGCCACGTCCAGCCGGCCGAACATCGCGGCTAGCCCAAAGAAGAGATTTCCGCCTGCGTCCAGGGCGCCGCCCAGCAGGTTAACCGGCAGTACGCCGCGCGGGGGCAAGAAGGGCTGGCGCAAAATGACAATGGCCAGACCGATGACCACGCCACCCATCAGGCGGGCGAAAGCCAGGTTCCAATAGATGCCGCCGCTTGTGGCCTGGTCCACCAACACGAAGTAGAAGCCAAAGCCAAGGCCAGCCACAGAGGCCAACAGCAGCTCGTTGGGCGAGGCAATGCGCCCGGTGCCGCCCGAAAGCAGCCACACCGCGGCGAGGGCGACAACAAAACCCAGGAACTGGGGCCGGCCCGGCAATCCATCCATGACCAGGCTGGCCAGGATTGGAACGACCGCTGCTGTGACCGCGGAGAGTGGCGCCACGACTCCCATGTGGCCCGTCGACAAGCCGGTGTACAGGGCAAGCAACCCAACGCTGCCGGCAACGCCGGCCGCCCCCGCCCACAGCAGGCTCTGCCCTTGCGGCCAGTCCTCGCCAAGGGACAATGCCAACAGGACAAGGAGCACCGCGCCCATTAACTCAGCGACAAAGACCACGGCAAAGGGACGGGCACGTTTGGCGGCCAGACCGCCGCAGAAGTCACCCGACCCCCAGCTCAACGCCGATAAAAGGCCAAATACGATTGCAGAGAACTCTATCCCAGAGCCGCTCAGTATGCTATCCATCTATGTGTCTCAGTGATCTGATGTGCGCGGTGTCCGGAATGATCCCGGCACGCGCGATCAATCCTGGCTGCGCCGGCGCCGGCTGCCGCGGCGCTGTGCGCGCGTCAACTCCATGATCTCGTCGGGCGTATGTCCCTCTTCCAGCAGCCATTCGCGCCGCGGTTTGAGCGCGCCGGTCGGGCAAACACCGACGCATTGGCCACAAAAGACACAGCTGGTTTCCGGCATGGGTTTGTCGAAGAAGGTGCCAATCTGGGTTTCGTAGCCGCGACCATCAAAGCTCAGCGCGAACGTATATTGTGCGTCCTCGGCACAGACCTGGACACAGCGCCAGCAGAGCACACATTTCGCGTAATCGCGAATATACATGGGATTGTCATCTAGGGCAGCCGGCTGGCGCGGTTTTGCGCCAGGGAAACGTTGCGTGTCCGCATCGTAGTCCTGCATCTGCTGTTGGATCCCTGGGGCATCCGATAGATCCACCGCCGAGGTAAGCATCTCGAGGATCGTGCGGCGGCTACGCTCAACCCGGTCACTGCGCGTGGACACAACCATCCCTTCGCTCACCTGGACGACACAGGCGGGTTGCAGCAGCCGCTGTTTCTCCACCTCGACTACGCATAGGCGGCAGATGGCATTGGAGGTACAGGCCTCATGGTAACAGATCGTTGGCACGTCGATGCCCGCCGCCTCGGCTGCCTTGAGAATTGTCGTCCCCCGCGGCACAGTGACAGCGTGACCATCGATGGTTAGGGTGATTTCGCTCATAGGAATAGAAAGATAGCAACGAATAGCCGGCGCCTGGCTGAAACCGCGCTGCATAGGGCGATGGCGCCGGTCACGGAATTGCTCGTCTGCCTCCGGTCCGATTTAGGCTTCAGGAAACAGGTGTGGCCAATGCTTCATGGCGCTCAGCACCGCGCTCGCTGCGGTCTGGCCGAGGCCACAGAGCGACGAATCAGTCATGGTCCAGCCTACGTCCTGGAGGCGCTTGACATCCCCAGGCAGAGCACGACCCACAGCCAGGCGATCCAGAATCTCGAACTGGCGCTGCGTGCCAAGCTGGCAAGGATAACATTTGCCGCATGACTCGTGGGCGAAGAAACGACCCAGCCGGCGCAGGATGTCGCGCAGGTCCCGGGTATCGTTGAAGACCATGATCGCACCGGAGCCCAGGGTCAGCCCGGCCGCGCGCAGGTCCTGGAAGGTAATCGGCACATCCAGCTGCGCGGGACTGGCAAACGCGCCGGCCGCGCCCCCGATGAGCACAGCCTGCAGCTCGCCGCCGACCACGCCACCCGCCAGATTGTCGATCAGGTGACGCAAGCTGATGCCAAAGCCAACTTCGTAAAGACCAGGCCGCACCACATCGCCGGAAACACACAGCAGCTTGGGGCCCGTGGACTCGGCCGTACCCAGCCGGTGAAAGGCTTCCGGTCCATGGTTAACGATATAGGGGATCTTGGCCAACGTTTCGACGTTATTCACCACGGTTGGTTTGCCAAAGAGCCCGTGGGTGGTAGGGAAGGGCGGCTTGATGCGGGGAAAGCCCCGCTTACCCTCGATCGATTCGAAGAGTGCGGTCTCTTCGCCACAGATGTAGGCCCCTGCGCCGCTCCGCACTTCCACATCGATGCTAAAGCCGCTGCCCAGTATGTTTTCGCCCAGGTACCCCGCCGCGCGCAGCTCGCGCAGGGCGGCTTCGGTACGCTCGATGGCCAGGGGATACTCGCCGCGAATATAGATGAAGATATGCGTGGCGCCCATGGCGTAGGCGCCAATAACCGCACCTTCGAAGATTCGGCACGGATCACCTTCCAAGAGAACGCGATCCTTGAAGGTGCCGGGCTCGGATTCGTCGGCGTTGATGACGAAATATTTTGTCTTGCTTTCTGTTTTGGATGCGCCTTCCCACTTCACCCAGGTAGGGAAGGCCGCGCCGCCGCGGCCCAGCAGGCTGGCGCGCTTGAGCATATCGATTAGCTGCGCCGGCGTCATTTCCGTCAATACCTTGCGCAACGCCTGCATACCGCCCACTGCCTCATATTCCACGAGCCGCGTACGCCGGCCACGGCCGCACAAGGGAGTGACGATGCTGAGGTCACCGCCCACATAGTCCTCGCTCCAAAAGTCCGCCGTTGTGCGGCCACGCCCTTCCAACAGCTCATCCAATGCCGCCGGCGTTACATGGGCAAAGGTAATATTCTTCACGGGCCGGCCGTACGAGACATTGACCGAGACGCCAGAATTGCAGTGGCCCAGACAGGGCGATCGCTCGACGGTGACTGCTCCGTCCGCAGATGTCGAGCCCTCAGCCACATCCGCCAGCCGGCAGGTCAGGGCCAGCACATCTTCACCGCCGCGCAACGCACATGCCGGATCGGTGCAGACACGCACGACTGTCCGGCCCACCGGCTCACGATACAGCATGGAGTAGAAATCGATCACACCGTGAACGTCCGCCAGGGGCACGCCCAGGACACGACCGATCTCGGCCGCTACCGGTTCTGGAATATATCCGTATAGGGCCTGCGTGCGGTGCGCCCTTGCGAGGCAAATCGGTCCAATACCGGGGGCAGAGGCGACAAATCAACAAAGCTAGCATGCGGGTCCGACATGATAGTGCCCAGTTTCCACAAGATCGTTAATGCCAAGGTTAGGATGCCCGCCAGTATAGATCATGGTAGCCCTTCAATCAAGGACGTGCTGCTTTTTGCAGATCGGCCCAGGACGGGAGCAAGATGACGGCCTAGCAGGAAATGGACAGTCCCAACCCAGAATCGGGCGCGCTAGAGCCAGTCCATATCTAATTGGCGCAAGTATGGCGCATTGGTATACTTGACACGCCACAGATTGCGAGTCATAGATCGCAGAAAGGATTTCCTATGAAGCGTCCCTTACAGCGTCCCATCTGGGGCCTGGTGATGCTCATACCCGCGCTGGCGGCCACAATAGTGGCCGCGTGCCAGCCGGTTAGTCCGGCCATGCGCAACGAGAACGCTCCATCCGTGGTCGCCGAGCAGCGACCAGGCGCTGTCTGGCAGCGTATCAAGACCAAGGGCGAGCTCGTTGTCGGCACGTCAGCGGATTACCCACCGTTTGAGTATTATAACGAGAGCTACCAGCTCGACGGCTTCGATCTGGCGCTTATGCGCGCCATTGGCGAAAAACTGGGGCTCAAGATCGTGGTGCGTGACATGGCTTTTGATGGCCTGAGCAGTGCGCTCGAGTTGGACCAGATTGATATGGCCATCGCTGCCATCACCCGAACGCCTGAGCGGTCCCAACTAGTTGATTTCAGCGACACCTATTTTGTTTCCGTAGAAGGGTATCTGGCCGCGGCTGGGTCACCGCTCTCTGTCACAACCCTCGCCGATCTCCAGGGATCGCGTGTAGGTGTGCAGCGAGGCTCCATCTACGAAGCGTGGCTACGGAAGAATCTTGTCGATGCAGGGATCATTCCCAGGGAAAATCTGATTCTGTACAATGCCGTCGACGGCGCGGTAGCCGATCTGGGCGCCGCTCGCATCGACGTGGTTGTGTTGGATCTGTTGGCGGCCGAAGCCTTTGCAGAGGATGACGCGGTGCAGTTAGCAGGTCAAGGTATCTACCCCCAATCCTATGCCATAGCTGTGCGCAAAGGATCTGGCGAGCTCGTAGCCCAGCTGAACGAGACGCTGGCCGAGCTTCGGGCAGATGGAACATTGACCAGCCTGGCTACGAGCTTCTTGGGGCTAGATAGCGTCGCAGCCGAGGTTCCTGCCAGCCAAGCGCCGGAGCTTGCCAGCAGCCTGGCGGCCGCGCACGTGGGCTGCAGCGACGGCATGGCCTGGGAGAGCGATCTCTCCCTGGACGACCAGAACATGGCAGCGCCGCCTGTCATGTTTCCTGGCCAACCCTTTGCCAAGAGCTGGCGCATTCGCAATTCAGGCACCTGCACATGGGATAGCACCTATTCCCTGGCCTTTGCCCGCGGCAACGCACCGGGCGCCAGTATGAGCGGCGCCGCCGTTCCTATCGATGATACCGTTGCACCGGGTGAGAGCTATGACGTCACTGCCAGCCTGGTGGCGCCGCTGTTGCCAGGCACCTACCAGGGCTTCTGGTATCTCAGCAACGCTGACGGCGCCCCCTTCGGCGAAACCTTGCGAGTGGGTATCCAGGTAGCGGCGGTGCCCACGCCGACACCGGCGCCTACCCAAACCCCGGTGCCTGGCATGGTCTTCTACGCTGACAGTACGGCCGTCCAGAAGGGCCAGCCGGTCACTTTCTACTGGAGAGTAGATAGCAGTGACGCGCGCTTCTTCTATGAAGATGGCCAGGAGTGGCAAAGCAACCCGGTGAGCGCAGACGGCAGCCGCACGGTCTATCCCGACCACTCCACCGTCTATCACCTGCGCGTCAGCCACGGCGACGGCACGACCAGCACGCGTTCCATCACGGTCAACGTCGAGCAGGCGGCTGGGGCACCACAGATCGACCACTTCGCGGTTGTGCCCAGCGGCCAAATCCCGGCTGGCACCTGTGTGGATCTCTCCTGGCAGGTGCATGGCGATCTTACGGCCATTACGGTTAGCCGCAATGACACAGTGCTGTGGGATGGTTCCGCGGTGGAGGGTACCTTTCAGGAGTGCCCGGAGGAACAGGGCGAATATACCTATACCATTGTGGCTACCGGGCCTGGTGGCCAGGACACCAATGCTGCCCACGTTAGCGTGGCCGGCGCTATCCAGCAGAAGGCCGCGGCCGGGCCAAAACTCATCGACGCGTTTGCAGTGACACCTGCGGAGATCGCTGTCAACGGCTGCGTCACAATCGCCTGGAACGTGGGCGGCGCCGCCGAGCACATTCGCCTATTACGCAACGATCTCACGGTGCTCGATGGCGCGCCCAAGACGGGCACCGGCAGCAACTGCCTGACCGAGGCCGGCACCTTCACCTATCGTCTGGAAGTCACCGGCGGCGCGGGCGATCAGGACGCGGCAGAGGTCGCGGTGACTGTGGCTCTACCCACGCCGACACCCCTGCCGGCAGGTGGCCTCGCCATCGACGCGGCTCTGGCTGCAAAAAGCTGGCTCCTGACATCTTATTATGACGGTGCCGGCAACCTGATCTCGCCAGTGGCTGGCTCCCAGATCACGGCCAGCTTTGGCGGCGACGGCAGTCTGACTGGCGTTGCCGGCTGCAACAATTACCGGAGCCCCTATCACGCAGCCGGCGGCACCATTACCATCGGAACAGCCGCTACCACGCGCAAATTCTGCGCCACGCCCGCGGGTATCATGGACCAGGAAGCGGCATACCTGCTCCTATTGATAACAGCGACCAACTATACTGTAAGCGATAATGAGCTAACTCTCAGTGACGGCGGGGGGCAGACCATTGCAGTCTACGTCGCTGGCGAGTAGACAGGCTGGTGCCATGCGTGAACAACGGTGCCGGCATAAGAAACCGTTCCAACCCCTGTTCCATTGATCCGGCGTATCAGATCACCCGTACAGCCGGATCTAGTCCTGCGTAACTAAGCTGTTACCAGCATTCTTTACAAACGCCATAAGGAGTTTCCACCATGACTTCGAAGCCGTATTCCATCCTCTTGCTGTTGGCATTCGTGGCGCTGCTGGTTAGCGCCTGTGCTGCGCCCGTTGCGCCGGTAAGCGAGAGCGCAGCCGGCGAGCCTGTGCCAGCGACCGCGCCCGCTGAGGAAGCGCCGGTTAATGTCGTCTATGATCTGCCGGATCTCGGCGGGCGTGCGGTGGCCGCGGCCGTGGCCAACGACTACACGCCGCTGCAGTTCATCGACCCTGTCACCGGTGCGGCCGTGGGTTGGGAGTATGACGCAGTGGCCGAGATCTGCCGCCGGCTCAACTGCGTGGTCGAATGGAACACCACCTCCTGGGACGCCATGATCCCGGCCATCGCCGCTGGCCAGTATGATGTGGGCATGGACGGCATCACCATCACCGAGGACCGCGCCCAGCAGGTCGATTTCTCGGCGCCCTACATGACCTCCGAGCAATTCATGCTCGTACGCGTCGACGATGACCGCTTCACCACGCCCACCGAGTTCGCGGCTGATGAGGCCTTGCTTGTGGGCGCCCAGCCCGGCACGACCGGCTTCTACACCGCTGTCTACGACATCCTCGACGGCGACGAGGCTAACCCGCGCATCAAGCTCTTTGACAACTTCGGCGCCTCCGTCCAGGCCCTCATCACCGGCGACGTAGACATGGTCCTCGTCGATGCCGCCTCCGGCCGTGGCTACATCGGCGCCAACCCGGAAAAACTCAAGATCGTCGGCGACGCCATCAAGTCCGAAGACTTCGGCTTCATCTACCAGAAGGGCTCTGACCTCGTCGAACCCTTCAACGCCGCCATCGACTCCATGCAACAGGATGGCTATCTCGACTATCTCAACACCCGGTGGTTCTTCCTGAGCGATCCAAATGCTGAGGACCTGTACGACATGCTGCCGGATCTCGGCGGGCGTGCGGTGGCCGCGGCCGTGGCCAACGACTACACGCCGCTGCAGTTCATCGACCCTGTCACCGGTGCGGCCGTGGGTTGGGAGTATGACGCAGTGGCCGAGATCTGCCGCCGGCTCAACTGCGTGGTCGAATGGAACACCACCTCCTGGGACGCCATGATCCCGGCCATCGCCGCTGGCCAGTATGATGTGGGCATGGACGGCATCACCATCACCGAGGACCGCGCCCAGCAGGTCGATTTCTCGGCGCCCTACATGACCTCCGAGCAATTCATGCTCGTACGCGTCGACGATGACCGCTTCACCACGCCCACCGAGTTCGCGGCTGATGAGGCCTTGCTTGTGGGCGCCCAGCCCGGCACGACCGGCTTCTACACCGCTGTCTACGACATCCTCGACGGCGACGAGGCTAACCCGCGCATCAAGCTCTTTGACAACTTCGGCGCCTCCGTCCAGGCCCTCATCACCGGCGACGTAGACATGGTCCTCGTCGATGCCGCCTCCGGCCGTGGCTACATCGGCGCCAACCCGGAAAAACTCAAGATCGTCGGCGACGCCATCAAGTCCGAAGACTTCGGCTTCATCTACCAGAAGGGCTCTGACCTCGTCGAACCCTTCAACGCCGCCATCGACTCCATGCAACAGGATGGGTACACGAACTACCTGAATACGAAATGGTTCTTCTTGTACGACCCGAACCGGTAGCAAAGGTTGGTGGCTGGAACTCGTTGTGACAGAGAGGCATGCTACCCATGAAGGAGAAGAGTAAATGAGTGAAACATATGTCGTTTCGGCCGTTCGCACGGCAATCGGGCGATTCGGCGGCTCGCTAAAGGACGTATCGCCCGTCGACCTGGGCGCCCACGTGATGAAGGCGGCCATTGAGCGCGCTGGCATTGAAGCCAAAGAGCTGGACATGTACATCTTTGGCAACATCCTCAAGCACGGGCACGGCCAATTGGTACCACGCCACGCCGCGCTCAAGGCAGGAATTCCCGCCGACGTGGACGGCTATGCGCTGGACATGCTCTGCTCCTCTGGGATGATGAGTGTCATGAACGCCGATACGGCCATTCGCGCTGGCGATGCGGACCTGATCCTGGCCGGTGGAATTGAGTCCATGTCCCAGGCAGGCTTCATACTCAGCGCTCGAGCCCGGTGGGGTTACAAGCTCCTCATTGGTGGCGCAACCGAACAGCTACAGGACGCCATGATTATCGACGGCCTCACCGACCCCATAACAGGCGAGCTCATGGGGGAAGAGACGGACCG
Source organism: Caldilineaceae bacterium (assembly GCA_019455155.1). GTDB lineage: Bacteria > Chloroflexota > Anaerolineae > Caldilineales > Caldilineaceae > JACFMY01. The sequence continues at coordinate 29,775 of JACFMY010000001.1, forward strand.
CCTCTGCGCGGAGCACAGGGTGACCCGTGAGGAGCTAGATGAAGTGGCCTATCTGTCGAACATACGGGCAGCCACGGCCACCCAGGCCGGCAAGCTGAAGGCGGAGATCGTTGCTTTCGAGGTGCAGGAGCGCAAGAAGACCGTCGCCTTTGACAAGGATGAAGGCGTACGTCCTGACACCACCATGGAAACGCTGGCGTCGCTGCGCCCGGCGTTCTCAAAGAGCGGCGTGCTGACAGCCGGCAACTCGAGCCAGATCTCTGACGGCGCGGCAGCCATGGTGCTCGCCAGCGAGAAGGCGGTCAAAGAATATGGACTCAAGCCGATTGCCAAGATCACCGGCTCCGCTTGGGCTGGGGTGGAATCGTGGCGTTTTGTGGAGGGTCCTGTCCCGGCCATTCGCAAACTGCTGGCCAAGACCGGGATGGCCGTCGATGATTTTGACCTGGTGGAGAACAACGAAGCCTTTTCACTGAACAACGTGCTCCTGCGACGCATCCTGGAGATCCCCTACGAGAAGATCAACATCCATGGCGGCGCCATTGCCATGGGCCATCCCATTGGCGCATCGGGCGCGCGCATTATGGTGACGCTGATCAACGCGCTGCGCGGGGAAGGCAAGGAACGTGGCCTGGCCTCCCTCTGCCACGGCGTGGGTGGCGGCACGGCCATCGCCGTGGAGATAACGGACTAGACCCACGGCAAGCTCATCAGAGAAGGAAGACGAACCAAGGCGCCGGAGTCTGCTCCGGCGCCTGTTTAATACAGGGCATTGTCGAGAATCTATACGCAGCCCGGGCGCAAGACGATGCACCCGCATCGCTTTGGCCGTTCTCTATCAGATTTACTTTCGTGCCAACGGCTAGATCGGGGGACTACAACATCTTTACGACAACCTGCGCCTTGTTCCACAACTCTTCTAGCTTGTAGTAGCGGCGCATATCTTCGGTAAACAGATGGACGATCACGTCACCATAGTCGAGGACGGACCAGCCGCCACCATGGCCATCGAGACCGTCAGTACTTAACGGGCGCAGATCTTGCTGCAGCTTGAGCTTCTCAATGAGATCGTCTTCGATTGCGCGGGCCTGGCGTTCGTTGTCAACTGTGGCGACGATGAAGTAATTGGCGAGGGTGGTGAGTTCGTGGACATCCAGCAACACGATATCGGCCGCCTGTTTGTCTTCCACAATGTCCACGATCCGGTGAGCAAGCGTCAAACTATCCAGATGAACCTCCTGTGGTGCAACTGCAAACATTATTGTCCCATACATCTATATTATATAGATCAGTCTAGCATAGCAGATGTAATCACTCAAGCATCCCGGGGATATTTTACCAAATGCTAACAAGCGATATGCACGTAACCTAGCGAAACACGTCCATTTCGGGCGGTCGCTGAATCGCGCGTGCCGGTGCGGGTGTCGCGGCAGGCATCCGGTATCCACGCACAATCACCACAGGCCGGCCCTCATCACTCTGCCCCATGAGCAAGCTGGCGGCAGCCGCCAACTCGTCGGCAATACACTCTTCACTGGAGACCAGCTCGTAGCCAAAGAGATCGCGCAGGCCCCGCTGATCCCACACGGGCGGCAGCCCCGCGCAGCCGATGGCGACGCCGACCGTGCCAATGCGCCAGGCGCGGCCGTGGCTGTCATTGATGATGACAGCTGGCAGCACGCCGGTCAACTCGCCTAGCCTGGCACGCAGCGCTTGGGCGCTGGCGTCCGCGTCCGCCGGCAACAGGGCCAGACAATCGCTTTCCACGCCAGCCTCGACGTTGCTACGATCGACCCCGGCATTGGCGCATACCCACCCGCTGCGCTGCTCCACGACCAAAAGCCCCCGGCGCATACGCACGATCTCGTTGCTGTCATCCAGGATAACTTGAACCACGCGCGGGTCCTTGCCGACAGTAGCCGCTATCTCTTCAGCCCGTGCACTGGGTACGACATCGGCCACGCGCACCAGCCGGCCTTCCGACTTGCTCACAATCTTCTGGGCGACGACAACAATGTCACCAGGCTCCAGTGCCTCACCTGAAGCGGCAAGCGCGTCGACAATCAGCTGCGCCAGATCGTCACCCGGGACCACGTTGGGTAGGCCGGCTACGGCAAACAAGCGCATGGATTTCACTCATCCCTCGATTTCTAGATGGCAGAACGTGTGGAAGGCCAGCCGCCGCTCAGGCAAGCTCGCCCACGTTCCAATTCAGGTTCATTGCCTGCAACACCGCCTCCAACACTCCCCCGCCAATGGCCAGGGACTTGTCGGATACGGTATGGCAGTAGGTAGGATCCGCCCGGGGGTCCAGATCCCCAATCTTCATGTCCCGCGTGACTGGAACGAGCGGGTGGATGAGACCGCGCAGTAGCCCGTCAAACGGGGCCACGATGTTGGCTATAGCCAGACTGTCCGGGCCCGCCGTAGTCTGTATGGTGGCGACAACTGCACCTTCCGCTACGCGGTCGCCAATGGCATAGGCGCCTCTGACGTAGCCTGGCGCTGGCGCTCGCAGAACACGAGTCGCCCGTTTCCCGACTCCCGGTAGCTCGCCTGGTGTACCCGTGTCCGCCTCGGCGCAGCCTTGCCAGATCACCCGGCCCAGATTGTGCCCGCGGTTCGTCTCCACCACTGCGTGGCAATCCACACCGGCAGTGAAGCCCGGCCCCAACGCGACTACGAGCCGTGCATCGCTGCGCTGCGTACCCATGTTGCGCTTCGCCATGATGGCGTCCACCACGACCATGGGGTGCAGTTGCTGCACCAGGGTCGCGGCTGGGTCCACAACCACCGCAATATCGCCGTCGCGCGTGATCGCGGCCGCGTCCGGTCCAGCGCAAAGGCGCCCCCGCACCTCTTCCACCATGCAGACCCCATCGAACACAGCCTGGGCAAAAGCGACGGTGCGTCGTACCGCCAGAGGCAGGGCAATCTCTGTCATAACGACCGGGAAGCCAGCACGGTGCAGACGAATCGCCACACCACTTGCCAGATCACCGGCGCCTTTTATCACCACCAGGGGAAACAATCCTGCCATGACGAGGGTCTCAGCCTATTTGCGGCGCTTGGCGGGGACAAAGCGATAGCCACGACCGCGGTCGTTTTCAATGCTGCCGATAGATGGCTCAATGTTTTCCAACTGGAGGCGTAGACGCCTGATGGCTTCCTGGACACGGCGGTTGGAGGAGTCGGGGCGCTTCCAGACGTCGGCTAGCAACTGCTCGGGGGGAACAACCTGGTTCTCGTGCGCCTTGAAGTAGCGCAACAGGGCCGCCTCGGTCTTGGTGAATTGGTCTAACACATCTTCGGATAGCTCTGGCGAGGCAGGACGGGGTTGAGGCTGGGCGCCATTATCGGGCGCCAGTCGCCGGGTGACATATTCCGTAAAGAGCGGTGTAAAGAATTGGTAGCCCTGCTGATTCGGCAGCACGCAGCAGGTAACCACTGCCTGATTGATGAGCCAGTTGAGGGCCGATGCGTACTCCGGCTGCAGGTTGCCCAGCGGTAACATACCCTTGACCATCTGGCGCAGGAGTGAATCGACGGCATCACTGCGCACCCGCGCGGGCGGTTGCTGCAGACGCCGCCAGGAGGTTTCAAAGAGCAGCCGGCTGTGTTCGGCCAGCCGCAAGCGCAGGAGCGGCACGTGGTCCCGCGACAACGTCGTCGCGCCTGGCAGCATCTGGCGCACCTCTAGCAAAATGTCGCCCAGGCGCCGCAGCAAAAATGGGTGCATGCCGGTCAGGTCCAGCAAGCCATCAAGGAGGTCAGGCACTCCGGGAAACTCGTCAGCATAGGACAGAATCCAGTCACGGGCTGAGGCCGGTTCCAGAAGCCCCAAGAAAAGCTGGGTCATTACGTTGAAGAGAGGCGATGCCGCCAGATCCCGGTCCAGATCGTGCAGCGGCTGCTCGGTGGCGACAACCAGGGCCATCTCCAGGGTCAGCGGTCGCAGCTCGTCGACCGTTTCCCGGCGGATCCATTGTTCTTCAAAGACGCGGTCGAAATTGTCCATCAGCAGCACAAGGCGCAAGTCCATCTCCTTGAGGGATCGGGCAACCAGCCAGATCCGGCGGCTACTCGACTGCTCCTGCTCGATCTGTTTCCAATCCAAGGAGATATTGGCATCACGCACGCGCTCAACGATCTTCTTGTAGATCCAGCCAATGAGGTCCTTGCGTGCGTCCTGCCAATCGCAGTCGACCCAGGTTACGATGACATTAGCGCCATCCTGAAACGTGAAAGGCCGCTGGTCGGCAAAGTCCTCACCCATCAGTGGTCCCTGTTCGGAAGCCAGAAAATGGAGCAGTTGGCTCTTGCCGATGAGCTTGGGCCCGACAACAGAGAAACTCTGCGGTTGAGGCCCAAGCAACCCTTGCACAATCTCAAAGAAAACACGATTCCGGCCGAAAAACATCTTACGCCTGGACTCCATCAGCAACCTCCTACTCCGTATTCAGTGCGAGCCACTGCTGGAACAGCAGGCTAGCGAATTGCCACCGATCGGGCGCCGGCTGCAACAAAATATCCTGATCCGTCATGGTACGTAGAGCCGTACGCAGACTCTCGGGAGCGACATTGGGAAGTGCCGCCCGGATGCGCGCCCAACTTACCTGGCGATCGCCTTGATCGACAGCGAGCCGTGCTACAGTGCCCGCTACATGGTTGGCGATACCGCGCAGCATCTCCGTCATGTGGGCGAAGGTGTGCTCCTGGGGCTGCATAAACTCCAGGCGAACGCCCTCCACGTCCTCTGGCATGACCTGCTGGCGCTGCTGGCGCGCCATGTGCATGACCAGATTGTGACAAAATGCCTGGATTAGAAACGGACTGCCGCCAACGAGCCCAGCCACACGGTCCACGATCTCTGCCGTATAGTCGAGATGGTTACGCATGGGCCATTCGATGAGGCGGCGTACGTCCTCATCTTCCAAGGGACGCAGATGAAGGCGATGGCCAACATCCATCAGCCGCCAACTGGGGTCGTCGGGGTTGTTCCCCAGCTGCTGCACCATAGTCTCACAGGTCTGCTGCTGCATGACGACGATATAGCCAATGTTGGCACGCTGGGTCGTGTGCATCATGCCGCGCCAGAGATCGAAGAAGCTGCCGTCCAGCTCCCCCTGCAAATACGCGTCGGTGAAGCGACTGAATTCGTCCATGAGCAACACCAGGCGCCGTGCCCCCAAAGCTGCCTGGACATTCGTGAGATACTCGATCAGCCGCCGTGCCGCGTCTTCATCAAACAGACTGCGTAGCGGCGCGCCCACTTCGCCCAACCGGCCCTCGCTGCTCAGGCTCGAATAGACGCTGCTGGCCACCTGGAAGAAGACACTGGCCCGCGCCGGGTGGCCCATAAGCTGAAAATCTACAAAGACCGGCGCAAAATTGCGCGCCGGCAAATAGTGCTCCTTCAAATGTAAGAGGAGCGAAGTCTTGCCTACACGCTTCTGGCCAATCAGCCAGACGCCCGGCTGCCGCGTGGCCAGACATTCCAGGATGCGTTCACGTTCCTGCGACCGGCCAAAGAACATGGCGTCCTCATTTACGGGCAGGCGAGAATATGGATTGAAGACTGTGCCGTGTACTATCTCCTGCCATTCGGCCTGCTCTGACGGCGGCAGCTGCAGTGACTGCACCTCGGAAATGGTGTAGTCAGGGAGCGAGCGCAGAGCGTCCACAATCTCTTGGATCGTGGCAAGCTGGTCGGCTTGGAGGTCGAATTGTAGGCGAGCAGAGCCATGGCGCGCCATGGCGCGTACCTGGTGCAGCGTTACGCGCGGTTGGCGCGCATAGACCTGGGCGATAGCTGCCCCCAGGAGGCCGTCTTCATCCAGCGCGCGCAGGTCGATCCGGGCAACGGTAACCAGTTGGGGCTTGAGACGCCACTTGGTGGGCAACACTTCACCGTGGCCCGCAATGCGTTGGCAACCTTGGCGATGAATCGTGAGCCGCACGGCCTCGCCGTGACGCCGGTAGACGTTCCCCACGATCTCGTCGCCGAGGATAGGCCGGCAACATTGAGCCAGATGCAATTGGTGGTGGCGCAGGCGCAGCGAACGGGGAATCTCAACCAGGCGCAGAATCTCGCGTTCGAACAGACGATGGAAGAGACGGTCGGCAGCAAACTGGCCAGACGCAACCGCGGCGAGCAGATCTTCCTTGCGGGCAAAGTTCTCCCGGCGCATGGTATCCACAATGGCCTTTTCCACTTTGTCCGGGGGTAGGTTGAAACCATAGTGCTGTTCCAATGCCTTCAGGCGCTCATCCAAGATCTTCTGGCCGTGGTAGATGCCGGGGCCCTGGCGTTTTAGATAGCGCTCAATCGCGTTCCGGGCACGGGAGGTATGCGCCGCCAGCAGCCACAGACGGGTGGGCCCCGGCGCGCGCGGGTCATGCTCCAACTCGACCAGGTCCAGATGGCGCAGAACAGTTGCAGGCTCCACAGGTCGTCCATTGACGACAAAACGACGGCACTGTTCAGCCAGGTCCGAGTGTACATGATAGGCGAAGTCGACAACTGTGCTACCCCGATCAAAGCCGAACAGCTGCCCCTGTGGGCTAAAGACAAAGAGTCGTTCGGGCAACGAGCCAGGTTGTGCTGTGGCGATCTGTGTGTAGCCGGTAGCCGCGTCGTTCCACCAGGCTCCGGGCGTGGACATCTGCAGATGATCGCGCATATGGAGCGCGGCTGCACCCCACAGATTGATTTCGTACTGCGCACGCAGCGCGATGACGAAATTGA
>JACFMY010000001.1:36532-55906 GCA_019455155.1 Caldilineaceae bacterium
GCGCGTTTTGCCGCTCGCCAGCGGCGCCAACACTGACGTATGCAATGCCCGATACCCGCTGATGCGCGGGGCGTTGAGCATGTCCACGACGCCACCCTCAGCCGGCATCCATAGATCGTGGATCCAACGTAATGCCCGGTAACAGCCATCTACATCATCCATCAACACATGAATGTTGAGCATGTGCGGCGAGCGCGTGCCGCCGCGGCCACCGGGGGCGAGCAAGTTGTGCATTTGTGTATATCTGACCGGGGCAACGATCAGTGTATATTCGACCGGCAAGAGTTGTGCATCGGGGAGATGAGGAGTCAAGGCCGCAATGATCTCGGCAGTAGATTGGTGCGTGTCCTCGCTGTTGTTATCCGCGGGATCGTTGGCTGTTTCCCAGAGCTGAGCCAGCTCGACGTGCGCGGCGCGCATGCCAAGCATATCCAGATATGGCCCCAGGACGAGATCGGTTCGTTCCCTGGCCGATCTGCGCAGGTGACCTTTGCCCTGCATACCGGCCTGAATCTGCTGCCATTCGCTGGCCGCACACAAAAATGCCAACAACGGGTCCCGATAGGCCGCCATAAAACAGCGCACACGCTGTTGCACGAGGGGATGACCAGCCCATTGTGAATCGAACGGCCTGCCCGTGAGCTCACAGTAATCAGCACAGAGCCCACGGACTGCATTGCCACACGCCCTGCCGATCGCATCCAGGTCGATCAGACCATCACACACAAACTTGTGCAATAAGCCAGCCGCCTGCAGCGCGTCGCCAGCGTTCCACCGGCGCAACAGCGCGGCAATCGCCTCCCCCTCCGCCTTGAGCGCGTGCAGATTACGCTCATCGGCTTTGGAGCTACGCGCATTTGTCTTTAGGAGCGTGTCAACCAGCGTCTGTGCCTGCGCCAACATGAAAGCCTGATACGGAACGCACTTTGTCCATTTCCAGTAGCCGGCAGTGCCCGCCTGCTATTACACATTTTACATCATGATCACAAAACGATCACAATCAATTACTCAAATACACAAATTGGGTATTGACAATGTGTATTTTGTGTGTTACTATCGCAATAGTTGTGGATGAGATTGATGCACACAATATACACCAACTTGTGGTGGATGGCAAGGGGCACGAAGGAGGGGGACGATGCTCGATTTAAGAGATGTGATGTACGGACTGCATCGTATCGAAGAGATGCGCAAGGAAGCGGAGAAACACAACAAAATCCAGCGCATGTTGGCCGATGCCCGCCAGGCAAAGCGCTCCGACAATTGGTTCAAGCTGATGTGGGCGGCGATCCGCCGGCGTGTAAGCCACCAGGAGTCTACAGAGATGCCGGTGGCAGGCCGGATGCCCAAGCAGGTCGCGTAAAGACCGCGACGAAACATGGCAGCGCCAGCCTCCTTTACGGAGCGCTGTTGAGCTGCAACCGGAACAACAATAACAGGGACAAGCATTCCCGGAGGAGATAACCATGCATCCGCTACACCTACAGATGGAGCTGATGAACTTCGAACACCAGCAGCGGCAGAAAGAGATCGAGCATAGACTGCTTTTGCGCCAGCTGCCACGCGAGCACAAGCTGAACTTCGCGTTCCTGCGCCGGCTGTTGCCGGGCCGCAAGGCGGAGATGCGCCAGCTGTCACAGCTCCAGAACAGCGTTAACTAAGCCAACCAACAACATCCTCACTATATACCTCATTTTGCCTCTGCGCCTGGCCGATCGTCATGATGGCCAGGCGCTTCTTTTTTCCCCCGGCGGCGCCAGCTCTGCGCCCAATCAAACGGCTTCCTCAGCGACCACACTACTCTAGATGACATCCGTCCCAAGAATCGAGGGACATGCGTCACCTGTGCATGGAGAGCAGGCACGCTATGCTGTAAATGCAACTGGATGCATCAAATGTGACTGAATGCATAGTGCTGCACCGGGTGCATCGATACGGATCAAGTTGAATATACGTGCTATATGCCAGAATTCTTAACCACTCGCCAACTCCAACAGATCCTTCACGTGGACCGCACCACCATCTACCGCATGGCTGACGACGGTCGCCTGCCTGCGGTGAAGGTCGGGAATCAGTGGCGTTTTTCACGGCGCTCCATCGAGGGTTGGCTCAAAGCCCAAAGCCCGGCTACCTCATCCGCGGATGCGCAGCCACTTTCGCCCAACAACGCTGACCTGACGAAGTTGATTCCACTGGAATGTGTGCAGAAGATCCAGGACACCTTCGCTGACATGTTAGGGGTCATGATTGTGGTTACCGACCTGCGTGGTCGCCCCATCACGGAGGTGAGCCATCCCTGTGGTCTGTTCGAGCTGGTCGAAGGCTACCCAAAGGCGCAGGCGCTATGCCAGGAAGAGTGGGCCGCGCTGGCCAACCAACCCAGCCTGCAGCCTGCTTTTGCGCGCGGCCACCTTGGCCTGCACTATGCCCGGGGGTTGGTCAAAGTGGGGTCGGAGTTGAAGGCTATGCTAGTGGTCGGGGGCATTGCGCCCCAGCAGTGGCCACCAGACGACGGTGAGATTGCCCGCATGGCCGCCTATCTAGAGGTACCGGAAGATAAATTGCGGCCAGCCATAGCGCGCGTTTTCCATTTGTCACAGGAAGACCGGCAGCGGGTACTGACGTACGTGCAGCGCATTGCCGACATCATTGCGCACATTATGACTGAGCGCAACGTCCTGTTCACGAAGCTGCACAACATTGCGGAGCTGACCAGGATCTGAAACGAGATGCAGGCGGCGATTCAATTGAGGGCGCATCTGTGACCTTCTACCGCTCTGTCGCCCATTTGTGTGTTACGAACCTCTTAAGGAGCCTTGTATGAAACGTTTGGTTATTCTCGGCGCCGGTACTGCCGGCACCATGGTTGCCAACCGGCTGGTCCACGCCCTGGATATGGCGGAGTGGCAGATCACTATCGTCGATCAGGACGAGATCCATTACTACCAGCCTGGATTCCTCTTTATTCCCTTTGGCACCTACGGTAAGGCCGACGTCATGCGCCCCAAGCGCGATTATCTGCCGCGCGAAGTGGAAGTGATTATCTCCGAAATCGAGCTCATTGAGCCGGAGAACAACCAGGTGCGCCTAGCCAAAGACAACCGTACCTTGACCTATGACTATCTCATTGTCGCTACGGGTTCGCACATCGAGCCCGAGGAAACGCCAGGTCTGCTTGAGCACGAATGGCGCAAGTCGATCTTCGATTTCTACACCCCGGACGGCGCCGTGGCGCTGCATCACTTCCTTCGCACATGGACGGGCGGCCGCCTTGTGCTCAATGTGGCCGAGATGCCCATCAAATGCCCCGTGGCGCCACTGGAATTCCTCTTCCTTGCTGACGCCTTCTTCCACGAACGCGGCATGCGCGACCGCGTGGAGTTGATCTACGCCACCCCGCTGTCCGGCGCCTTCACGAAGCCGATTGCCAGCCAGCATCTCGGTGCGCTGTTGGAAGCCAAGAACATTCAGCTGGTCACCGACTTCAACATCGGCCAGGTGGATCCGGACGCCAAACGGATCGTCTCGTACGACGACCGTGCTGTGGACTTCGACTTGCTCGTGAGCGTCCCCACCAACATGGGGTCTGCCGTCATCGAACGCTCGGGAATGGGCGACGACCTGAACTTCGTACCCACCGAAAAACATACCCTCAAGGCGCGCGATTACGACAACGTCTTCGTGCTGGGTGATGCCACCAACCTGCCAAGCTCCAAGGCTGGCTCCGTGGCACATTTCCAGGTGGACGTGTTCATTGACAATTTCCTGCGCTTCCTCGACGGGCTCGAGCTGCTGCCCACCTTCGATGGGCACGCCAACTGCTTCATCGAGTCTGGACATGGCAAAGGCTTCCTGATCGATTTCAACTACGATGTGGAGCCGCTGCCCGGCATGTTCCCCATGCCCGGTGTCGGTCCCTTTAGCTTGCTCAAGGAATCGCGCGTCAATCACTGGGGCAAGATGATGTTCCGCTGGACCTACTGGAACGTGCTCCTGAAAGGGAAGGAAATGCCGATTCCGGCCCAGATGAGCATGGCTGGCAAGTGGCGGTAAGGCGCTGACCACGACAGCTACACGGCCCTTCATGCGCTGCGGCGCAGGGGAAGCCGTGGGCCAATTAGGAGGCAACTATGAGCACAGCAGTAATCGAAAAGGCCACGCCAGCCAGCCAAACCAGCCAGCTCGACGCGATCAACGAGAAGCTCGATCGTCTGGCGCAAAGTGTGGCTGCCTTGGGCGAGCAGGTGAATTATCTAAAAGAGCAGGCGGAAGACAGCCGGCGCCGCCAGCAGATGTGGGATGATCTATGGAATGACCTGACGCCGGTCGTCAATGACGTCTACCTTGTGGCCGAAGAACAGCTTGAGGAAATGCAGCAGTTCGTCCAGTTGGAGGATCTCATTGCCCTGCTGAAACGGCTGGTCCGCAACACACGCAACATCAATGAGATGCTCGATATTCTGGAAAGCGCCCATGATTTCGTCAAGGACGCGGCGCCATTGACCCATGACATGATGGCCGAGGCAACCGACCAGCTTGCTATGCTGGAGGGCAAGGGATACTTCGGCTTCATGCGCCAGGGCGCCTACATCGTGGACCAGGTGGTCACGTCGTTCAGCGAGGACGATGTGAAGCATCTAGGCGACAACATCGTGCTGATTCTGAATACGGTGAAGGCCCTGACCCAGCCCCAGATGATGAACCTGGTCAACAGCCTCACGGTGGGCTTCCACGAGGCCGAAGCAGAGGCTGAAGCCGGCGTGCTGGAGACAGGCCTATTCAGCCTGTTGAAACAGATGCGTGACCCGGAGGTGCGACGCGGTCTCGCCGTCACCATGGCCATGTTGAAACGCGTGTCCAAACAGGCGCCGTCGCGGCTACCCACCAATGGGCACAACAACTAAGCAACTGGCTGTTCCGCTGGCCACCAAATGCCCGCGGCGCGGCCCGTCACTCACAGCAAGCAGAAACAATCGAATTACGAGTTAACGTTTCAAGACCGAAAGGACATACACAATGTTGATCAAAGACGTGAATGTGGCAATGGACGCCGAAGGCTTCATGACGAACCCGGGTGAATGGACACCAGAAATTGCCGAAGCATTGGCCAAAGAAGAAGGGCTCTCTCCATTGACAGAGAAGCACTGGCAAGTCATCAATTGGGTCCGTGCGGAAACGGCCAAGACGGGTGAATTCCCGAGCCTGCGCGGCATCACGAAACGGTCTGGCGTGGATACCAAGGAAATCTACGAACTCTTTCCCAAGGGCCCAGCGAAGAAGATCGCACGTATTGCTGGCTATCCGAAACCCAAGGGCTGCATCTGATCTGTAGGGTGCCTCGCGTTGTGTATGACCGTGTGTCTCACACGTCACGACCATTTAAAACCGTTCTCCCATTCAAGGAGCACTCTAATGTCAGAAGAACGCAAACTCGCGATTATCTGCTCAAAAGGCAGCCTGGATATGGCCTATCCGGGGTTGGTACTGGCCAACGCCGCACGCATGATGGGCATAGAAGCCGATATCTTTTTCACCTTTTGGGGCATGGATGTCATCACCAAGAGCAAGGTCGATCACCTGAAGGTGGTGCCGGTGGGTAACCCCGCTATGCACATGCCGCAGTTCGTCGGCGGCTTGCCCGGCATGACGGACATGGCCACCGCCATGATGAAGAAGGAAATCGAGCGGCTGGATATGCCGCCCGTGCACGAGTTCCTGGAGATGATTCATGACGCCGGCTGCGGCATTTACGCCTGCCGCATGGCTGCCGACATGATGCATCTTGAAAAGGAAGACCTGGTGGACGAGGTCGACGAAATCCTCGGCGCCATGGAGTTCTTGGAGAAGGCAGAGGGCGCCCAGCTTCTGTTCATCTAGGAGCAGGCCCCAACGGTACGCTCTTTCCAATCCCCAAAAGCAGGGCGGGCGGCACAATCCAACTTGCCGCCCGCCTTGTCTCTTCAACCCACTTCAAAAGAGATCGTCGTCCCCGCTCTCACCGTCTGCATCCTCAAGGATGATCAAAGGCCAGATCTCGCCATAGAGGGCAAAGACGAGTTCGCTCTGGATGCCCTCTGTGTCTGTTTTCAGATCATACAGCAATTCCATGATAAACGGCAGCCACTCACGATCGGCTTCATAGCGCCCATTGGCGACCGCTTCAAGCCGGTCCATGATCAGCGGCAACCGTTCGGGCAGAACCTCTTCCTGGAGATAGGCCCGCAGCTGGCGTGTAATCTCCTTCAAATGCGGAAATACAACCGCGGATAACTCCAGATCCGTGAGCATACCGTCGATTTCGGCAACGGCGCGCACAATGGCCGCTCCCCGCTCACGTTGCTCATCGGTAAAGAGGTCGAGATACAGTTCACCAGTGTAAAGCGCCACAATGCCTTTGTTCCAGGAATCGTCCAGCTGTTCATCAACGTAACGGCGGAGTACTGGGTTGGTCTCGGCCAGCCTGTTGAGTGCTTCCATCTGATCGGACTCGTGCAGCCGCCGGAGGACTTCGGAGAAGGGCAGCGTCTCAGCTTCCTCCCCGACCAAATCGACCGCGACACTGGCGACGGCAAACCCCGCTTCCACGGAACGCCAGACGAGCGCGTAGACCAGCCCAGGCATCATATCCAGACCCAGATCTTTTTGTCCGGCCAACGCAAGCATCGTCGCGCTGGCATCCAGGTACAGGTGGGAATCGCCGGCACGTTCAGCCTGGGCGCGCACGGTACTGAGCGCTTCCAGCAACGGATCCATAAGGTCGTCATGGTAGTGCTCGATCAGAGCGTTGAGGATCGCCACCTCCATATCCGAGCGCTCCACTTCAGACATCTTATCCAGATCTTCGGGTTTGATGCCCATTTCATCGGCCGTGCGGATGTAAATGGCCATTGCCTCAAGGGGCGGCAGCCCGATCGCATCGAATTCGGGTTCGTCGATCAGGTACTCGCTGGCGGCTGCCAGCGCTATCACTCCCTCCAGCCGGGCAGGATCCGGCGTGCCGTCCGCCCGGATTAGCTCGAGTGTCTGCAACAGGTCGACGATGAGGGGCACGTCCCAGCGGGCGCGTGGCGTGGAAGCGTGTCGCCGCTTTTTCACGCGTTCCATGCGCCGCCTCTGCTTCTTCTGATTGTGCTGCCCTCTATGTTTATTTTTGTGAGCCATCGAAGCTCCCTTTGTGGCGACGCGGCCAATCCAGTTACCGGGTATGCTGTAGGCAAATTCTGCCCTGTAGCGCGTGCGACGGCCAGGTTCCGCGCCCTAAGGCTGCAAGAACTCATACTGCAGGGTTCCGTCCGGGCGCGGGAAATAGTGACCGTAGAAAAAGGGGCCTTCCAGAGCACGAGGGATCAGCCCATAGAGGTCATCCACCAGCGGAAAGTCGGCCAGACGCGCATCGGGCAGCCATTCGGGTGTACCTTCTTCGGTGGGCCACACGACACGTTCGGTTGTCTCACCAACAAACACGAACATCAGAACGCCTGGGCGACGACCATATTCATCATAGCCGGTGTCGATATTCACCACCCCACGCAGAACAAGGTCATGAACCTCGATACCGGCTTCCTCCCATACTTCGCGAACAGCCGCGGAATGGATATCTTCCGTCGCCTCCACGTGACCGCCGAGACCGTTATACTTGCCGCTCCACAGGCGTTTGTGAGGCGCGCCCTTCAACAGCAGCACCTGCCGCTCACCGTCCGGATCGCTGGCCGTCAGCAGCACAAGCGTGCGGGGGATGGCGTGATACCGTTCGCGCCCCGGTTCACGGGTACCCTGGTCGGTGACATTCATGGAACGTGGAAGAACGGTCTATCTCTCCGCGACCCAGCGCTCGACCGTCACCTCGTCCAGGAACGCTTCGTCGACGACGGCGCCGTGGCCGATTCCCTGGGGAACGGTGAGGGTGCTGTCAGGATTCAATGTGAACGGGTTCGCGACAATGTCACGCTGGAAATACCGGTCATTGGCGCTGATGTCGCCTGGCAGAGAAAAGTTGGGCAAACTGGCCAGCGCCACATTGATGGCCCGGCCAATACCAGTCTCCAGCATGCCGCCGTGCCAAACCGGAATACCGGCCGCCTGCGCCAGATCATGAATACGCTTGGCATCAGCCAGACCCCCGATGCGACTGGGTTTGATATTAATAATATCACAAGCGTGGAGATCAATCGCCCACCGCGCATGGTCGGGCGATACGATGCTCTCATCTAGACAAAGGGGCGTTCTGAGTTGCGTCTTCAAGCGCGCATGGTCGAAGATATCATCATGGGCCAGCGGTTGCTCGATGAGCAGCAAGTTGAAGGGGTCCAGCTCCGCGAGATGGGCAGCGTCTGCGAGCTCGTAGATGCTATTGGCGTCTACCTGTAGCATTAGGTCGGGCCATCTTTCGCGCACCGCGCGGGTTGGCTCCACATCCCAGCCAGGCTTGATCTTCAGCTTGATCCGCGAGTAGCCTTCGCTCAGATAGTCTTCCACGACCTTGAGTAAGGTGGGGATATCCTTCTGAATGCCTACACTGACGCCAACCGGCACCCGCGCGCGCGTACCGCCAAGGTAATCAGCGAGACTACGGCCGGCGCGGCGGGCGAAGAGATCCCACATGGTGAACTCGAGCCCACATTTGGCCATCCGATTCCCGCGCACGCGTTTGAACGCCGGCGTGACATCCTCAGGACCGTTCAGATCCGCCTCTAGGAGCATGGGCACCAGATAATCCTGCTGGATCACCCAGGCTGTCTTGCAGTTTTCCTCGTTGTAGAACGGATTGGCGCCGACGGGCGCTTCGCCCCAGGCGACGATGCCGTCTGCCTCGATGCGCACAATGATGGCATGGCTGCCCTCTTCGCGCCAGCCGCTGGTAATAAAGGGGGCAACGTAGGGGAGAAAGATTCGACGCAGTTCAACTCGATCCACTCGCATTGGTTTGGCTCCGGTTTTAGGAACAGCATAGTTCGTTTTCAACTATATATAATTGTATGGCAAGCAGATGTACGCGCCAATTGTGTAGTTCGGGGCGCTTGGCCGACCTCTGCCATAAAACCGCAGGAACCTTACAACGCCCTCGGCTTTTCTCAAGCCTAGCGCAAGTTCTGATACCCAATTTATGTACAAATTGTCAATAATAAACCATTGACTCCGAGAAAGGGCTGTGCTATTGTAGTCCGTACGAAAGAATAGAATGAAACTGCCTGCCGTGGTTTTCTGATGTTCTTTCTTACCTCATCGGACAATAGCCTATCTTCCATGCGCAGCCCGGCAAGTTGAACAGGATCAACGTCATAATCTGTTCAACATGTTCTCAGACTTGTCCAGCCTCAACCTCACAGGCCACATATTCGATTTAATGGCAGCGTACCTATTATCGATGTTTCGACGGTGATTCGCCAGTCCACAGCCATTGTGGGTCGCCATAAAGAGTATGTCGTTGACGTGTCTGCTTCGTGCGCTGTGCCCCTTGCTACGTACCTGCACACCTGCAAGCAATCGGGACCCAGTAAACACTCAAAAATATTATATATTGTATAGCAAAGCCGATCGTGCCCATCACGGCAGCTAGGTATCCTATCTGCCCATTGTACCGAGGTACGATGGCCGAAATGTGCATTGTCCGTTACGCTCACGCTCGTTGCGTAGGTGATTGAAGGTCGCTCCCGCCTGATTCTTCGGACGCACGGACATACGCGTCTCACGCCAGCACAACTGAGCTGCGCGTTGTGCTCGTGGCGTATTACTTCAGGTCACTTTTGGGGGGCGAGAGCACTCAATGAGGAGGAAGCATGACCTAGCAACGCTATTGCTGCCCCTTCAATAGGTAGGGCCAACCCGTGGATGTGGGTTGGCCCTGGCAATCCAGACCAATCGCTGTCTCCGTCGCCAACGTCCGACAGTGATTAGCCGGTTCGGCTTTCAGACAACGATCTGTGACTATCGTCACAGGGCGCTGTCCATGCCTTTTTCTATTGTAACGTTTTTCG
The DNA here is from genome assembly GCA_019455155.1 of Caldilineaceae bacterium. Classification (GTDB taxonomy): domain Bacteria; phylum Chloroflexota; class Anaerolineae; order Caldilineales; family Caldilineaceae; genus JACFMY01. The sequence goes on from JACFMY010000001.1 coordinate 46,507, forward strand.
TGTGAGGGAGCAAGCGGCTTCCTTTACGGCCACCTTACCGTTTTCACTACATCTACTGCGCCTTTGCACGATGATTGGCCAGCGACTTGGCCGGCGAACAGCAGGACACGGTGCATCACCCATAAACCCAGGGAAGGACTCACCACCATGCGCATTCATACATCTGTCGTACAGCGAGTCGGGCGTCTCGCCTGCATTGTACTCAGCTTGTTGCTGCTACAGACGCTAATCGCCTCGGAGCCAGCAGCGGCGCAGGCGACCTCGGTCACCATCACCGCCTACAACCGGGCCACAGGCCTGCCACTGACCGAGCCGTGGCGCTTCCTTATCAACCCGGATATTGCCCACGGCAACGCGTCCACGGTCAATCCTGAGAGTTACGCTCCCCTGGTGGCATATGGCGACGACACGTCAGCCACCGTGAGTCTGCCGCCAGGTAAATACCTGGTGACCGTGCTCGGCGGCCCCTTCCCCGCGGTGCCTGGAGAGCTAGGGCGTGACTGCTTTATCGATGATCCGTGCGGATATAAGTTGGGCGGAACAAGCTTCACGGTCACTGGCGCAAGCACGACTGTGCGCGTCGACCTGGTACCCAACCCCCTTCCCCTGGCCACCCTGCGTGTGCGCGTCTTCCACGACAACCAGGTCGTCAACGGCGAAGACGATATTCCGGTGGAGGTGGGCATTCCCAACATGCCAGTGGTCATCGAAGACGGCACCGGTGAGGTGACCGTAGATTTCTTCGGCAACCCCATTTGTACGCAATACGCGGGCGTGCCGCCGGACAACCCCATTCCCGGCACGGGCGGACAGTGCCTGACCGGACCGGATGGCTTTGCCATCATCCCCAACGTTCCGCCTCTCAAATACGAGGTTCAGGTGGTGCCGCCAGATGGTTCGGGCTGGATCCAGACGACGACCATCGAAGGCACGCATGTCATCGACGCCTGGATCGAAGAGGGGGCAAGCGGATTCAGCACAGAAGTCGGCTTCTTGACTGCTGCAGTGTGGTTTGGCTTCGTCAAGGAATGCCAGTTTGGCAATGCGGCCGACAGCTGTCCTACCAATGACGCCTCCGGTGCCGGCTCCATCACCGGTCGCGTCCGCCAACTCTCCATTGATACCGATGCGCCGGGTGCTGGCACCCTGGGCAACCCGGTCCCACGCCCCTACATCGCGCTCAACAACATCAGCGGCAATGACGAACAGGTCTATACCGGCCGCGGCAATGTGGATGGCACATTTACAATCCCCAATGTGCCGCCCGGCCAGTACCAGCTGGTCTATTGGGACTTTGCCCAGGACTACATTATCCAGTTTGTGACGGTTAACGTCGGCCCTGGAGAGAATGTCAACATTGGGGATATTGGCATGCCCCGCTGGTTTGGTGTCATCCGCGGCTACGTCTACGCGGACACCGGCGTCGCCCGGAATGGGACCACGATCACCTCCGTGCCGGCCGCCAACGCCGGACCCGATCCGGCCCGCCCTGGCTATGCCAATGGCTATCGTGACTGTCTACCTGGCGCCCAACCAACCGACGTCCTGCTATGCGAGCCGGGCATCCCCAACTACGATCTGGATGTACGTTTCAAAGACGGCACGATTAAGTACGCTACCTTCACCGACAGCAATGGCTACTACGAGTTTCCTGAATACTTCGAGTGGGAGCATTTCCTGATCTGGGAAGTCGGCTTTGGGCGGCTGGCGCACAGCTTCACCACCGCCTACTTCGCCAACGAGTTTGGCGTGCCCCAGGGTTACCCGTACGCGCCGGAGAACCGCGCCGAAGGGCTGGGCGGTCTGCTCCAGGCACAGCTCACGTGGGCCGGCTCATACCAGTGGATCGATGCAGGCAAGCTCCCCTATGGACCTGGCGAGAACGGCGGTATCTCGGGCATCGTCTATTACGCAACGACGCGCAACGAGTTTGACCCGCGGCTCGCCGCGCCCGAGGATTACGAGCCCGGCGTCCCCAACGTCACGATCAATCTCTATCCTGCCGCGCTGGATGGCACGGGGAATCCCATCGCCTGTACTGCAGTCGAGCCCGGCTGCCCCTATGGCCAGGGCGAGCTCAAGCGAGCCTCGGATCTCCCCATCGACTCCGTGCAGACCGATTCGTGGTACGACAACCTGCCCACTGACTGCGTCTACGACTATCCTGTACCGGGCGGAGCTACGCAGCTGACCGATCCACTTTGTCTGGAGCTGCCGCGCACCTGGAACCAGATCAAGGATGGCGTCTTTGACGGCGGGTATGCGTTTGAGGGCACGCCTGCGGGCCAATACATTGTTGAAGTCGTGCCGCCCCCTGGATACCAGCACATCCGTGAGGAGGATCAGAATACGGACCAGGGCGATTCCTTCATCCCACAGGTGCCGCCGCCGCCTTGCGCAGGGCCGCTGCACCTGGTGGACGACCCGCGCAACCCAGCCGACGGCCAGATGACCCCCCTCTGCGACAGCAAGTTCGTCACCGTTGTAGACGGCTTCAACGCTGCGGCCGAGTTTCATCTGATGACCGTCAACGCGGTTCCTCCCCCTGGCCTGATCCGCGGCCTGCTGGTCGATGACCTGATCCTGCAGCTCGACCCCAACAGCCCGCTCTACGTGGAAAAACGCGGCATTCCCAACACACCCATTGGCGTGCTGGACTTCCAGAACAACGAGATTGCCCGCGTCTATTCGGACCAGGACGGCTACTGGGAGGTCCTGCTGCCTTCTAGCTACACGGCACACTGCCCGGTGCCGGGCGGCGTCTGTCCTAATATGGTACGCGTGGTAGGTAACTACCCCGGCGACCCGTTGAACCCAGATCCTCTGTGGAACCCCAACTACGGATCCCTACACTTGGTGTTTGACGTATGGCCGGGAAAGACCACCTACGCCGATGTGGCGCTGCTGCCGACCACGAACCTGGTACCTGATCCAGCCACCGGCCTCATCGACCCGCCGCGCTGTGATCTGGCCGCAGATACGCCAGACGTGCGCAGTCTTTCCCAGGTGTTCAGCGCTCCTGGCGCCGCGTTCACAATCAACGGCATCGGGTTTGGCGCCACAACGGGCAGCGTGACGCTGGGCGGCGCGCCGCTCCTAGTATCGACCTGGAGCGATACGGCCATCAATGTCACCATCCCAAGCGGCCATCCCACCGGTCCCCAGCAGCTGCTGGTCACGGCAGCCAACGGCAAGAGCGGCCCGATCGGGATCACGTACCATGTGATCGGCGCCGGTTATAGCCCGGCCATCCATGAAGTAGGCCCGGGCAAAACCTATGCCACGGTGCAAGACGGTATCGATGCCGCCACAGACGGCGATCTGGTGGTGGTCTATCAAGGCGTCTACTACGAGTCAGTGATCCTGGGTAAGAACATCAAGCTGCAGGGTCATGGCCCGGGCGCCACACTCATCGACGGTCGCTTCTTCAACTTCGGTGGCATGACGCCCCAACAGTTCCTGGCCAAAGTCGCGGCGATACCGTACGACGGGCCGGGCGACGTGCCCATGGGGCAGGTCATCACGGTGCTGGCCCAGGACGGCCAATTTGGCAGCGGGTTCACCACGCAGATCGACGGCTTTGCCATCCGGGGCGGCAACGTGGTACGCGGCAATGTGCCCATTGGCGCACAACAGCAAGGCGGCGCGATCTATGCCCATGCCTACGCCCGCTTCCTGCAGATCAGCAACAACCTGGTGCAGACCAACTCGGGGCTGACGGGCGGCGGCATTATCATCGGCCGGGCATACGTCACCAACCCCGACGCGGGCAACACGGCCAACAATGAGAACGACGGCGTGCGGATTCACCACAACCGTGTGCTCAACAACGGCGGCTTCAATCTGGCCGGCGGCATTGCCCTCTTCAACGGCGCCGCTGGCTACGAGATCGACAACAACATCGTCTGCGGCAACTACTCTGCGGAATATGGCGGCGGCATCTCGCACTTCGGCGTGAGCCCAGGTGGCTCCATCCATGACAACGAAGTGTTGTTCAACTACGCCTTCGATGAGGGTGGCGGCATCATGATTGGCGGCGAGCTGCCCAACAATCCGACAGCTGTGTCGCCAGGCTCCGGCGCGGTGGAGATTCAGCGCAATCTCGTCCAAGGCAACGTGAGCAATGACGATGGCGGTGGCATCCGCCTGCTCCAGCCGGTGGACGGGCCTGTGCGAATCGTCAACAACATGGTGGTCAACAACCTGGCCACCGACACTGGCGGCGGCATTGCCCTGGACGACGCGCTCAACGTGCAGATCATCAACAACACGATCGCCAAGAACATCTCCACCGCAACCGCCGAGGACGCGGACCGCTCGACCTGCAACCCGCCACTTTTAGGCTCGTGCCCCCATGGCGCTGGCCTCACCAGCGAGGGACACAGCCTGGCGCTGCGCAACGCGCGCGGGTTGCCGCCGGACAGCTTCAGCAACCCCGTGTTGTTCAACAACATCTTCTGGGAAAACCAGGCCTACTATCTGGATGGGACAGGTGGCATGCCTTCGGCCGGTATCATCGACCTAGAGGTCGTAGGCGTCACGACACCCCAATTCTTCACGCCCAACTACTCGATCCTCACCGTGCCGTACGGCAGCGGCACCGGCAACATCACGGGCAGTGACCCGCAGTTCGCGCAGGAGATTGACCTGAACTTCGTGGCGACACCCTTTGCTGGCGATCCGGCGTTCGTTGTCGTGCTCGTCATCTCGACGCCAACCGATCCACCCGGCGACTACCACGTGGCAGCCGGGTCTCCGGCCGTCAACAACGGCACCGGAGCCCAGGGTTTGGTGCTGGCGCCGTGTGACGATTTCGACGGCGGCGGCCGGCCAGTGGGCGCCGGCCATGACATGGGCGCCGACGAGCAACCGGGCGCGGCAGGCCCATGCGGCGCGATAGGTAACACACCGCCCAGCGTGAGCGCCGGCGCGGACCAGATCATCACGCTGCCTGCCGCAGCGGTTCTAGACGGCACGGTAACAGACGATGGGCTGCCCAACCCGCCAGGTGTAGTGACTACGCTCTGGAGCGTGACCAGCGCGCCCGGGACTGTCACCTTTGCCGACGCAACTACAGTGGACACGACGGCCAGCTTCTCGGTAGACGGTGTCTATGTGCTGCGACTCACGGCAGACGACGGTGTGGCCCAAACCTTCGACGAGGTCACCATCACCGTCAATCCGGTGCCCCCAGGTAGCTTGCCGCCAGCGCAGATGTACCTGTCGGTGGACAAACAGCTCAACAATCTAGGCAGCCTGTCGAGCGTGCACCCAGCCGACATCATTGGCTTCACCGGCAGCGACTACGTCATGGCGTTCGATGCCTCTGATGTGGGTGTGCCGAACAACAACAACCTCGACGCGTTCCACATTGTCAACGGCACGACGATTCTCATGTCGTTCTTGAATCCGGTACCTGCTGGCACGCTGCCCGGCCTGGCGAGCGCTGTGGACGATTCCGACATCGTCATGTTCTCGGCCACGTCGTTGGGCGATACCACGGCGGGCGCCTTCAGCCTCTTTGCGGCGGGGGCACCGCTGGGACTGACGACCAATGGTGAGGACATCAATGCCCTCGATGTGCTGCCGGACGGCCGGCTGATCATCTCGACCCTTGGCAATGCCGTGGTCTTCAGCGACAGCAACAACAGTGGATCGCCGCAGATCGCGGCCGAGCCCATGGACTTGTTGGCGCTGACGCCGGACACGCCGGGCAACTATGCCAGCGGTACCTGGGCGATCTACTTCGACGGCAGCGACATCGAGTTCGACAAGAAGGACGAGAACATCGACGCCGTGGACGTGGCCGCCAATGGAGACATCTACCTCTCGACGTCGGGCGACATCAAGACGTCCACCTTGAAGACCAAGGACGAGGACATAGTCGTCTGTGCGTCCCCAACAACGGGCGCCAATACCGCCTGCTCATCGCTCACGCTCTACTACAACGGTAAGGCGGCCGGAGTCGGTAATACCGACGTCGACGCCATCGAATTGCCATGAGCCCCATGTCCTCACCCCCAGCCTCTGGGCTGGGGGTGAGGACAGTTCCAGTCGCACGGACACGCGGCTGGTACTGGACAGAAAGACATGCACAGCAGGTTGCTCGAAGAGGAGAACGATCACAATGAACCAGAAACAACCGCCTCATCAACTGAGCCGGCGTGGATTTCTAAGACTAGGAGGCCAGGCCCTGCTCCTCAGCATGATCGCAGGTGGGGGGCTGATGAGCGGCGGCCCGCCACAGCGGGTGATCGCCGCGCCAGCTGCCGCTCCCGCACTGCAGCTACCGCAGATCAATGTCCGTCTGGTGGCAACTGATGGTTTTGTGTCGCTGCCCGGCCGCCGGCGCGGCGCCGACAACGGCGTCTACGCCTTTGGCTTTCGCCCTGTGCTGCCCAGCGAAACATTCGCCACACTCGAAGCCCTGGTGTCCAAATACAAGGGCTTTACCCAATGGCCGTCACCGATCCTGGCTGTTCCCAAGAACATCGATCTCTACCTCACCATGAGCAATCTTGGTTTTGTGGGCCGGCCGGACCTGGACGACGCACACACGATTCACTGGCATGGGTTCCGCAATCCCAATGCGGTCTTTGACGGCGTGCCCGAGGTCTCGGTCTCGGTACCGCCATCGCGCAATTTCCCCTATTTCTACCGCACGCGGGCCGAAGGCACCTACATGTACCACTGCCATTTCGAGGACGTAGAACATGTGCAGATGGGCATGGATGGGGTCGTCTACATTCAGGCGCTAAACGGCCGTACGTACGACAGCGATAGCGGCGTCACCGCATTCCACCGGGAATTCACACTACTGCTCAACGAAGTGTGGACGACACCACACGACAACCTGATCGGGGTCCAGGAGACGAACTGGTCGGACTACAAGGCTAACTACTGGGTAATCAATGGCCGCTCCTATCCGGACACCGTTGTGCGCGACCAGGATCTGGCGGCCTATGAGGGGGGCGACTTTTCCTACGGCGACCCAGATCTGGGGTTCACCCAGCCCGTGTCGTCTCTCATCCAGCTGAACGCCGGCGAGACCGGGCTACTGCGTTTCGCGAACCTGGGTTACGAGATCCACAGCATGCAGCTCCTGGGTCCCCGGATGACCGTTGTCGGCCACGATGCAACCTTCTTGGGCCCCAACATTTACCAGACTAGCTCAGTCTACATCGGGCCGGGCGAGGCACGCGACGTGCTGGTGACCGCGCCGGCCTACAGTGCCAGCATACCTGGCGGGGTGGATGGTGCGGGCAGCTACAACGTCTACTGGCTACACAACCGCAATGCCCACCGGCTGGTCAACGGCAACCTGCCAGGGCTGGGCGGTATGGTCACACAGATCCGGGTGTACCCGCCCGGGACGCTGCCGCCTCAGGTTGCACCCAACAGCACATTCTAGCCGAAAGGAGAGACGATCATGGTACATGCAAAACGTACACTCATCTTCGGGTTGGGGCTGGTGTTGCTGTTGGCCGTTGCCGGCACAGTGCTTGCGCCCAGTATCGTCACAGGGGGTACGAGTCAGGCGCCATTTCCTGGTCTCGTCGGCATGGTCTGTACGACTGCCGGGCCGAACCCTACCTTTGATCTGAAGACAGCCGAAGGGTACATTCAGTTTCCTGACGGCAACAGCATCTACATGTGGGGATATACGCTGGCGACCAGCGCGTTTCAAATGCCGGGTCCGGTGCTGTGTGTCAATGAAGGTGACACGGTCACCATCAACCTGACCAACAACACGCCGGGCATCAGCCAGCCGGTCTCTATCATCTTCCCTGGCCAAACAAACGTCACAGCCGGCGGCGGCACGGCAGGATTCTTGACCAACGAGGCAGCCGCCAACGGTGGATCGGTCTCCTACACCTTTGTCGCCAGCCAGCCGGGCACCTATCTCTACGAGAGCGGCACGAACCAGGAGTTACAGGTGCACATGGGGCTTTACGGCGCCCTGGTCGTGCGGCCTGCCCTGGGACCGAACTTTGCCTACAACGACCCCAGTACCGAGTTCGATCCCAGCCGTGAGTATATCCTCGTCATGCACGAGATTGACCCTGACATCCACTATGCGGTATCCAACGGTCAGGCTGCCAACCTGCTGGCGCGCCATGACCGCTACTGGACCATCAACGGCCGTTCAATGCCCGACACGCTCAACGACAACTTTGTGCCGTGGCTGCCCAGCCAGCCCTACGGCGCGCTGGTCTACGTGGAGGCGGTCGAGCCGTCACTCAATCCGGGTGCCAAGCCTGCCCTGATCCGTTACGCCAATGCGGGCACGGCCATCCATCCCTTCCACCCTCACGGCAATCATCTTAAGGCAATCGCCCAGGATGGCCGCTTTCTAGGCGGCGCGGCCAATGAGAACTTTGCCCGGTCCCTGGCCGCTGGCCAGACGATGGACCTGCTGTTCCAGTGGCGCAATGTCGAGCAGTGGTCGCCGGGCCCCAATGGGCCTGTGCCGGTCTCGCTGCCAGGCTTGCAGAACCTGGTCTTCAAGGACGGCGTGACCTTCTACAGCGGCGACCCGGAATTGGGCGAGCAGGACGAACTGCCAGTGGGCGTGACCTCCTTCAACGAGTGTGGCGAGTTCTACTACCCGTGGCACAGCCACGCCTTGTTCGAGTTCCAGAACTTCGACGAGGGCTTTGGCGGCCTGGCCACCATGGTGCGTGTCGACCCGCCCGCGTCGTTGGGGCTGTGTCCGTAGCGCGCAGATCGCTGCGATTTGAGCCAACGAGAGCCTAGACACTTAGGAGACTCCATCATGAAGCAACGATTCATGCAACTCGGCGGGGTATGTGCGCTACTCCTGGTCATGATCTGCCTAACCAGTTCGCCTGCCCAGGCCGCACCCGTTACCATCGATCTCTGCGCCACCGCCGGGACCTCGTCCCTGCCTGGCGGCGGCAGCGTCCCTATCTGGGGCTATGTGGCCGGCCCGTGCACGGGTACGGCATCCTTGCCTGGCCCCGTTTTGCAGGTGAATAGCGGCGACATCGTCACCATCAACCTGACCAACCAACTACCGGTGCCCACCTCGCTCGTCATCCCAGGGCAGATCCTCAGCGCGAGCGGCGGCAGCGCCGGCCTGCTGACAACGGAAGCGCCGCCTGGCGGCAGCGTGACCTATACCTTCACGGCGGTAACAGGGACCTATCTCTACCAGAGCGGCAGCGAGCCTGACCGCCAGATCGCAATGGGATTGTACGGCGCCCTCATCGTCAATTCCGCGACGTCCGGCCGTGCCTATAGCCAGCCAACCAGTGCATTCGACAGCGCGGCAGTATTGGTGCTCAGCGAGATCGATCCGAATCTGAACGCCAATCCGGCCGCCTTCAACATGCAGAACTACAAGCCCCGTTACTGGCTCATCAATGGCAAGGGCTAT
>JACFMY010000349.1 GCA_019455155.1 Caldilineaceae bacterium
CTTTGGCGACGCCGCGGTGGCGGCAGTGGTAACCCGTGCGGAGCCCCACGAGCCGTCAGCCATATGCCATGCCCGCTTTCAAACCTATCACAGTGGGGCTGACCTCACCGCGGTCTTGGGCGGCGGCACACGGCACCATCCCAATGACCCTGCAACGACGCCTGAAATGAATCTCTTCCATATGGACGGACCAGGCGTCTTCAAAAAGGCCGCGCGGATCGTTGGCCCCTTTCTGGACACATTTCTCCACGAAGCGGGTTGGACGCGCGAGGCCATTGACTATGTGGTCCCCCACCAGGCCAGCCGTCATGGCATCGAGTTGTTGACGGCCCGTCTGGGCTTTCGCAGCGAGCAGGTCTTTTCGAACCTTCCCCTGCGCGGCAACTGCATTGCCGCGTCGATTCCATTGGGACTGGCCGAGGCCGTTGCCACCGGCCAGGTGCAGCGCGGTCACAGGCTGCTACTCATGGGTACGGGGGCAGGACTGACTATTGGCGCGATGACGCTGGTATTTTGAGACGGGAACAAGATGGCACAGATATGCCTCCAGGATAGACATGCGCTGGTTACAGGCGGCGGCACCGGCATCGGCCGCGGCATTGCCCTGGCCCTGGCGCGGCGCGGCGCCACGGTAACACTGGTAGGACGCCGCTCTGCGCCGCTCACCAGCGTGGCGCGCGAGGTGGAGCAGTTGGGCCGCGCCGCCTATGTCGTGCCAGCCGACCTGGCGCTGCCTGCAGAACGGGCACGCGTGTTGCATCAGGCACGGGCCGGCGCCGGCCTGATCGACGTGCTCGTCAACAATGCTGGCATGCTGGCTGGTGGTCCCCTCCTGTGGCACGATGCGCGGACGCTCGAGCGCGCCGTGGCCGTGAACCTGGCCGCGCCTATGGACCTGGTACGTCTTGCCCTGCCCGAGCTGGCGGTGCGGCAAGGGAGCGTCGTGCTCGTCGGCAGTGCCATGAGCTACGTACCTATGCCCTATGCCACCCTCTATGCCGCTACCAAAGCAGGGCTGCGCGCCTTCGGCGAGGCACTACGCTATGAGGCTGCCGCATTTGGCGTCCATGTGCTCCTGGTCTATCCGCCTGGCACGGCGACCGATCTTGTCCGCCCCCTGGCGCGCCCTGGACGCCGGAGCCCCGCCCTGGCAGACCCCAATGCGGCCGGCGAACGCGTCATCGCGGCGCTGGAAGCAGGCCGCACGGCACAGGTGTGGGGCATGGGCGAACGCCTGCTGTTGGGTCTGAACCGGCTGGCGCCGGGACTCGCGCGGCGCATCCTGTTTATGGCGCGCACCCGTTTCTTGCCCACTCCCTACACGGAGCTACACCATGGCTGACGACTTTCAGGAGCTGGCTCGATTTCGCACCACACACCCGTCTGCCCACCATCTTGCGGGCGGTCTGGAATGGGAGTACATTGCCTCCGGCATCGGCGGCGAGACGCTGCTCTTGTTGCCCGGCGCACTGGGGCGGGCTGAGACCGCCTTCCACTATGTATTGGCCTTTGAAGACCGGTACCGCGTCATCGCCTGCACCTATCCCGCGGCCGCAGACAGCGTGGAGCGCGTGGTCAACGGCCTGGCAAGCCTGCTCGATGCCCAGCACGTCGCGCGGGCGCACGTGGTCGGCGGTTCCTTCAGTGGCCTGGTTGGCCAATACATGGTGGCCGCGTACCCTGAGCGCGTCGCATCCCTGATCCTGGCCAACAGCGGCGCGCCGTTCTCCCACCGGCATTGGCACTTCACCTGGATAAGCCGGATACTGGCATTGCTGCCCCAGCGCGCGCTGTACGCCGTCATGCAACGCTCCGTCCGTCTCTTTCTGGCGCGGGAAACCGCCGAACATGAATTCTGGCGGGCCTATTTTGCCGAAATCATCCCCACATTCACAAAGGCGGAACTGCTCGGTCGCGCCCGGCTGATGGCAGCCATGACCGCGCCAACCCAAGTAGCCCAATGGGCGCAGAGCCACTACGCGGGCCCCGTGCTGATCGTGGATGCGGTGGACGACCGCATCTTCGGCGCCTCCCAGCGGGCCGCGCTGCGAAATAAGTATCCCCAGGCGCGGCAAGTTGTGCTGGCGGCCCAGGGCCATAGCGCGACACTGGACCGCACAACTGCCTATATCGCGTCCTTTGAGGCGTTCTTGCAGGGAATCACTAGCCCATCAGTGGAATGAATATCTCCACGCCCAGGATCTTTGTAGCCGGACTCCATCCAGCCCGCACCCAGTTTTCAACTTATTGCAGCTTACACACTCTTTACATTTTCAAGATAAATACGTAATGTCTGCCCGCTACGCTCATAGCGTGTAAACCTCGTACACCCAATAGGAGCGACGGCAAATGCGCACAGTCATAATCCTTGTTGTAATTGCTGCGGTGATTGCGGCGGCGGGCGGCATCTTCCTGTTCACTGCAAAATCAACTGCAGCCCAACAACCTGTTTGTGACGATGGCGTGCAGTTCCTCGCCCCGCCACCCTCTGATCAGTCATGGTGGGCGCAATATCAAGCGGAGATCGCCAGCCAGGTCGCGGGAATCCAGGCGTTCTGGTCGGCTACCTTGCCTGAGTCATGGACTGCTAATCCCTGTACCGTTGAACATGACCCGGCCACTGTGCCCTATCAAGATAGCTGCGGTATCACGCCTGAAACGGCGGGATCGAATGCCTTCTATTGCTCAGCCGCGCAACCGGTAAGTGTTGTTCGGGCCTCGCGAATAGTCGATGAAAAAGCTGCTTTGCGCTAGACTCATGGGACATGAGCCGGCGCGCCAGCTTCACCCATACCAATCAATCCTCTGCCGGGAACGGCTCTCTACCTGGACGGAGAGTCCAATGGCTTCCCCGTGCCGCCTGGTGGCTGGCTGGCCTTTACCTTGCAGACCGGCTGCTCAGGCTGGCCGCCGCCAGCCACTTCCTCCAGCGGGCCGAACCCGAAGATCTACCGGTATGGCCGCGGGTGACGATCCTCCAACCGATCACGCGCGGCGCGTCGGACCTGCCCGGCGTCCTGGCCGCGCGGGCGGCGTTGAACTATCCATGCCAAACCAGCCACGTTCTCATCTGTGACCGCACAGATCACGCCAGCCAGGCCCTGTGCTCGGAGTGGCTGGCGGCGCAGCCGGAGCTGGACGTCGAGCTGGTCCTGGCCGAAGGCGCCCACGGACCGGTCGCTTCCAAGCTGGAGAAGCTGCATGCTGGGCTCCCCCATGCGACTGGCGACGTCCTCTGCTTTGTTGATGACGATGTGATCCTGCGCCCAGCAGCCCTGACCACGCTCGTGCGCTATCTGGAAACGCCGCGGGCCGGCGCAACGTTCGGCCTGGCCTGCTACACTAACTGGGACACGGCTGCCGCCAGCCTGATGAGCGCCTTTGTCAACAGCAACGCCCTCCTGACCTATCTGCCGCTTACCTATCTGGCGCCGCCGTTTACGATTACGGGCCACTTTTTCTGTATACGCCGGGAAGTCTTTGCCACCGCCGGCGGCCTGGGCCATATGGAAGGACGCATCGACGATGACCATGAGCTGGCCCGCCGCGTGCGCAGCTTCGAGCTGCGCTGCGTGCAGACTCCCGCCCTCTATGACGTCAATAACTCGCTCGCGGATCTGGCCGCCTACGCGAACCAGATCCGGCGCTGGTTCATTATCCCCCGCCAGGCCATGTTGCCCGGTATGTCGTTCCGCGAGCAGCTGGTTACCATGCTGGGCAGCGCGGGCAACTTGATACCGCCGCTGTTGGCGATCCTCGCCGTGACCGGCCGGGCTCGTGGCGTATGGCAAGCCCTGTGCTTCTGCCTGGCCTGTTTTGCCGCTGCGCAGGGATATTGCGAAAGACGCTATCTAGGCCGGCAGACACCACCCCTGCGCTGGCCCTATCTGATTGCCGCGGCCCTCATTACGCCGCTGCAGGCGCTGGCTGCGCTGCTGGGCAAGCCCGAGTTCACCTGGCGGGGCCAACGCCTCTACCTGCATCGCGGGGGCGCCGTCGACCTCCTAGAGGAATAGAACAACCATGGCAACACCCCTGAACCTGCTGGCTCTGGCGCTCCTGGCTTTGCTGGCGTGGAAACATTGGACCATCGTCCGCTTTTTCCGCCGCCCGGCGCCCGTGGCGACCCGGCCACTGCCCCTGGTGAGCATCCTGCAACCCATCCTCAGCGGCGACGTCACGTTGCCGGCGACACTGGCCCACAACCTCCGCATGGCGACAGACTATCCACTGGAATTCATCTGGCTGGTGGATGAGGACGATCCGGCCGCGCAGGCGATCTGCCGCGATCTGGTCGAAGCACTCGGTGCGGGACGGATACAGCTCCTGCTCCTGCCCGCAGCGCCGCAAGGGCATAATCCCAAGACCTTCAAGTTATTGGCGGGACAGGCGGTAGCAAGGGGCGAGATCCTCTGCGTGTTGGACGACGACACGATGCTGCCCGACTACGGGTTGGAACAGTGCCTGCCCTTCCTCGACCGGCCGGGGGCCGGGCTTGTCTTTGGCCTGCCCTACCAGGTCAACTTCGCCAACCTCTGGTCAAGCCTGGCAGCCACCTTCGTCAACAGCAGCAGCCTGCTCACCTACATCCCCTACACGACACTGCACACGCCGGTGACCATCAACGGCATGTTCTACGCGGTGCGTCGCGGCACGTGGGACGAAATAGGGGGCTGGCGAGGAGTGGAGACGATTCTTGCCGACGATTTTGCCGTGGCCATGAAAGTCCGCCAGCGAGGACTGGAGCTGGTCCAGACTCCCCTGTGCCACGCCATCAGCACACACATAACGGGCATGCGCCCCTATCTGCGGCTCATGCAGCGCTGGTTCATCTTTCCTCGCGAGTCGCTCATGCGCCACCTGCCCGGCGACGAGCAGGCGCTGGTCTATGCCCTGGCCCTGGCGCCGGCCCTCGCGCCGCTACTGCTGGTAATTGGGCTCCTTGTCTGGCCATCGGCGCTGCTGGCCGGCCTGGTGGCTGCCGCCTTTATCTACCAGTACACAATCTTTGCGCACTGCAACGTGGCCTATCTGCGCCAGGCCACGCCCTGGCGCTGGTCGTGGCTCGTGCCCGCGCTCCAGCTGGTTGTGCCCCTACAGTTGCTGGCTGCGCTGCTGCTACCCCAACGGATCACGTGGCGCGGCCATGTAATGGAGGTCCAGCGCGGTGGCAGCTTCCGCTTTGTTCAGCGACGCGCCGAGCGCAGAAGGCTCTGAGGGAGCAGAAAAACAGCAGAAAAATAGAAGTCCGGCTGCTTGAGGCAGCCGGACTTGGATCCAATCAAGTGGCGGAGGGCCAGAGGGCGGCCCGACCTGGCTATTGAAGCAGCGCTTCCAGCTCGTCGGCCTCGGGGTTCTTGACCTCCACTTCCCTGTGGTCGGTCACATCCAGCACAAACTCCTTGCCCTTCTTGCCCTCGTCCCCTGTGTCGGTCTCACGATAGTCCACCGTAATGGTATCGCCAGGCACATACCTCTCGCTCAGCATACCTTCGCTCAGCGGATCCTGGATCTGATTCTGGATAACCCGGCGTAGCGGGCGGGCGCCGTATTCCGGATCGTAACCGGCGTCGGCAATGGCCAGGCGGGCTGCCTCCGTGAGCATGAGCTTCATCTCCTGCTCCGCCATTTGCATGCGCAGCGGTCGCAGCTCGAGCTCGACAATCTGGGCGATCTCTTCACGGCTCAGGCTGCGGAAGACCATGATGCCATCCAGGCGGTTGATGAACTCGGGACGGAACGTCTTCTTGAGCGCGTCCATCACCTTCGCCTTCATGGTCTCATATTCGCTCTCGCGCTTCTCTTCGTCTTCCTGCGTGATAGCAAAGCCCAAACCCTTGGAGCCTTGAATCAGCTTGGCGCCGATATTGCTCGTCATCAAGAGCAGCGTATTGCGGAAATCAACCCGCCGGCCCTTGGCATCGCTCAGGTAGCCGTCCTCCATGATTTGGAGCAGCATATTGAACGCTTCGGGATGGGCCTTTTCGATCTCGTCCAACAGCACTACGCTGTAGGGGCGCCGGCGCACGGCTTCAGTGAGCTGGCCGCCTTCTTCGTAGCCAACATAGCCCGGAGGCGCGCCCACCAGACGGCTCACATTGTGGCGCTCCATGAACTCGCTCATGTCCAACTTGATCAGCGCGTCCTCGCTGCCGAACATGAACTCGGCCAGAGTCTTGGCCAGCAACGTCTTGCCGACGCCGGTCGGGCCAAGGAACATGAAGCTACCGATGGGGCGCTTGGGATCTTTGAGGCCGGCACGGGCCCGGCGCACAGCCTTGGCGATCGCCCGGATGGGCTCCTCCTGGCCGATGATGCGCTGGTGCATGACCCGTTCCATTTCCAGCAAGCGCTCGCGCTCGCCGCCGGCAATGCGGCTGACCGGCACGCCCGTCCACATGGCCACGACTTCGGCGATGTCGTCGGCCGTGACCTTGGGCTGATTGGCGGCTTCGTTCCAGCCCTCACGCAGCTCACTCAGGCGAGCTTCCAGCTCTACCTCGCGGTAGCGCAGATCGATGGCGTCGTCGAAGCGCTGGGTATCTAGCGCCTGCTCCTTCTCCTTCTGAAGCTTCTTCAAGTTCATGAAGGTTTCGCGCAGGTTGGCGGCATAGGGCGCCTTGTACATGCGCACCCGGCTGCCAGCTTCGTCGATCAGGTCAATCGCTTTGTCGGGCATAAAGCGGTCGGGCACGTAGCGCGCCGCCAGATGGGCCGCCGCGTGGATCGCTTCATCCGTTATTACAAGCTTGTGATGGTCCTCATAGCGCGACCGGACACCCTTGAGAATGTCAATGGTCTCCTCGATGGATGGCTCCTCCACCAGGATCGGTTGGAAGCGCCGCTCCAGCGCCGCGTCGCTTTCGATATATTTGCGATATTCGTCGAGGGTCGTGGC
>JACFMY010000350.1 GCA_019455155.1 Caldilineaceae bacterium
AATCGGCGCGTTGTTTACGCTGCGGGCGCTGGTGTCAACGGGGACGCGGCTACCAGCCGGCTTCATCAGCACGCCGCGCTGGAGCCACCGGATCATGTTGGCGGCGTTGCTGCTCGCGGGCGGCGCAGTTCTTGTTTTGGCGCAGCGGAGCGGCTACACCGCGTTCAGCCTGGCGCTGGTGGCCGAAGGTATTTCATTCGGTATATTTCTCACGGCTGGCCAGGCCTTTGTGACCCAATATGCCGAGGCAGAAGTGCGTGGCGCCGCCTTGGGCGCCTACAACATGGCGGGCGGCATCGGCACGGCGCTCAGTCCGTTCATTTTGGGGGTGTTGGCCGAGAGCTTCGGGCTAGACACCATCTTTTTCCTGGTTGGCGTTGTGACGTTAGGTGGCGCACTCGCACTGGCAGTTGCCTTTCAGGGGGCTATCAAGCATGCACGGCCTGCTGGCTAGGCTTCGCTGCGACTGTCCCTGGCCATATGCCAGCTTTTCGCCGCCTTGGGGACCGGCCCATCCCTCAATTCTTCACGCCAGTTCCAGCTTATGTTATGATAGCCCTCCCAACACAATGTGGGTTCAAATCCCACCCGGGCTATGGATACGCCCGGTAGAAGAGACGAAAAGGAGGCAAACGGTGCCGACGACACCCCGCCAAATCACGCGCGCGCTCGATCGCGTGCTTCACAAAGTGGAAAAGCCTGCTCGCTACACCGGCGGCGAGCTAAACAGCGTGATCAAGGCCTGGTCTGATCCCGCGATCCGGACCAAGATCGCGTTGGCCTTTCCTGATATCTACGAGCTCGGCGGCAGCAACCTGGGCTTGATGATCCTGTACGATCTCATCAATCGTCGTGGGGATCTGCTGGCGGAACGAGTCTATTGCCCGTGGCCTGATTTTGAGCACTACATGCGCCGGGATGGCATTCCGCTTTATGGCCTGGAGACGCGCCATCCCCTGCGCGATTTCGACATCGTTGGCTTCAGCCTGCCCTATGAGCAACTCTACACCAACGTGCTGACCATGTTGGACCTGGCCGGCATCCCCTTGCGCGCGGCGGACCGGACGGCAGAGGATCCCCTGGTTATCGCTGGCGGCTCCGGCTGTTACAACCCCGAACCGATGAGCCCATTCTTCGATGCCATGGTAATCGGCGAAGGGGAAGAGGTCATCTTCGAGGTGATTGAAACCTATGAAGCGTGGCGCCGCGCGCGCGATGAGGGCCGCCTGCCCTCTGGCCGGCGCGGGGGTGTAGACCCAGCACGGCAATCTCTTTGGGAGCGCCTGGTCCGCATCCCGGGCGTCTATGTGCCGGCGCTCTACGATGTTCAGTATGATACGGACGGTACCATCGCAGCCATTTCGCCCAACCACCCCGACGCGCCCCCGGAGGTACTGAAGCGCGTCGTCACCGTGCTGCCGCCGCCGGTGACGCGTTTCATTGTGCCCTTTGTGAATGTAGTCCATAACCGGGCAGCCATCGAGATCATGCGCGGCTGCACGCGCGGCTGCCGCTTCTGCCAGGCTGGCATGATCTTCCGCCCTGTGCGCGAGCGACCTGTGGAGGAAGTGCTCCAGGCCGTCGACGAGATGATCCAGCACTGCGGCTTCGAGGAGGTTAGCTTTCTCAGCCTGAGCAGCAGCGACTACACCTATGTTGAGGAGCTGGTCCGTCGCACCATGGAGCGTCATGGCGCGGATAAGCTTAGCATTGGGCTGCCCAGCCTGCGTATCGAAAGCTTCAGCGTCGATCTGATGGAGCTGCTGGAGAAGGGTCGCCGTCGCTCCGGCTTTACGTTTGCACCTGAGGCTGCCACGGATCGCCTGCGCGATGTCATCAATAAGCCGATTGCCTCGGATGATCTGCTGGCCACGGCCGAAGAGGTCTACAAGCGAGGCTGGACCACCATCAAGATGTATTTCATGATTGGCCATCCCACGCAGACGCTGGCCGATGTCCAGGCGATCGCCGACCTGGCCAAGGCGGTGCTGGCCGTTGGTCGCCGTGTGTTGGGCAAGAAGGCCAACGTTCGCATTGGCGTAAGCACGCTGGTTCCCAAGCCCCATACCCCGTTCCAGTGGGTGCCCATGGAGGACGAAGCAGTTATTCGCGCCCAGATTGACCTGCTGACACAGGAGCTGCGCGGGCCGGGCATCTACTTCTCATGGAACCATCCGGAGGAGACACTGGTCGAGGCGTTCCTGACGCGCGGCGACCGCCGTCTTGCCGATGTCATTGAGCTTGCCTGGCGCAAGGGCGCCAAGCTGGAAGCCTGGGGGGAGTGGTTCAACTTTCCTGCCTGGCAGGAGGCCTTTGCGGAGCTGGGGCTAGACATGGATTGGTACGCTCGCCGCGCGCGGCCGCTGGACGAAGTGTTGCCTTGGGAGCATATCTCGGCCGGTCTCAAAAAACAGTTTCTGGTCGACGAATATGTCCATACCTATCAGGGGGGTGTGGTGGACGACTGCCGCGAGCACTGTTTCTCGTGCGGTATTCTCGGCCATTTCAAGGAGCAACGCCGCGCGGCGCCGGATAGTGCGTGGAGCTGCCCGAGCCTGGGACGCGGCAAAGCGCGCCAGCCGGTTGACATTGCCCCCATCCCGCTCTATTTCAACGACGATATGTCGCCCGATCGGACCGGCCAGTTCGACCACCGGGTACCCCAACGCCGTCATGGGACAGTAAGCAAGCGTGTCACGGTCAGTGAAACAGTGGAGATAGAAACGGCGTAGGGGTAGCGTCACTCCCCTCGCGACGATCCTGCGCATGCTCAGGCAGCACCGGTCTGCACATTATGGATACGAGCAACGACATCCCTCGCCAGCGCGTACGCTTTGTGTATGAGAAGGGCGAGGCAATCAAGTTTATCTCCCATCATGACGAGTTCCGGCTCTGGGAACGTGCGCTACGTCGCGCCAACCTGCCGCTTCTCTACAAGCAGGGCTTCAATCCACAGCCCCACATCCAGTTTGCAGCGCCCTTGGGCGTAGGCATAAGAGGCGTGCAGGAACCGGTCGATGTGACATTGGCGCCGCCAGTGCCAGTTGACGAGTTAATTGACCGGCTTAGGGCCAAGCTGCCGCCTGGGGTGAAGCTGGTGGATGCCGGGGAAGTGCCACTCAAGACGCCATCTTTGCAGAACCTGCTGATTGGCGCTGATTACACGATCCTGATCTATGCTGCGCCGGGCGAGATATCCGAAGCGCTCTTGCAGGAGCGTCTGGACAAGGTATTGGCCACGCCGGAGATCTGGCGTGAGCGCGAGCGCAAGGGCGCTCCCTACGTATACAATCTGCGTCCCCTAATCTTTGAACTGCGTTACGTGGGCTATGACGCGGCCCGCGAGGAGCATCGCATCTTTTTGCGGGTGCAGCAACAGCCGGGCGCGACGGGCCGGCCAGACGAGGTTGTCGATGCCCTGGGCTTCGACGATTTTGCCCGTACCCTGCGCCGCGATCGCCTCTATTTCGCAGATCGCGAGGAGGATGTGGCGATCTTCGCCGCCTACCCTGTAGTAACACAGGAAGAGATAACCTCCTCCGCACGGCCGCGCCGTAGAAAGGGGCGCCATGGCCCGCAGCGCAAGGCGGCTGAGAAAGGCAGCAACGGGCAGCGCTCCATCAGTGACCGGGCAAGCGACGAGTTTATTTGACGCGGCCAGCATGCATCCGGCGCGCTAATGGTCTGTCAATCATCAAACTTGAGTTCCGTAGTGGCGACTGCAGTCGCTGTGGACAGGTGAAGAACGACTGAAGTCATTACTACCGAATGACCAATGAATCACGATTGACAGACCACTAGTCGGTGGTCAGCAGATTCAGGTTTGTGCCGACGAGCCGCAAGGCGTCAATGAGCTCTTCGATACGCACCGGTTTGGAGATGAAACCATCCATACCAGCTTCCGCGCAGCGTTCCCGATAACCATCCATGACGTCAGCGGTCATGGCCACGATGACGGGCTGCTGGTTCTCCGGCAGCAGGCTACGAATGGTCCGTGTGGCCGTCAAGCCATCCATCTCCGGCATGTGTACATCCATGAGGATCAGGTCATAGCGCTGGCGTTCCACCGCTTCCACGGCTTCAAGGCCATCGGCGGCCACATCTGCGCGATACCCTAAGCGCTGTAAAATGCGCAACGCCACCTTTTGGTTGACCAGGTTGTCCTCGGCCAGCAGAATGTGCAGCGGCAGTTCTTTGGCGGAGATCTGTTCGAAGGCAGAGCGAGTGGGCACCAGCTGCGCTTGCTCGGTTGACATGCCCATCGCGCGACAAACTGTATCGTACAGTTGCTGTTGTTTGGCTGGTTTGTTCAACATGGCCGAGACTGACAGCCGGCGTGCCTGTTCCCGGATGATGTTGTCGCCAATTGACGTTAGCAGGACGACCGGCAGGCTTGCGCCCTTTGGGTGCCGGCGCAGCGCGGCGATAAACTCCAATCCGTCCATCCCAGGCATCTGCATATCGGTAATGACGACATCAAAGGGTGTGCTCTCCTCAAGTTGGGCAAGCGCCTGGGCGCCGCTGGTGGCGAGTGTCGCGTCGGACTGCCAAAGGCGGATCTGATGGGATAAGATGCGCAGATTCGTCTCGTTGTCGTCGACAATAAGCACCCGTTTGTCCTTGAGCTTGCCGCTGACATGGTGGGCGGGTCCGTCCGTTTCGCTTATGCCTACAACAATATCAAAGTGGAAGATAGAACCCTTCTGCTGCTCGCTTTCTACGGCAATGGAGCCACCCATCATCTCGACCAAACGCTTGCTGATGGCCAGGCCCAATCCTGTGCCGCCATATTTGCGCGTGGTCGAGGCATCGACCTGGGAGAAGGATTTGAACAACCGTTGTAGCCGTTCTGCAGGAATGCCAATCCCCGTGTCACGCACCACGCAGTGCAGACGGACGGTGCCCGGTGTTGACTGCCCAGGCGTTTCATCGGGAGTGGCCGCCAACCGGAGCTCGATTTCCCCGCTCTCCGTGAACTTGACAGCGTTGCTTACCAGGTTGACGAGTACCTGGCGCAGCCGCGTGGCATCACCCAGCACGGTCTTGGGCACACTTGGTTCGATGGAATAGAGCAGCTCAACACGCTTTTGGGCCGCGCGTGCGGCAAAGAGATCCATCGTTTCTTCCACACACTCCACCACGTCAAAGGGCTGGGACTCGAGCTCGAGCTTGCCTGATTCGATCTTCGAGAAGTCGAGGATATCGTTGATGATCGCGAGCAAGGTCTCGCCGCTATTACGAATGGTCTCCACAAAATCGCGTTGATCGCCGGTCAGCTCTGTGTCAAGGAGTAGACTCGTCATGCCGATCACGGCATTCATGGGCGTGCGGATTTCGTGGCTCATGTTGGCGAGGAACTCGGACTTGGCCTGGGTCGCAGCCTCAGCGGTCTCCTTGGCCTGGCGGAGCTCTGCTTCGGTTTCTTTCAGGGCCGTGATGTCGCGACTGACGCCAATGAGCCACCGTACCTGGCCGTCGGCATCGCGCAAGGGGATCTTTGAGGAGAGCACCCAGGAGCGCTTATCAGGCGAATCGACATTGATGTTTTCGACCTTATTCAATAGCGGCTCGCCGGTACGAATGACACACTGCTCATCTTCGTAGAAGGGAAAGGTGGATTGGGCCGAGAAGAAATCAAAATCGGTCTTGCCCAGCAGATGCTCCATGTCCCGCGCCCCCACCAGGCTAATATGGGCGGCGTTGGCCTTAAGATAACGGCTCTGCGTATCCTTGATAAAGATGTAGTCGGGTAGGTTGTCGATGAGCGTCTGAAGCATATTGCGCTCGTCCGTGAGCGCATCTGTGGCCAGCTTGCGTTCCGTGATGTCGGTACTGACGACCAGGATGTTGGTGTCGCCGTTGGGCATGCGCAGGGGGCGCTGCATGGTTTGAAACCAGACACGGTTCCCCTGCTGATCGACCGCCGCGCGCAGGTCGACTACGAGTTCGCGATTTTGCGCCAGCGCGGCATGACCCGCCCATTGCTCTGGATCGACGATTCGCTGGTGTGAATCGAGCTCAGACTCTAGGGAGCCAAGCACTTCATCCGGTGTGCGGCCAAGAAAGTCACAGAGCGCCCGGTTGACCAGAAGGAAGCGCCCTTCCGGGTTACGGACCGAGACATGGTTGGGCAGGCTGTCCAGTACGGTACGCAACAGATGTTCCTGGAAGCGCAACCGTTCTTGGCTAAGGCGCCGTTCGATGGCGCCGCCAAGGCTGGAGGCGAGGATGGATAGTACCGAACGGCTTGTTTTGCCCCAGTCGCGTTCTGACCGGCAGTCATCAAACCCTACGAATCCCCAAAAGGTGTCATTCACCAATATGGGTGCAATGAGCAGGGACTGGATTCCGTACATAGTCAGGTTTGCCTGTTCGGCGGCAGGAAAGTCCCGTACCTGGCCCACGATCAATTCCCCGCGCTTCAGCATCTCGTACCAGCGCGAAAAGTGTGGCAGGTAGGAGACCTCTTTAGGTTTCTCGCGCTGGAGACTTTCACGTTCACCTGCGCGCACCCATTCATAGCGCCTCACACCGACCGGTCCGTTGCGATGCGGATTGTAGCTGTTTTCAAAGATGTAGACATGGTCGACATCGGCCGCGTCGCCAACCTTCTGCAAGGCGCTGAGAATACCGCTGTCGAGATCCTGGCTGGTGAGCAGCGCGTTGGCCGCGTTGGCCACAGCCTGAAAGAGCGCGTCACTGCGTCGCAAGGCGGTTTCAGCCTGGTAGCGTTCGGTGACGTCGGTAGCCACGACCAGTACATGGCGCGCGACACCGTCGACAGAGGGGATCGGTAGCTTGACTGACTGGTAGTGGTGCAGGTTGCCGGCTGTGTCGTAAATGGGTTCGTCGGTAATGCAGCTTGGGATGCCCGTATTCAGCACTTGCCGGTC
>JACFMY010000351.1 GCA_019455155.1 Caldilineaceae bacterium
GAAAATCCGTGGGCGCGGGCACGACCTCGAAGCCCTGCTTCTCAAAGATCGCCACGGCGCGCAGCATGTGCATGGCCGAGGTGACCAGCACAATCCGGTTGATCCCGCGCGGTTCCAGCAGCTTCCGCGTCTCGACCGCGTTTTCATGGGTGTTGCGGGATCGGGGCTCGAGCCATAGCGCATCATGTGGCACGTTCAGTAGGGTGAGCAGCGTCGCCATCGCTTCGGCTTCGGGCTGCAGGGCAGGACCATCTACCGCCACGACGCCGCCGCTCAGCAACAGATGTGGCGCGACGCCCTGGTGGTAGAGATAGGCCGCATAGAGCAGACGATCGCCCGCTTCGCCAATCTCGTGGATCGGGCGCGGGTAGGCCTGTGACCGGGTGCCGCCCCCCAACACAACGATGACCTCCGCGCGCGGCAACTCGGCCGGCGGCAGATATTGCCATTCCAGGGAGCGGACCAGGGACATGGAGACCAGACCACTGCGGCAGATCGGCGTAGAGTCTGGCACCGCCTTCGCCGTCGAGGCCGAGCTGGCTCAGAAGCTGGGCGGCATCGCCAAGCGCAAGATCAACAAGAAGGCGGCGGCCACGAGGTAGAGCGACCAGGAACGGCGCCGGCGCAGAACCAGCGCCCCGCCCAATAGCAGACACGCCAACCCCAACGGGTAGATGAGCAGAGGCAGCAGCTTGGAGAGATAGACAAACATATAACACGTTCATACTGCCGGCCAGGTCACGCACCTGACTCTGTTTTCGGTATGCGGTCCGCCTGGTACACGATCTGGCCGCCGACCATGGTCAGCTTGACTTCGATATCTTTGATCGCTTCTTCGGGAACGGCAAAATAGTCCCGGTCGATGACGATCAAATCGGCCGCTTTGCCCGTATCCAGCGTCCCTTTGAGCCGCTCCTCCCGGGTCAACCAGGCGCCCGCGCGGGTGTAGGCGTGTAGGGCCTCTTCCCGGCTGATGGCCTGGTCACGGGCGATATAGTGACCCAGATTGTTCTTGCGCGTCACCAGTGCGTATAGAGCTGGGAAGGGGTTGGGGGAAACGGTGCTGGGTATGTCCGAGTTGGCGCACAGCACGATGCCACGCTCCAGATATTTCCTGGCCGGTTTGTAATTGGCTGCCCGCGCCTCGCCCACATCGCGGAAAATCAGGTCGCCTTCCCAATACAGGAACGTTGGCTGGATGACTGCCGCTATGTTGTGCTCGGCCATCTGTTTCAAGGCGCGGTCGCTGGGAAAGTAGGCGTGGATGACGTTGTGGCGCGCGTCGGCCCAGGGCACGTCCTTGGCCACCGCGGCAAAAGCATCCACCACCATATCCATAGCCCGGTCGCCGCAGGTATGAATGCCCACGTCCCAGCCCAGCGTTTGGGCGGTGCGGAAATGGTCACGCAGCGTAGCCGGGTCCAGGCGGTTGAAATTGCCCACCGTGTGCTCACCTTCGAAGGGCGCGTACATGAACGCGGTATGGGAGCTGGTCCCGCCATCCATCGCCATCTTCAGCCCGCCGATGCGCAGCCAGTCATCGCCCAGGCCTGAGAAGATGCCCAGGCTGTGCGCGCGGGCCTCGAGCTCGGCGGCACTCTCCTCCTCGCGAAAGCCGTGCCACGATGGCATCATGTTGATACGCACAGTCAGGGGAACCCGTTCCCCCGCCGCGCGCCGCGCGTGATAGTAGCGCTGGTAGGCCGCTATTTCCCAGGGATAGAGGCCAGGATCGATCACGCTGGTAATGCCATACCGGTTCATCTCCCGGCAGCCCAGGTGGATGGCGGTCTCTAGCTCCTCGCGCGTGGGTTGGGGCAGGAGCGAGCGGACCAGCAGCTTGGCGCTGGCCCGCAGCAGCCCGTCCGGCTCCCCGTTTGCATCCCGCCCGATCTCTCCGCCCTCCGGATCGGGTGTGTTGCGGGTGACGCCGGCTAGCTGCAGCGCCCTGCTGTTAGCCAGATCCATGTTAAAGAAGCGCATGAGGAGGACGGGATGCTGGTCCGTGGCGGGATCGATATCAGCCCGTACCGGCAGCCGGCCTGGCGGCGTCGCCTCCGTGAAGTTTCCCTCGTTCCACCCTTCGCCTATGATCCAGTGGCCCGGCGGCGTCTCCTGCGCCTTTGCGCGCACAAGCTCCATCATCTCGGCAGGCGACCTGCACTCGTCCAGACGAATGCGCGTCAGCTTGACGCCCACCTGCATCAGGTGATTGTGGCTATCAAAGATGCCGGGCAACACGGTCTTGCCCGCCAGATCGATTACCTGGGTGGCGGGGCCGCGCAGGGATGCGATGGCAGCGCTGGCGCCGGTGGCAAGAATCCGGCCATCTTTGATGGCCAGCGCGCGCGTATGCGAACCAGGCGCGCCATGGGTATAAATACGTGCGTTGTCCAGAATCAGGTCAGGCGCTAATTCGGTCGTAACCATGGTCTGACTCGCGATGCGTGGGCGCCCTCTATTGCTGGGGCAGGTTGGATTTGGGTAGCCGCATCGTACCACGCCAGGATAGGCGAGGGCAACGCCGGCCCGGCATAATACCCCTCCTTTGATCCGGCCGTAACGAGTGCCTATGCTGCTACGGGCGACGCTCAGTCGCCCGTAGCAGTTGGCATCATCTCCTCCACCGTGCGCCATTGCTGGCGGAACTGCCGCCCCAGCTGGAGCGCAAACGGCAACATGGAGAGGGCGTAGAACGCGTAACCCGCGCCGTGCAGCGGGCCCCGCCACGCTTCCACAAAGATGCTTGCCCAGACCAGGGCGCTGCCGGCATGGACTGCCAACAGGCTGACCCAGGAACCACCCAGACGCGGCTGCGGATCATGTTGGATATAGCGCATGACGAAGTAAGGGATCAGCGCATAGGCGAACTGGAGCACCCAGCCATAGATGAGGGCCTGGGGCGCGGTGGCCTCGATGCCGGCGCCAGGAAAGCCCGGCACGCCTAGAAGAATGAGCGGCGCGATAAGGACCGGCGCCAGGATCCACACATAGGCGGTGACCAGATGCCAGGCGCCCGGTGTGCCCAATAGCTTGCCTCGGGCCAGCGTCCGCACCAGGGCGCCGAGCAGCCACAGGGTGGCCGCCAGATGCAGGATCAGTCCCGGCACCGTAGCCCAAAGCGCGCCGCCCAACCATGGGCCCACGACCAGGCCCAGCGCGCCCAATGTCATGCCCCAGAAGATCATGTCCAACGCGCGGGGCGAAGCCAGGGGCCGGCCGCTCACCGAGGGCGCGATACTGACCAGCAGCCCCGCGAAGAGCAGCGACATGAAGCCCCAGTTGTTGGCATGGATGTGCACCTCGAGGGGAACCTGGATGCGCAGCGGCGCGCTCCAGCCCAGCCACAGCCCCGTGCCCACGATAATACCGAGCAGGAGATAGGCGAGCCCGCTGACGTAGAACCTGGTGCTGGCTGGCAGCCCATCTGCGCCGCTGCCGCGCAGCTGCCAGAGCTGCAATGCCAACAGCGTTGCGGCCACGAAGATCAGCGTGCCGCCTGTAAAGATGAGGACGCCGTTCACCGCGGGGATGCCGGCCAGGAGTACGATCAGCCCTGCATTCAGGGTGAGCCAGATATCCCACCGGGTCTTGGGCCGCGGCTTGCCCAGCTGTCCCGCCGCGAGGATAGGCAGCACTCCAAATACTGTCTCGCTCAAGATACCCAGGGTGATGAAATGGACCCGGAGCCAGCGCAGGCCGTTGAACCAGGGGAGCAGCTCAAAGCTGACTAGGGATGCATCCAACACGGCCAGCGCACCGACCGCCAGATAGAGCAACACCATGAGGAAGTACGGATTCAACATTGGATTGGTCTCCTTGCGTGCTGGCTAGGCCTGTGAGGCCGCCGTTGGCGAGCCGGCGAACTTGACGGCCAGGAACACCAGGCGTGTGGCCGCCTGCATGCCCCTATGGGCGCCCGCCGGGACGATCACGGTAGAGCCGGCCGCGACAGCGTAGCGCTCCGCGTCCACGAGCATGGTGCCGCTGCCCTCCAGGAAGTGATAGATAGCCGTGCCCTCTGGGTGAGCGGGGATCTGCTGTCCTGCTTCCAGCCCCGCCACGACCACCGCGCCCTGTTCGCTGTCGAGCAGGAAGCGCGGCTGTGGTCCCGCGGCTGAAAATGTGGCCTGTTCCCGGGTATTGGCGAAGTGGGCAGAGGGCAGGGCTTGCCCTTGTGGAGTTGCCTGTGCAGACATGGTGCATTCTCCTTTCGAGAGACAACATTCGAGAATTGGACCGGATTTGACCGGTACCTGCAGCGTAGCATGGGAGCTGGGCAAAGTATTCGACTTTAGTCGGAAATGCGTTGTGTGGAGAAAGCGTGCCGGGTCTATGTGATTTTGCGATGGGTGGTGGACAGAGAGCACACCAGAGGATAGCAAGCAGAGGGAGATGGTGCTCTTGATGCCTTGCCACCCAGCGCCGCCAAGGCATCGGCCACCGCCGGGGGAGATCAACCTGGCACAACGGGGGGTGTTCTGGGCAATTGATACTGATCCCTAATTAAGCCAAGGCCGAGCCGCAGAATTCACGTGAAGATTGTTTGTGGGTCCATAATGAAGCATTATTCCCTTGCTCGTCCTTCAGACCAAATCGAACATTAGGATCGGGATTACGATGCTCATCCTTTGCGCAAACCAGTCCCCGCCTTTCGGCATTGTCATGCGCTGCTTTGTGATGGCCCGCCGCCTACATCCTCGCTGGGGATGGCTGCTCCAGGACGGTGGCCTAGCACATAGGCGACGGGCGTCAGACCGACGACTGCTTTGAACTCGCGAATGAAGTGCGCTTGGTCATAATAGCCTGCGGCATAAGCGACGTCGACTAGCGCGCCCCGGTGTACTTGTTTGAGCAGGCTCCGCGCGTGGGTCACCCGTAATATGCGGGCAAACTGCTTGGGCGATAGACCAATCTGCTCCTTGTACAGCCGCTCTAATTGGCGCGTACTCAGGAAAACTTGGTCGGCCAGGGCTTGAATTGAGAATTGTCCGCGCCTGTGGCGCAACAAGGTAAGCGAGGCCTGAATCGATGGAAAAATCCCGCCGGCGCGCGCCAATCGGTGCAACAGCCACGTTTCGACCACCTCTGCCCGCCCGCGGCCGGTCGGGGTCTCGGCGATCCGCGCTTCGACCTCGCGCACACCGGCCCGGATCGGCCAGTCGTCCAACACGCCCGGCTCGACCAATTCGTCCAGCGGCGCCCCAAACAAGGCAAATAACCCACCCGGATGAAACCGCACGCCAAATAGGTCCAGCATTCCCCGCAGGCGGACGGTCTGGGTGGCTGTGCGACTATGGTCGAGCGTGGTGACTCGTTGTCCAGCATGTGACCACAACGGCAGCGGGTCGCCAAAGTTAAACACGAGACCCGCGCCTCCGTCCGAATGGAGAAACTCGGGGCGCGTCTCCGCCACGGGACCGGCGTTGTGAATCGACCAGTAACTTTGTACAAAGGGCGCGAGCAGCGGCGACGGTTTGACGAGTTCAAAACCAATACTTGCCAAAGCGGGTGTTTCACTTTGCCCGGGAGGAGACTGTCCCATCTCTACCCTCCAACTGTCCGCCACGCGCGGCCAAACATGTCGGAAAAATACAATTACACCTCCCCGTCGCCGCCTATGCTAGACGGTGGATGTGCGTGGCCAAGTCCGCGCCATCCTATCATAGGTTGGCAAGCCATGTACGTAAGCACGGTAGACAAAACAAGGCCGTACAAGAAAGAGGAAAGAGAGAGGTAAACATCATGATGCAGAGACTCGATTACTACCAATACAACCGCCACGCCGTCAACGGCTTGGTCGCGCTTGGCAAGCACCTGAGCGCGATCGACAAGCGGCTGCGTGCCCTGGTCGAAATCCGCGTGTCGCAGATCAACGGCTGCCTCTATTGCATCGACTTGCATACCCGTGAAGCACGCGCCGCGGGTGAAACCCAGCAACGGTTGGACAGCCTGCCGGCATGGTATGAGGCGCCCTACTTCGATGCGCGTGAGAAGGCGGCGTTGGCATGGGCTGAAGCAGTCACCCGCGTCGCGGAGACCCATGCACCCGATGCAGCCTATGAAACACTCAATGCCCACTTCAGCCCGGCAGAAGTGGTCGACCTGACTCTGATCATCGCAACCATTAACGCATGGAATCGCATCGCGGTGAGCTTCCGCCGCATCCCCGACCCCGAACCGGTCCAGGCCTAGCCCATGGTACGGGGTTATGCCTATGGTGGGGACGCCGAGCAGCGTCCCCACCGCATGAACAATAGACTTCCTAGCGGGTCCGCAGACCCGCGTTGCCAGAACGCAGCGAACTCACAGGTACTGATGTCAATGCTTGCCGGTGATGTGTTCGGCCACATATGCGGCGTCCTCGCCCACGCCAAGGAGTAGGGCCGACTTTCGGGTATGCAACCAGTGCAAGCCGAGAAAATACAAGCCAGGATATTGGGTAACGCCGCGCTGCTGAACGGGGTAGCCATCGGCGTCGAGGACCGGAAGCTTGACGAGGTTGAAGTCCCAGGTGTAACCCATCGCCCAGATGACTGTGCCGATGCCGGTTGCTTTTAGATCGAGTTCGGTGATGGTTTCGGCGCTGTAGCCGTCGCGCAGTTGCGGCAAGGTCTCTTTTGGTGCGTGCAGCCCGCTCTTCTCGATGTAGCTGTCAATCATCCTCAGGAGGTTGGCTTCGAGTTCGTCAACCTTAGCCAACGTCTCATTCAGGTTTGGCGCGAATGCCATCCGGTCATTGTGTGCGCTCTGAACCCGGCCAAGCAATATCACGCCATCGCGGGCGAACTGGTGCAGGTTGAGGCTGTGGCCGCCAGATGCTCCTGACAGTTGTGGATTACCAGCGAACCGCGCTTTGGGTGAAGGTAGTTTGTCGGGCGTTTGA
>JACFMY010000352.1 GCA_019455155.1 Caldilineaceae bacterium
TGACGGCGCTGTTCGGTTCGTCTGAGCGGTGATACTGACCGCGGCTGGCACCGGCCTGCTGTCGCCGCTCCCACGGCGTGCTGTAGCGTATGTCCGGATGATCCGACTCGTAGCTGATCCATCCGGCGTAAGGCGGCGGCTGATCGGTTGCATCCGGCAGCGGCTCGAACGGCAGCGGTGGCGCTGGCAGCAGGATCGTCCCGGCTGGAAGTTCCGTGGCCGTCGGCGGGACGAACACGCCGGGCATGACCGCATGGATGTCAAGCACGCGTGTCGAAAGCGTGGGTGTTGTCGTTGCGGTGGACGTCGCGGTCTGCGTTGGCGTCGCGGTCGCCGTCCATGTCGGTGACGGGGTCGGTGTTCGGGTTGCGGTAGCGGTCTGGGTAGCCGTCCGGGTCGGGGTCAGGGACGGCAGCACTATCAGCGTAGGCAGCGGCTCGCTGGCCTTGACCTGCCGCTCAACGACAAGGAAGGCAACTACGCTCCATGCCATCAGGCATAGAGCCGTCAACACCAGTAATCGCCGCATGTTCGCCTCCGCCGAGTTTCCTGCATCTCAGCGTAGCAACCGCGGCGATCCCAATCTGACGAGAATTACAGTCTTGCGTTAGCGATTTTGCCAACACGACGTGACGATGTCAGTTGGACGGGAACGCGAAGCCTTCCTGAATGGCCATACTGATCAGGTGCTCGTTGGTCTGAACGCCGAATCGTCGGCGCAGCTTCTGGCGCACCCAATAGATGCGCCGCAGCGGCACGTCCATCTGGCGGGCGATGTCGCTGACATGCAAGCCTCGCGCGAGCAGTCGCAGCACGGCGCGGGCTTCCGCGTCGAGCTTCCAGTCGCGCAGCGGGGACTGCATCGCGGTCAGGTACTCGGCGTTCGCGGTCGGCGAGAGGTATGGCCATCCCCGCAGTGCCATGTCGACGGCCATCGGCAGACAGGTATTCAGATCGTCGCCGACCATCAGGTAGCCTTTCGCCCCAGCCGCAAGCAGGTCGCGGATCAGCAGCCCGTCGCTCGTTGTTCCCATGACGATGATGTGCGCAGGCGGCACAGCGTGTCGAAGTTGCTCGACCAGCGCCAGCGTGTCGATAAGCGGGTCAAAGCGGTCGCCCAGCAGGATGATATCGGGCTGTACCGACTTCGCCTGCGCGATCAGATCGCTGCCGTTTTCGGCCCTGCTGAGTGTTGTTTGAGCTCGCCGCAGGAGAACGGTTTCCGCACCGATGACACTCAAGCTGTTGCTGTCTGCGACCAGGATTCGCGCTGACATCGTTCTACCCTCGAATGATACGCTGTCCTCTCAGCATATCGCAGGTCATTCCGCGCGCGATGTCACGCTGTGACATTCGATGCACAAAGATTTGCATCGGTGTGAGAGTCCTTTCATCGGCCGTGCCCGGCAGACATGTCTGGGCGGAGATCAAGGCTTACTCTGATTGATTCAGTTTTTGGAATACCGATCGCGCCGACGCATATCATCGCCAAGATCATACCTTATGTAGAGGGTGACTCTACTCACAGTCTGTAGACTCATAAGCATCTGAAGAGCAAGATTTCCCCTTGTCTTTGCTGATGTCATGGGATGAGGGATGTCCTCAAAAGGTCTCCGAAAGCCAAGCGATACGCTTACACGCATTCTATCGGATAACGTTATCCGACTGCGGCACTTACAGGGGCTTTCACAGGAGGAACTTGCCGAACGTGCAGGTCTTCATCGTACCTATATCGGGTCGGTGGAACGTGGAGAACGGAACGTTTCCCTGAGTACGCTTGAAGTGTTAGCAACCGCCCTTGGTGTCCCCGTGACTCTTCTTCTCACCAAGGCGGATGATAATGGGCAACCCAAATCCTGAGTTAAGTCGATATGTTGATGCAATCCGCAGGAGCGGTTTATCAATCTACGACCCAATAGAAATCGGCAACCCCGCACTGTGGATTCCTACTCCTGAATTAGAAGCCTTGCTAGACGAAGGTTTGCGAGGCATATCACTAGCAGGTTTGCCTATCCGCTCTCGTTCAAAAGTCGCAAAGCAAAATGTATGCCGCGTGTTGGGCTATCCTATCCCCGCATCATTTGAGAAGACTCAACCGAGATTCCCCGGTCAATTATTCGACACCTACGTTCAGAAGAGCAATAATCTACAAGTTTGGAATGAAGAGCTATCGGCAACTAGGCGCTACGTTCTTATTCGGGTATCCCGTGAGGATGTAGTTACCCGTGTTAAGGTCGTTACAGGCGCGACTCTCGCGCTGCTGGACACTACAGGCACTTTGACACAGAAATACCAAGCTCGCTGTATTCCAAAAGATCAATCGACTGAGTTAGTGGTAAATCTGGATACGGCTTTGCTTCAGCCATTTACAAGCCTAGCAGTCCCTCTGAAAAGAGTGGCAACCCCGGTCAGTCATCCATCTGCGGATCAACTTTTGCCCATAGCAACGCTATTTGAACGCCTGGGGAGACTTGTCGGTGTGCGGTTCAAAGACGGTGGTTATGACCAAGAACGCAATCGGGGAGCAGGGTTGCATCGGTTGGTATGTGAAGCACTTGGCTACGCGGGGTATCAAGATGACGGGCAATTTCCCGATGTTCAGCATCAACTTCTTGAGGTGAAATTGCAGACTTCGCCAACAATTGATCTGGGTTTGGTACGCCCAAATAGTACAGAACCACTAGACGTACCTCAGATTCAAGGGCAGCAAATCCGGCACTGCGACGTGCGCTATGCAGTTTTCTACGCTCAAACAGACGGAAGCCAAGTGACGCTGACACACCTCATTCTGACTACTGGTGAGGCATTCTTCACAAGGTTCCCGCAATTTCAGGGCAAGGTGCTGAACCGCAAACTCCAGATTCCGTTACCGGCTAACTTCTTCGACTGAGAAGCCAAAGGCTTGCCAGACAAGCAAGTTAAGGGTGGCTTCTAACTCGTTCGCTTTCGACGTTCCAGCACTGTCATATATCGCTTTCGCAGTGTCGATAATCTGTCGACTCTGTTGGCTAGCTGGGTCAGGCAATGGGAACTGCTCAACATACTGAGTGATGAAACGGCGTCGCCCTGAATAGAGCTTATTGTGAAACCGATGATCGTAAAATGCCTCGGCAAAGGTTGAATTTGCAATTGCCGCCGCTAACCATAGGAGGTCTTGACTTTCAGGACCCTCTGCGATCATCCAATAACAATCACCATTAACCACGGTTTGATGTTGGTCGATCCAAAAGACAGGTTTCTCAGAAATGTCCCGAAATACAAGTTTAGGGGCATCCCAAGCACCGGGGTCTTGGGGTACCCAAATTTCAAACCATTTTCTTCTGGCCTCAATTACATACTTTCGAGATTCTAGGACGGCTCGATGCCGCTCTAGATAGGCGCGTGTGCGCGGAAAACAGTCAATATTTACGGGCTGACGACGCCCAGCCACGAGTTCATGTGGATAGAGAATTTGCTGATTGTTCGCTTCTAGCGCCTTAAATCGTCGCGCTATGTGATGAGTGGTGAGGGGGCGGAGAAGTTCGGGTTGTTCGCTGGCAGGAAATGACCCCCAATCTGAGCGAATGAAAATCTTGTCTGCACAAGTCTTGACACCAACGCGGATCTTCCCGATGTCACGGAATGTACCCCAAGTATTGGCTTCGACGGTTGCAAGCCAAGAATCGCTCGCTTCCGAAGCGATACGCCATACAGAATCCAGATCTTCACTTGTGTCCAGCTTACCGTGTTTCACGGTATATC
Source organism: Caldilineaceae bacterium (assembly GCA_019455155.1). Lineage (GTDB taxonomy): Bacteria > Chloroflexota > Anaerolineae > Caldilineales > Caldilineaceae > JACFMY01. The sequence continues at coordinate 3,742 of JACFMY010000352.1, forward strand.
GCCGTCCGTTTGGAAGTGCAATGACTCCACTGCTCGACAAGGCTGAGATCGGGTCGGCAGCCTCTTTCTCCATAGGGTCGGTAGTTTCGTATATCGACGTGAATGACGGTGGATCTAATGTGAGACCGTTTTTTCCGTGAGCCAACAACACTGCTGGTAATACAGCAGCGCTGAAAAGCTTAGTGTCCCCCAAATCCCAAATGTGAGATAAATTCATTCTCTCTCGAAGAGCTGCCCGAACAGACGCACCGGACTTAGTGGTCATGAAACGGTTGGATACGATGATGCCTGCCACGCCATTTGGTTCCAAAACAGCAGCTATCGCAATTAGAAAAGCGTGATAGAGGTCGATCCTTCCACTCAATCCAAATTGCTGTGCCATAACACGGGCTTGATTGGCCCCCATAATTTGGGTTCGCACATATGGCGGATTGGCAATGATGAAATCAAACATGCTTGAACTATCGTTGGCAAACAAGGGAAGAGTACCTGCAACATCAAAGCGAGCCAGGACGTAGTTCAAAAAGTCCTCTTGCTGAAGCATTAAAGTCACATTTGGAAACAGATGTGAGAGTCTCTGTTGCGCTCGAACGACAGCTAACTCATCCGTATCGAATCCGTAGACTTCGATGTGCTTTGGTGAATCAAGATTTTGAAGAAGGCTGACCAATAGCTCGCCGTCACCTATAGCCGGATCAAGAACACGGATAACGTCTTTGCCCAATATCGGCTTAGCTACTTGAGTAATTTGGCGAGCAACAAAGTCCGCCAGAAGCTTCGGCGTGTAAGTTGCTCCGCTAGATTTTTCTTCGGCAACCGCTTCATATCGGTTCGTGAAACGTGATTCTACAATTGGATCCATTGAAACCACACTTATCTGGAACTGTCTACTTCTTATTGCCCACAGCCACAACCTTGAACGAAGTGTAGTGCACCTGATTGAAGGTGAACTCGAAAACCACCATCTTTTACAGAGTGGCGCGGATTGCGCTTACTGCACGCACACTTGACTCGGCACCGATGACATAGTCGCTGAACTATAGCATGGCTTTCGTTTGTTCGCTCGTACCTTTGCGGCTCAATATCGCAGCGAGCAGCAGGAGCACTCCCCCCGGCACGAACAGCAAACCGAAACCCCATGCCCCGACGATGGCCATGCCCACCGTAAAGAGCACCGCGAGCCAACGCAAACGTCGCGCGAGTGCGGCATTGTCGATACGCGTACTGACCAGCGCCATGATGCCCGCGACAATCATCAATGCCAGAAAGACATACCCCACCGGGCTGCCGCCCTGCTGGATATACGACTGCCGGTTACAGACCATGTCCTGACCCTGCGGCAGGCACGTAGCGAACACCGGAAGGAACAGGATACCGATCGCCAGAGCGATCTGCATCAGCCCGCCAGCGACAGCAAATAGAGATTCTCGACTCTTGGGCATTGCCGCCTCCCTCTAGTAACAAGCCATTGTCCAGTACCACAACAAGCTCCACGTCCGGTATTCCTGCGTGAATCGGCAGCTTCCAGTACCGCTGGCGTAGACGGTGGGGTAGTTCCACAGCTTGTTGTAATAGATCGTCCCGCTGCAGTCGAAGAGGCCCTTGTACTTGAACTCGCCGGATTGAACGAACCCCACCCATGGCAGGCCGACACCGCCCGTAATCTGCATGTTGCTTTGAACTTTGAGCTTCCAGCCTTTACCGCAGGATGGAGGCTTGTTCTCGCGATGCGTCAGCGTTCCGCCGCCCGCGCTGTAGCTCACGATTTGAGAACCGCTGTATGTGAAGCTGATCGAGCTATACACCTTGTTCAACGTAATGTTGACGATGTCATGAACAGCTTGCTCTGCGTAGTACGTTGTGGTCCCGCGAGCGTTTCCTTGCTCCCCTGCCGCAGAAGGCTCCAAGACCGTTTGCCGGGATTGCGGGTTGAGGGCAATCGTCGGTAGCTGCGATATTGGAACAGTGACAACCGGACCAACGACTGGACGGCAGTGTTCATCGAGCCGTATTGTCCTGAAGCTTGCCTTGCCTGCTGGTGGCGCATCGATGGTCGTAGAGATAACGCCCGGAGGACAATCCCCATACCCCGGTGGTGGTGACTGAGCGTGTGACGGGTCCCCTAAGCCCGCGAGAACGAACAGCATGCTCCAGACGATGATTGTGAACTTTTTCTGGTGCATTTTGCGCCCCCGCGCGATAATTCGGCATAGTACCATTCTAAGCAATATAGTTCGCGTTCACTCTCAAAATAATCTCAAAGAATTCTCAAAATTCACGCCGATTGCACAAGGAACGTCGGAATGAATTCAAACCAGACCGTACTTAGGATCGATCTGAATTCGCTTGAGGTACACAAAGGCGACGAGACAATCCACCTTTCTCGCACCGAGTGGAATCTGCTTCGAGTCCTGATTGAGAACAAGAACCTACCGCTGTCACACGAGTTCCTGCTACAGGCCGTTTGGGGCGAGGTTTACGGCAAAGAAAGCAACTATCTGTATTCGTTCATGGGACAGCTGCGAAAGAAACTCGGTGTCGGCGAGGGCGATCCGCAGTACATCATGACCGTGCCAAGGGTGGGATACAAGTGGGTTGAGCAAGCCGACTCAGATGTGCTTCCTCAGTCTGCGGTGGCAAGACAACCGGACCGCCACAGTCTTCTACCCGCGGCCCTGACATCATTCGTCGGTCGCGAACGAGAACGCAGTGTGTTGGACCGGATGCTTCGGAAGCGTGACATTCGCCTGATATCACTTACCGGTCCTGGCGGAATCGGCAAGACGCGACTTTCGCTTGAGGTCGCTGAACACCTGGCCAATGATCAATTCTTCGCCGATGGGATTCACTTCATTGCCCTCGAAACGATCGATACGGCGGATCTTGTAGTGGGCACCATTGCGCGCACGTTTGGGATTCGAGAGAAGCTGGGCGAGGACGCGCTGTCATCTCTCATGAGGCATTTGCGCGACAAGGACTTGCTGCTCATTCTCGACAATTTCGAGCGTGTTCATTCAGCCGCAGGACAGGTACTCGACATTCTGAAAGCAGCATCCAATGTGAAGGTTCTGGTGACGAGCCAGGAGAGACTGAACCTGTACGGCGAGCACAACTTCGAAGTGCCACCGCTATCAC
>JACFMY010000353.1 GCA_019455155.1 Caldilineaceae bacterium
CATACAGCGCTGGCCATACCGCGCCGCCCCGCGAAGCGCGCTGTGTTTTCTGGCACGGGTGGCATGAGCGTAGGGGCAGATGAAACGCGGCTGCTAGCGACTCACACCTGGACCAACTATGCCACGCCCGCTACCGGCCTCTACATACACAACCGTATCGCGCAGGTCAAGACCTACCAGCTTGCGAAAAGCTCTGGTGTCACAGAAAGCAACCCGGTCGACGTGAGGGTACTCCTACGAGCACAATGGGCGGAGGCTCTGGCAGCGCACGAGCAGCTCTGCCAGGGCCATCATGATGGCCTAATTGGCCACGTGATCAACCACTACGATGGGGACGCATATGAAGGAAAAGCAATCAGAGAGGTCGGCCCATATGGCGCGTTGGCTCGAAGTGAGGCGCTGGTGCTCACACGCCAATTGCTCGATGCTGCCTATGCCGGAGACCCGGCCAAACCGGACCGCTGCCCCGAGTACCTGGGTGGCACGTCTACTTTACCGGGTGGGGCGCCGGCAGGTTTTGGTACTTCTACTGGATACCATTTAAAAAGCGCCGGCGACACGTACGAAGCTGGTTACTATGTGGATACCAAACGAGTCAAGTTCGACTTTCAAGATGCGAGCCCCATGCCGGCAAGGGGCGTGGTTGTGGCAACGCAGGATACACTTGGTCACGAGACGCGTATGGCCCTTGACTCGTATGGGCTGCTTCCGGTCAAAGTGATCGACGCGGCCCAACTTGAGACCAGCGTGGCGTACAATTACCGCACGCTACAGCCGTCTGTAGTCACCGATCCCAACGGCAACAAAACCCATTTTCGCTACTCTCCAGTCGGGCTGGTGAACAAGATTTGGCTGCAATCGAACGCCAACCAGGGCGGCGCGGAAGACAAATCCGAGCTGGAGTATGCCTATGATTTTCTCAACTATGCGCGCAGCCGAGGCACAGATACACCCCAACCAGTCTATGCGCGCACCACGGCGCGCCTCTACCACGCCCGTGTCTCCGATCCAGGTGTTCCGCACTCCGACGAAACCATCGAGTCGCGCGAATACTCGGATGGCTTCGGCCGCCTGATCCAAAAACGCACTCAGGCGGAGGACCTGTGCTTCGGCGCGACAGGTGACGACGTCGGCCTGCTGATCGACGGGAAGGCGGAACCAGGAAAGGCAAGGGCGGAGGCAAACGCGACGGCTACCACCGGAAGCGTGATAGTCAGTGGCTGGCAGACGTACGACAACAAAGGACGCGTGGTCGAAAAATACGAACCGTTCTTTGACCAGGGCTGGCAATTTCTGCCAGATGCCAAGCGCGGCCGGCATGTGACGATATTCTACGACTCGCGCGGGCAGATGATCCGAATCATTAACCCCAACGGCGCGGAGGAACGGATTATTTTCGGCGTGCCAGGCAAGGTCGGGGCCCCAAACGTAAACAGGGTGGATGACTTTGAGCCTACGCCCTGGGAGATCTACACGTACGATGCCAATGATCTCGCTCAGGAAACCTTTCATCCTGATGTAGGGTCATTGAGCGGGATGCCCTCGCCGCTCACGGATGTGGCCCGCGACGCAACACATTACTGTACCCCGGCCAGCGTCCTGCTCGATGGGCTCGGACGCGCCATCTGCCGGGCACAGCGCAACGGTCACGACCCGAGTACGGATTGGCACCTAACCCGCTCAGCTTATGATCTGCGCGGTAACCTGTTGGAAGTCACCGACCCTCTGAACCGCAGAGCCTTTACACACATCTACGACCTGCTCAGTCGCCTGCTACGCGTCGACAGCATCGACGCGGGCTTGCACACTTCTGTGCTCGATGCAGAGGGTAATCTAATCGAATATCGTGACAGCAAGGGCAGCATTGTGCTGCGCCAATACGACGAACTGAACCGGCCGGTTGGGGTATGGGCGATCAACGATGCGGCAGCAGTCCAGACACTTACCCGGCGCGAAAAGATCATCTACGGCGAAAAATCCGGTCTGCCAGATCCTGGTGAGCGCAACCTGCTGGACAAGGCTTATGTCCACTATGACGAGGCAGGCAAACTGACTTTCGAGCGTTACGACTTCAAGGGTAATCTGGTCGAGAAGGTGCGCCGCGTGGTAAGCGATGCCGCGATTGCGGCTGCCGGAGGGTGGACCGCGGACTGGACAGGCGACCCGGTGGATGAATCTCCGCTAGAGGCGCAAGACTATCAGACGAACACCGTCTTTGACGCGCTGGATCGTCCGATCTCGATCACCTATCCCAAAGACGCGCGGGGCAACCGGGCCCACTTAGCGCCCCTTTACAACCGGTCCGGAGCGTTGCAGTCAGTCAAACTTGACGGTGTGGCCTATGTAGATTCGATAACCTATAACGCCAAGGGACAGCGCGTGATAATTGCCTACGGCAACCACATCATGACTCGCTACGCTTACGATGCGCAGACCTTTCGGCTGGTGCGGCTGCGGAGTGAGAAATTCTCCATGCCAGATAATCACACGTGGAAGTCTGCGCCAGAATCGGATGCGTACAGCTGGCTCTTCCAAGATTTCACATACGAGTACGACCTGGTGGGCAACATCACGTCAATCATGGATCGCACGCCGGGGGGTGGATTGCCATCAACGCCCGGCGCCCTCGATCGCGTGTTTGGGTATGACCCAATCTATCGCTTGACCCACGCCACTGGACGCGCATGTCCGGCTCCACCGCCTAAGCCCATCTGGGACGACACCGTTCGCTGTCATGACGTGACCCAGGCTACGGCGTACCAACAATGGTACCGCTACGATGCCGCGGACAATATGGCCGAGCTGCGCCACCAATCTGCCAACACGGCCAACGGCTACACCAAGCACCTTTCGCTCGCGGCCAACCAGAACGGTGACGGCAGCAACCGCCTCGGTTCCGTCACCCTCGGCGCTGGCATATATCGATACGTGTACGACGAGAATGGCAACATGATCCAGGAGAATACTGACCGCCACTTCACCTGGGATCAAGCTGACCGGATGATCGAGTTTCGTAGCCAGGCAACGCCCATCAGCATACCCTCAATAGAGGTACGGCATTTTTATGGCGCGGATGGCGTCCGCGTGAAGAAATGGGTGCGTACCAGCGGCACGGGTACAGGTGAGAGCACGACCTACATTGATGGAATCTTCGAGCACCAGCGCTGGCATAAATCCGGTCAGCCCGGCCAGACATCTTACCTGCATGTGCTGGACAACCAAAACCGCGTGGCACTGGTGCGGGTTGGTGACGTCCATCCCGACGATAGGGGACCAGCCGTCCAATACCTCCTGGGCGACCATCTGAGTAGCAGCAATGTGGTCACGGGAGGTGATGATGTGCAGGGCAACACCTTCATCAATCGTGAAGAATATTTCCCCTTCGGTGAGACCAGCTTTGGCAGCTACGACCGCAAGCGATACCGATTTACCGGTAAGGAGCGGGATGAGGGTACAGGATTGTATTACCATGGCGGGCGGCATTACGCGCCGTGGCTTGGACGTTGGATCAGTTGCGATCCCGGCGGAACCAAAGATGGATTGAACCGCTATGGGTACGTTAGAAACGACCCTGTCCGTATGTTTGATGAAGACGGTCGCGATGCAGCGGGGTTCTTGGTCAGAACCGGCGCTGCCGTCAGGACAGGCACTTTCGCAGCAGGCGCCGGCGGGGTCGCAGCAGAGTCAGCCTTATCTGGGGCACTAGGTATCGCTGGCCTTGGCCTCATGGTGATTATGTATGCCCAGAGTCTTATTGATGAAACAGAAGCCGCCATGGATTCTGCTGATGAAGCTTTCAGGCGCAGTATTGAGATGGAAAAGAGGTTTCACGCCGAACTAGCCAAAGCTGTTAAGGAGGGGCGTCTGCGCAATGAAGACGCCGTGGCGATCATGCGCGGACAAAAAGATATCAGTGACGTCGAGTACAAGGCGCCCGCAGCATTGCCAGCTCCAACTACTCAGTCTGATGCAGCGCCGGAAGCGGAACCTCAGCCGGCTGCCGGAAGTAGCGGCAAGGGTATCCGCTGCCATGCCACACCAGGCGGCACAAATCCTCCACCGTTTGATATGGGAGACGTGAAGTCGCTGGCGTCTTATCGTTCTGGTCTTCGCCACCTGGCGGAAATGACAGCGCGTTATGGTGGGGTGCTACGTACAGCCTTGGCTCTGTACGACAACCTAACTGGAGATGTGTATCTTCAGGTGTTTGAACCCGACGATCAGGGCGTGAGACGCGTTGTCTGGGAAGGCATTATCGGGAAATGCGAGATTCCGGAAGGACTTGGACCCGCTCCGCTTGGGAACAATATCGAGGCTCCGATTCGAAAGCTCGTCGAAAGCGCGATGAAGCAGAAATTTGCCGACAAAGCGCCCAATGCGCCGGGACCGGATCTAGTACCGGTGAAACCCTGAGCGTAGGCGGACTGGGTGAAAGTGCTATCCACACAGCACGTGAAGTGGCATTGCAGGGCCGATGGCAAGACATCCGCGCTGCGCTGCTAGATGCCACGGGAAAGATCACACGATAGCAATAGCAGTTGGTAGAAAGCACGATTGGTAGCACGAGGATGGTTCTGGCAGGGTCCGACGATTAAGGAGGAGTACCATGGCACGTTTCGCAACAACCTTTCCTGCGCCGAACCAAGTCTTGTGGAAGCAAAGCACCGGCGGTACGCTGGCGATCACGGTAAGCGGCGTGGCCCAACGGGACCAATCCATTTTCAATGCGACACAGGAAATCGAGACAGCAGTCACCGGCATCTCAGTACAGCTTGGCAGCGCATTTCCTGTTGAGGCCACTGTGGTCGATGGGCGGAACCAGAAATCGTGGTCTGCCACGCTCTACGCGCCGGCCGGGGTTGGTCAGACGATTTCTGTTACCGCGGCCATCATGCACACCATATCGGACCGGCGGACCGGTGACTTGATATCATCATCGACCTCTACCGAGACAGAGACGCTCCTCATCTCGGTGCAGGAGGATAGCGAGGCGCCCAAGGTGGAGCTGATCTCTGGGCCCGTACCCCTTCCTGGTGCTGTGTTTGGGGTTGGCATCGGCGTCAAGCTTTCTGACAGTGGCTCCGGCCTGCAATCCTTCGCTTGGAGCCTCGACGGTTCAGCCTTCACCCCACTTGCCATCGGCAACGAGCGCGAGTTCGAACTCACCGTACAGGTCCCATTGGCGTCGCGCACCGGCGCTTATGAATGGATCGGGCGCGCGAGCGACCAGGTCGGGTACGTTACTGATCTTCGACTCACGCTCCAAGATAATAGTGTACCAGAATTGGAGATTACCTATCCCCAGAACAACGTCAAAGTTCCGCACGATGGCAGGAGCGGCCGGATCATCCTGAAAGGTACAGTCAAGGACCCTTGGAGTGGGGTCAGTCGCGTTGAGTGGTCCGTGGATGGCGGCGCCTTCACGCCGGTTCTCACGGGTGACGGCTGGGCCAATTGGACGGCCCCAGTCGTTTTCGGGCCAAACGATGCTGGCCGTTTTCATCGGGTCACAGTCCGCGCAGTTGACAACCTCAATCTCTCGATCGAAAAACAGCTAGACCTTGAAGTAGCCCGCCCCTACCAACCGCGCGAGGCCAAAGACCTGGTCAGTAGCCGTGCCTACCTCCAGGATCTTTTGGAGTTCTCCGAGACACACGCCAGGACACGACCGAACGACACCGCCTTGCGACCTTCGGACCTAAACCAGACATTCTACCAACCCTTCGACCGTCTGGCAGAGCCGCTGCCAATTACCGACCTAGGCAACCGGCCAGTCAACCAGGTACGATTGGCGATTGAAGTCCTCCGCCAGTACTTGCGTAGCGTTCCGTCTGGCCTGGTGGCTCATTGGACGTTCGACGAGGGTAGTGGGCCACGCGCTGCCGACGCAACGGGCAATGGCCATCACGGCTATGTGCACAACACAAGCTGGACAATGGGCCGCACTGGCGGCGCCCTCCAATTCGACGGCGTAAGCAGCTTCGTGGAGGTCGCCAATCCCGCGGCGCTTGTACATGACTCTGCGCAGAAAGAATCTGCCAAAGCGCTCTCCATCAGCGTCTGGATCTACCCGACCGGTTCAGGCTCCGGCGCCAATGGCGAAGGCGGAATTCTCGTCAATAAAGAAGGCGAGTTCGAGGTAGCTCGCTTTAGCGACGGGACGATCCGCTGGGCCTTCGCCAATGTGGATCCCGGTTGGAAGTGGATCGACACGACCGCCATCGCTCCGCTAAACACTTGGTCACATGTGGCGGTCACCTTTGACAACGGCACGGTAACCACCTACCTAAACGGCTCGCCCGCACATGTGTACCCAGGCAGCGGCGTGATCAGTACTGTTGCGCCAGGGATTTCTGATCTCCGCCTTGGTGCACGCCAACACACGTCACAGCATTTTCATGGTCTGTTGGAGGATGTACGCATCTATCGTTTGGCGATCGATGCTGCGGCAGTGGCCGCGCTGGCCGGCATCGTCAAGCTGCCCGCCTTGTTAGCACACTGGCCGTGTGATGAGCTGGGTGGCACTGTCCTTGGCGACATTACGCCAAATCGCAGCCAGGGTACCTTGCTCGACGGTGCGACGTTGTCGTATGTCAATGGCCGGCAGGCCGTAACCTTCGACGGCGCGCAGGGCCGGGTAGAGATTCCTAATACGTCATTCTTGGAAGTGGGTATGCAAGGCGCAGACTTTAGCGTGGCCTTCTGGCTCTATCTCCGGGAGGGAGCCACTGGAAAATGGCGAGCAATTGTGCACAAGGGGGATCAGAATACCGAGCGTACCTTTGCGTTATGGATGCGACCAGACGACAACCGCGTACATTACCGGATCAGCACCGACGAGGATTGGAACGAGGGCGGCGATAGCGTT
>JACFMY010000354.1 GCA_019455155.1 Caldilineaceae bacterium
ATCCAGCTTCTTTTTCATCGTGGCCTTGACGTCGATCTCTGTCAGAACGCCAAAGCCCTGTTCCTTCAACGCGGCCGTCACCTGTTCGACGGCACTTTCATACGGTGCATCCATGTGGACGCGCATCCCGTATTCGACTTTTGTGGTCATGCCTTGAATTCCTTTCACAGCAAACGACTTGAGTTTACTCTCCGGTAGGCCGCAATGGCCCCTTGGCCGGCGCTATCAATACACCGGCCGCCCATTCGTAACCATCTGGATCGCGGACCAGCACCTCGCGCCAGCCGTGCCCCTTGTCCCTGGCGCCGCTAATGAGCGTGGCGCCGGTGGCCTGGGCGCGCGCCTCTACTGCATCTGGATCCACGCCCAACAGACGGATCTGCACACCGGCTCCACGCACGACGCCCGCCTGCAGATCAGAAAACCAGGTGTGAGTTTGGTTCCCATTGTCTTCCTGTCCTTTAGCAAGATCGGGATCGGCGCTTATCGGGCATGTGTCGCCGCGCCCGGCGGCTACCGCACCATTGTAGCGCAGAACAACGCGGCCTGAGCCACCTAATCGCTTATGCCAGCTATAAGGAGTAGCTTATAGAGTTCAGCCTTTCGAGCGGATCCATTATGTCAAACACACGTTATGAACGCGTAGTTGAAGAAAGACAGGAGGGGCAGCGTTGGCCCGGATGAGGAAACCGCTTGTTCCTCATGGCGTGCAACACGGAACGGTACTCTGGGGCGGAGAGAGGAGAACGGGTCAGTTACCGCGCACTCCCCGCTGCGGGAGTACGCGGTAACTGACCTTAGAGATCCAACACGGTGTCCAGCCCACGATGCAACCCGACCAGTGTGGAAACCTTCCGGATCGCAATCAATGCGCCGTCAACATAGGGCCGTGCACTATTCCCTGAATCGTGACGGATGGTCAGTTTCTGGTCGGGCATGCCAAAGATGGCCTCCACCGAAATGACGTAACCCGGCAGGCGCACTGAATGGACCTGCGAGCCCGAGATCGTCGCGCCGCGGCTAGCTCGGACGCCGCTGATCTCGTCAAGGGGGACCGTCAAGTCTGGTTTGCGTACCTCGGACAGGCGGTACGCCAGCTCCCGCGCGGTCCCGCTGGGCGCATCGACCTTGTCGTCGTGCGCGTAATCGATGATTTCCCACTGTGATATGTATTTTGCGGCGATCTCAGCAAAACGCTGGAGCAGCACAACGGTCAGGGCAAAGTTCCCACAGGCCAGCACGCCGCGCTGCTGTCGCACGGCCAGCGCGTGAATCTCGTCGAAATCGCTTTCCCCAAGACCCGAGGTGCCAATGACCACATGGGCGCCCCGTTGGAGGGCCGCCAGGACGTTCTGCCGGGCGCTCTCCGGTTTGGTGTATTCGACGAACACGTCACACGGCTCACCCAACGCGTCCGCGGCTGAAGCAAAGACGGGACAAGTGAGGCGTGCATCTCCCAACACGTCTCCCAGGCGGCGACCGGCATGCGTGCGCGAGACCGCTGCCGTGATTTCGAGGTCGTTTTTATCTGCAATCGAGCAGGCAAGCTCCGAGCCGGCCCATCCGGTTGCCCCAGCCAAGCATACTTTTAGCGACATATTGTCTCCATCCTCTTCCAGGCGGTTGATTGGTGGGGACAATTCTGCCGTAGATCAACCAAATAGCAAATACCCGGCGTCTGCAAGCGACGATCTGGTTCGGGCGACGTCCTGGCGCCTCGCCTACTGCCCATATATGTGTGTATAGCGGTAGTGCAGCTTGGCCACATCCTCGGCCGGAATCTCGTCGGGCTGTCCGATCTGGAGAGCCAGCCACACCGTGGCCGCAATATCCTCGGTCATGACCGCAGCCTTCAGGGCAGCCTGCGCGGAGGACCCGATCGTAAAGACCCCATGGTTCTTGAGCAGCACCGCCAGCGAGCTCCCAATACTCTCCACGACTACCTTGCCAATCTCTTCGCCGCCGATCAAAGCAAAGCCGCCGCAAGGAATCTCGCCCCCAAACTCGTCAGCCTGCGCCGTCAGGTAGACGGGGATGGATTTGCCTACCGCGGCAAAGGCCGTGGCATAACGAGAGTGCGTGTGGACGACGCCGTTGACATCAGGCCGGTGCCGGTAGATATAGAGATGGCTCGCCGTGTCTGATGAGGGCTTGAGCGTCCCCTCGACGATGTCCCCTTCCAAGTCTACAATCACCATATGTTCTGGCCGCAGCTCCTCGTATCGAATCCCCGACGGCTTGATAACCACCAGACCCGATTCCGGATCGCGCGCGCTGATATTACCGCTCGTCCACGTGACGAGGTTGTTTTTGGGCAGCTCCAGGTGGAGCCGCCATAGCTCTTCGCGTAAAATATCAAGCACAGAATGCTCCTCCTGTCGCTACCCTCGATTCCTTAGCTCGCCGCCAACACTTCTACCTTGAGCGATTTCAGCCGCTTCATCACATCGTTCGCCCCGCGGCCAAAATAGTCGTGCAGGGCCATATATTCCTGGAAGAGCCGGCCGTAGACAGCCTTCGCCTCCAGGTTGGGGGTGTACTGTTCATTGCGCAGCCGCGCCATGGCCCGTGTGGCGTCCTGGATCGTGCGATAGCCGCCTGCCTCCGGGCCTGCCGCCACTGCGGCATGCATGGCCGAGCCAAACGCGCCGCCTTGCCGCGTGGCTGCCACGCGAATCGGCCGGCCTGTTACGTCAGCATAGATTTGCATGAGGAGCTTGTTGCGGTCGGGCAGACCACCTGTGGCCACGATCTCCCGCACCGGCACATCGTTTTCCTCAAACGCTTCGATGATCACGCGCGTGCCGTAGGCCGTGGCCTCGATGAGCGCGCGATAGATCTCCTCTGCTTTGGTGGCCAGCGTCATGCCCACAATCAGACCGGTCAGGTCCACATCGACCAGGACGCTGCGATTGCCGTTCCACCAATCCAGCGCCACGAGCCCGCTTTCGCCTGGGCGCAGCTGGGCGGCTTTTTCTTCCAGCAACTGATGGATCGAGATGTTGCGCGCCGCGGCTTCGCGCTCGTAGGCGGCCGGTACACAGTTCTCGACAAACCACGCGAAGTGGTCGCCGACGCAGGATTGGCCGGCTTCGTAACCGAAGTAGCCAGGGATAATGCCGTCTTCCACATAGCCGCACATGCCAGGCACGAGCCGCTCCTCTTCACCCAACACCATGTGACAGTTGGAAGTGCCCATGATGATGACCATCTGTCCCGGTTCGCTGACTGCGGCCGCAGGCACCGCGACATGGGCATCGACATTGGCGATGGCGACCGCCGTGCCAGGCTTCAAACCGGTCCAGCGGGCTACGTCCTCGGTCAGCCCACCGGCCTTTTCGCCCAATTCCCGGATCTCGCGCGACATCTTTTCGTCAACCAGGTGTTCAAGGCGGGGATCCAGCGCCTTGAAGAACGCGTCGGGCGGAAACCCCTCCCGCTTAGACCAGATACCCTTGTAGCCGGCCGTCGACAGGTTGCGCGTCTCGACCCCGGTCATCTGCCAGACCACCCAGTCGGCCGCCTCGATAAGCCGGTCGGCGGCTGCATAGATCGCCGGATCTTCGTCGAGGATCTGCATGACCTTGGGCACAAACCATTCTGAGCTAATCTTGCCGCCGTAGCGATCCAGAAAGTTGAAGCCTTCCTCGCGGGCAATGGCGTTGAGCTTATTGGCTTCGGGTTGGGCGGCGTGGTGTTTCCACAGCTTGACCCAGGCGTGGGGCCGGTTGCGATACGCGTCCAGAAAACATAGGGGCGTGCCGTCGGCCTTGGTCGGCAGCATGGTGCAGGCGGTGAAGTCAATGCCGATACCGATCACGTCGGCGGGGTCAACGTTGGCCTGGCGAAGGACCGCCGGCACCGCGTGTTTGAGCACTTCCAGGTAGTCGTTGGGATCCTGCAACGCCCAGTCAGGCTCCAATCGTACGCCGGAATCGGGCAGTTTCTCGTCGATGACGCCGTTAGCATAGTTGTGAACTGCCGTAGTCACTTCCTCGCCGCTGGCCACATCCACCAACAAAGCCCGCCCCGACTCTGTACCAAAATCGATGCCAATTACATATCTTCGTTCGCTCATCATTCACTTCCTTCGCGTTGTCTGAATGCGTGGGTGAGAGAGTCCAATAACCACCATGACACCATGGAGTCATGGTGGTGTAATTCTCCGTTCATCTTTCTACACAACTAGGATCGCAGGCCGGGTCAGCGTATGGCTGCCGGCGGTAACCTCCCACGTGGGCCACCCAGAAATGGTCGTCAGCACCTCGTTGCCACTCTCTCCCACCAGGATCGTGTCCTCCGATTTGGCGCCGGTAATCGATGGATTCCACGCGTAGACCTGACCGGCAGCCACGATCTGTTTGGCGCCCGGGGTGGCGATCACTTCGCGTGATTCATAGCCTGTGGGGCCGCCCTGATGGTGCAGCTGCCATTCATCGGCAAAGCCAGCCTGAGCATAAGCTTCCTGGGCATCGGCAAATACCGCGCCCAGGCTGCGGCCCGGCCGCGTGGCGGTGATAAAGGTAGCGTCAATCTGCGCGGTGGCCATTGCTTTACTGCGCAGCTCATCGGGCAGCTTGCCGAAGTGAACCAGCCGCGTGATGGAGCAGACCAACCCCTCGCGACGCCCACAGAGAACCAGCATGGCGTACCGGTCCAGCTTTTTGCCGGTGGGGAGCGGATGGCGGTAGCGGAAGATGCGCTCATCCGTCGCGATCAGGTTCACTATGGCCTGCGCGCCGCGCCCCTCGCTCTCGAAGGCCAGGCGCGCCGCGATCTCATATTCACTCATGCCCGGCTGGATGGCGCGGATCGCTTCATCCATGGCCGCCGCACAGCTCTGGCCCAGCGTCCGAAAACGCGCCTGCTCACCGGGCAGGAGCAGCGAGCGCTGCCAGGCCACCTCCTTGGCCAGGTTCCGGGCGCCTGCCACAGGCCCGTCCGCGCCCGCGCGCTTGCCGGCAATCAGATCGGCTACGGTGCTATCGGTGGCATACCAGGGGGCCGCCCGTAGCTCCCATCCCGCCGCCTCCAAACCTTCTTCCTGCCCCAGGCGCGGCGCCTCGATGGCGTTGGTGACAACGTACCGGGCGTCCGGCGTGATGACGATCGTGGCTACCCCGTCACTCGACGCGGTGTTCACATAGTCACGCGCCCCCGCCGTGGCCCAGGCAAAGCTGCTTACGCGCTGCAGCACCAGTACATCGATCCCCTGGGCTGCCATGAAGCCGCGAATCTGCTCCAGCCGTTCGTTCTGCAATAATGACATGGCGATCGATTCCTTCGTTTCTTCTGTGTTGGAGAACCGATTTACATCTCACCCGGCTCGTGATAGTAGGTTGGCCAGCCGAGATATTTGTTGAATGCCTCGTTGATGGCAGCGGCAGTCTGCGAGAGGTTCATGGCGACGTGATGCTCGAAGCCCTGCTCGCAGATATAGTTCAACAGCTTCTGCAACCTGGGTACCTCAACGACGCCGTAGCCGCCGAACGTCTTGAGGGGGTCGTTGGTCAGGACGCCTTCCCCCACATACGCCGCAATGCGGCCGTTGAGATCGTCGGTTGAAAGGCGGAGGTAGGTAAAGGGATCAGCCTTCACACGGCCGACCACCGTGCCGAAGGTGTTGTCCTTGCCCACCGTACCCGCAATGATCTCTTGGAAGTCCATGACGGGGATGTCATCGGCCGCAATGAGCCCCGCCGCGCTGCGCACGCCTTCCTCGTCCACGAAAATATCCTTGGGCAGGTTCGAGCAGTGGAAGATGACCGCCTTGTCGGGATCGTCGCCGTAGTTGTTGTTCCAGTCCACGATCGCGCTGGGTCTGCCCGAAGCCTGGGCCAGGGCCATCATGGCGACCGTACCCGCGATATCCGTCTCGCAGGCTGAGGGCATGAGGCCGTTGCTCATGATGCTCATCACGGTGCAAGGAACCACGCCGTAGTACTCTTCCATGGAGGTCCAACACTGGATTGCGCTGGCGGACAGCTCCAGCTGCTGCATCCACTCATCCACCACCGCGCCGAATTTAGCGATCCGCAGCAAGGATACCTCCGGGACGCCGGTTGTTGGGATGTACCCCTCTATCTGCGCCAGCTTGGCTTTGACACTCGAAGCCTCGTTGTCCAGCCGCTCGATGCGGCCAAAGACCTCAGAGAGATCGAGCGTTTCCACGGAGATACCGCTCCGCTCCAACAGCTTCTCGGAAAAACGCACCGTATTGAACGCAGCAGGCCGCGCGCCGATGACACCGATGCGTGCATGTTTTAGCCCGCGCACGACCCGGCAAATCGCGCTGAAGCGCTCCAGATCCTGGCGGAAGCTTTCGCTTTCCGGATCGACCGTGTGCAGCCGCGTCAGCGAATACTTGATGCCGTATTGCCGTAGGTTGTTACAGGCCGACATCTTGCCGCAGAAAGAGTCACGGCGGTTGGCCACGGTCATCTGGCCCGGATCGTCCGGGAATGCCTGGATGAGCACAGGCACATTGAGCTCAGCCCAGCGGAGCGTGTCGGCAATGGCGCGCTCCTCGCCGAAATTGGGCAACGTAACCAAAACGCCGTCGATCTCGTCGCGGTGCTTGCGGAAGAGATCGGCGCACTTGTGGGCATCAGCGTGTGACACCACGCTGCCATATTGGGTCTCGTCGGGACTGAGGGCAACCACGCGTATGCCTTCCTCTTCGAGCACCTTGAGGATAGTCGCGCGGCCGCTTTGGGCCAGGTGGGCGGGAAAGAATCCACGGTTGCCTACGATGAGGCCCAGGGTAAGCGGTTTAGTCAATACAGACATAGGGCGCTCCATTGGAATCTATAAGTTGTTCAGG
>JACFMY010000355.1 GCA_019455155.1 Caldilineaceae bacterium
GTGTAGTGGATACGCACGGCCACTGACCAATAGCCTTCCCGCCATGCCTGCACCATATAGACCAGCAATCCAATGGCCAACACCGCGGTCGCGATGGGGATGACAAGCAGCGCGACGAACCAGGCCGGGAACGCGGCAAATGGGTCGCTCATCGCCACGACGATGGCGGCGAGCAACGCGAGTATGAAGAGCAGGTCCAGCAGGCTGACCGTCAAGGCCAACCGGCGCGCCTGGCGGGCAAGCCGCGGCACGTCCGTTGTTTTCTTGCGCAGCCGTCGCACAAGTGCAGCCAGCGGCCAGAACAGCGACGAAAGGAAGAGAAGCGCCGGCACGCCCAACAACAGCAACGTGAACGTGTCGGTCTCGTACCAGGCCAGTTTTTCGTTGGCCAACGGCGTGCCCAGGAACACGAGAAACTGGTGCGTAATCTGCCCGCCCGCATCGGCGCGAAAGGCCATACGCCCGTCACCGCCGATTTCGTAAAAGAGCAATGGCTCCATGTAGGCCCACTGGCTCGGCGCGGCCAGACCCAAAGGCGGTGTCACGGTCAAGGTGCCGTTCCCGCTATCGGTCACCGTAAACTGGAGCAGCGGGCTAGGCGGCAGGATCTTGCCGATCGTATTGTGCGTGTAACGATTGATGCGGTATTTTCCCGCATAGTGCCCCAGGTCCACGATCTGGGCAGGGTACGTCGTCTCGTTTCCGGCCGGTGCAGGGTAGAAACGGTCGAGAAACTGGCTCACCAACGCTTCGCGAGGTTCACGCACGCCCCCCAGGCCAGTGAGCGACGTATTGAAGGAGACAAAGATGCCCAGCTTCTCTTCCGGCAGCAGATAGACCAGGCTGGAAAAGCCTGGGAGATCGCCGCCGTGCATGATCCCGCGCCGCCCATTTTCCACATGCTCGTAGAATCCGTAGGCCCAGCCTGGCAGTTCCGGATGGTGGGTAAAGTGCTGGCTGTGCATCTCCTGTGCGGTGGCCGCTTGGAGAATACGCTGCTCCCCGCTGCCGCCGTCTGCCAGGTGCGCAATCATGAAGCGGGCCATATCCGTCGCCGTGGTGTAAAGCGAGCCAGCTGGCGCCACCTGGAGATACACTGCGGGCAAGGCCTCATACGCACCGGTAAAATTCGCGTAGCCGGTGGCCAGATCAGGCGCGAGCGCCGCGGGCAGCGGTTCCTCAAAGGTGCTGCGTTCCATGCCCAAGGGCGCCAGAATGTGGTCCTGCACATATTGGGCGTATGGCTCGCCGGAAATGAGCTCTACCAGGTAGCCGGCCAGCGCGTAGCTATGGTTGGAATAGCTGATCTGGTCGCCTGTGGGCCGTACCAAAGGCGGCATTTCTCGCGCCAGATAGTCGCCCAAGGGCAGCAACTCCTGCGGGTTCTCCACGCCCATGCCAGCCAGCTTCTCGTCGAAGCCCGCAGTGTGGGTCAGCAGGTGCGCGATGGTGATTGGACGGGTAGGGTCCTCGTCGACCTGAAACGATTCCAGGTAGCTGTTAACGGGGTCCTGCAGTTCCAGCAACCCCTGCTCCGCCAGCTGCATGATGGCCGTGGCCGTGAAGAGCTTGGAGACAGAGCCAACTCGAAAGACCGTGCGCGCTGGATCGACGGCGACATCCCGCTCTATGTTGGCCAGGCCGTAGCCTTTGGCCAGGAGAATCTCGCCATCTTTGACCACCGAAACCATCGCCCCAGGTATAGGGGACGCGTCCATAGTCGCGGCAAAGAAGGCGTCCATGAATTCCGTCACCGCGGCTGGATCAATAGGAGTGGGCTGCGCACCCGGCGCCGCCATGGCAGGGTAGCTGGGTCGCAGGATCGAAAACCAAAGCAACACCCCGATCAGTGGGCCGTGCACCAATAGTTGGATTGGCACGCGACCGGTAGACTGTATGCGGGCGACAAACCGGTGGAGGGAGGCACGCGCCTGAGGCAAATGGCGTGCATGAAGATCTCGTGTGTCCGGAAAGGGAACGGGTTGCATGGTAACAATCGCCTTCCAGGGTATTGACCCCCGGCTCACGTGATTAGATTAAGGAATCAGTTTTTGAGTTTATAAGATAACTCATATCTTACCGGGGTGGCGCGGGGGAAGCAAGACGATGCCGCAACAAGAATCTGCAACGTCCTTTGACACGGTAGGACATATGTTCTATGATGGTGATGAAAACCCCGTACATCATCGTAGGGCGCGGCCCTTGCGGACGCCCGTGGGTTGGTGGCGCGCTTGGCGTGACAAGCGCCACAGGTAAGATGTGCGGCGGGCGGGGGCGAGCCCCGCCCCTACGGGAGGAATGGCTCGCCAGGAAGGGACCAGGCTATGGACGATGTCACAGACTGTAGGATGCAGAGAGCGGGAGCACGGAAATGACCAACAACGACGGCCAACAGCACACAGTGGAAGATGTCCACATCGCGTTGTTACGGGGCATCAATGTCGGTGGCAAGAATCGCCTGCCTATGGCGGATCTGGCCGCCATCTTTCTGGGGATAGGCTGCCGCGCGGTGCAGACCTATATTCAGAGCGGCAACGTCGTCTTTCGGGCAGAACCCTCCCTGGCCGCGCGTGTGCCCGCGCTGGTCGCGGCGGCCATCTCCGCTGACTTCGGTATCTCGTCCCCGGTTGTGACGCGCACCAGAGCCGAGTTGGTCGACGTCGCGCACAATAATCCGTACCTCGCCGAGACGGCCGGTACGCGGGCGCTCCACGTCGTTTTCCTGCTGGATGAGCCCGAGCCGTCCCAAATCGCGGCGCTAGATCCTGACCGCTCACCCCCTGACCGGTTCGTGGTACGCGGGCGCGAGTTGTTTCTGTTTTGCCCCAACGGCGTCGCGCGCACCCGGCTGACCAACCAATACTTTGATTCCAGGCTCAAGACCACCAGTACCATGCGCAATTGGCAGACGGTGCTGGCGCTCCTTGAACTGGCCCAAGAGGCCTAGCTGCGTACGCCGGCCTAGCCGGTGCACGCAGGGACCCCACAGCTCCACGCAGATTTACCAACATGGAGGCAGCGCAGACTGGACCCTCGCGCTGCCTCCATGTTGCGCCACCGCTGGTTTGTCAGCGCCGCGCCCAATTGAGCCAGAGCTGAAAGAGCTGTTTGATGCGCGGTGTCAGCCTTGTGCGATTGTAGGTGTCAGCCACCTTTTTGATGGCCTCTGACTGCGTAGGGTAGGGGTGGATCACCGTAGAGAGCGTTTTCAGCCCCAGGCCTGCCACCATGGCCAGTGTGATCTCGTTGAGCATCTCCCCGGCCTGCGTTGCCACAATGGTGGCGCCCACAATCTGATCCGTCCCTTTCTTCACATGCACCTTGACAAAGCCCTCGGTTTCACCGTCGGTGCGGCTGCGATCGACCTCAGCCAGTGATTTCTGGAAGGACTCAATGGGGATGCCCGCGGCTTCGGCCTCGTGGGCATACATGCCAACGTGCGCCACTTCGGGATCGGTGTAGGTCGTCCACGGCACCACGAGATCGCTGACCTTCTTTTTGGGGCCGGGGAACAGTGCGTTCTGCAGGACAATGCGCGCGGTGGCGTCAGCCATGTGTGTGAAGTGATGCTCGACCGCCACGTCGCCGGCAGCATAGACCCTGGGATTTGTGGTGCGCAGCGTGTCATCCACTTCGATCCCTGTCTCGCCGGATGCAATACCTGCTGCATCCAGATCAAGGCCCTCGACGTTGGGCACGCGGCCAACGGAGAGCAGAATGTCGTCCACTTCGAGCTGTGCCGGCGCGCCGTTGCGGGTGTAGTGTAGCACCTTGGCGCCGCCATGGCGCGTGACTTCCTGCAGAGTTGCGTCGAAGATGAGCTCCACCCCCTCCCGCGTGAAGACCTGCTGTACAATGGCCGCCGCGTCGCGGTCCTCGCGCGGCAGGAATTGCCCATCCTTGATCAGCATTGTGACCTTTGCACCGAAGCGGGCAAATGCCTGGGCCATTTCGACTCCGATAGGTCCCGCGCCGATCACGGCCAGGCGCGGGGGCAACTCGGTCAGCTGGAAAAGTGTCTCATTCGTGAGATAGCCCGCTTCGGCGAGGCCGGGTACAGGCAAGGTGCGCGCCCGCCCGCCGGTGGCGATGAGCGCCCTGGCAAAATGGAGCGTCTGGCGGCGCTTGCCGTCGAAAACCTCAATCGTGTCTTCGCCTGTAAACTTCGCTTCGCCCAGAAAAACTTCGACGCCGTCGCGCGTGAGCCGGCTCATGGAATCGTCATGGCTGATCTCGGCGCGCAGGCTGCGCATCCGCGCCATGATGGCGCCGAAGTCGACCCGTACATCCGCGGGCACGTGGACACCCATTTCCGCGGCGCGGCGCAGCTCGGCGATGGTGCGCGCCGAACGGATGATGCTCTTGGAGGGTACGCAGCCCCAGTTCAGGCAGTCACCGCCGAGCAGATGGCGCTCGATCAGGGCCACCTTGCCCCCGAGACCGGCTCCTCCCAGCGCGCCGATCAGCCCGGCCGTACCCGCGCCGATCACGACAAGATTGTAGCGACCGCTGGCTTCCGGGTTCCGCCAGCCTGGTGGATGGGCGTTGGCGATCAATTTCTGGTTGTGCTCATCCATTGGATGCACGGTGACGGTGTGGTTTTCAGCAGGCGCGGCGCCATTCGTCGCTGTGGCTGGGCGCACCGGCGTGTCAATTACTGGCACGATATCTTCCTCTCTCGAAATTCTGTTCTTTCCTCCCAGAAAGTGGTGCGTTCTGGGTTGCTCGCTGACTTCGATGCAATGGCCAGAGGCGGTAGACGCGGTGCAAGGCTGGCCTGACCTTGTCACCATAATGGGGCTTGCTGAATGGGCGCGCCGCTGGCTTGTTCCCTCAATAGACGCAGTGGCGCAGCCCTTTCTTACCTGCCGCAGCTGTCAGATACTAGACGAGTCGTCTGCTGGGTCAGGGAAATGCCTGCCGGAACTCCTCCACTGCTTTTGGCCCGTTCCGTGCCAGCCCTGCGTAGAACGCTTCCTGATCCTGGTTCCGGTAGTCCAACCGTTCCACCCGAAAGGGCGCCAGTCGCTGCCGCGCGCGGCGACGATCCACCACATCGATAAAGTATTCCAGGGCATTGGCCACGCTGTGATGGTCCGTCCAGTCCGATTTGTAGATGGGGACGCCAGAGCGGTTGAAGATCCAGGTCATGTTAGGCATGGATCCATATGCGCGGTGGCACGCGCCGTCCAGGGAATCGAGAACGATCGGCCGTGTCACGCCGAGCACATCGCGGAGGGCTGCGGCATGTTTGTACTTCTGCTCCATCGAGGTCAGGTGAGGGTAGAACTCACCTGGGTGGGCTTCGTGTGTATAGAGGAAGATGGAGCCCACGTTGTGAGCCGCGAATCGCGCGGCCAGCGCGTTCATAGATGGCGACGCCATCCCACAGTACGGTCAGGTGAAGCTGCCGAACTCGACGACCAGGAAAGTATGCTCTGCCCAGAGGGCACTCAGGCGTGTCTCGCCGCCTTCCAGCGGCCAAAGGGGGAAATCAGGTGCGACCGTACCCAGTGCCGGGCTGCGGTCGAAATTCATCCACGGGGTAAAGTTCTCCGGTGTGAACGCGTCGTAGTTGTAACGCGCGAGCAGGTCTGGGTCCATGGATAATCTCCTTGTGGTCAACGAGGGGCGTGAAGTTCGGTTTGTGCCGGCTCTCTGGCAGGAGTGGTTTCACCATTATACCGGACGCGGCAAATCTCGCCGTAGCGAGCGGGCGGGGGCAAGCCCCGCCCCTACGGACCGCGTAGGGTGCGGCCCTTGCGGCCGCCCGTGGTGGGTGTACATGTATAGACCTGGAAATCGATTGCTGTTACAATATTGGATAATCTCGCTCCCCAATATGTTTGCGTTTTAGCTTGGAGTCACGCTCTTGCCATGCACGCTGCAGGATGTCGCGCGGGCTACAGGCTGTTTCGTACCCATGGTTTCGCGTGTTTTCGCGCCCGGCGATCATTCGGTCAATGGCGTGACGCGCCAGCAGGTTCTGGTAACTAATGAAGCCATGGGCTGCCAATCCTACCTCTCAGCGCGCCGAACACCGCAACGCCCACAGCGACCATTTGGGATGACGTCTTCCATTACCACGCTCCCCAGTCCCCCTTAATCCGTACGTTTTTGTTACCGGCCGGTATTCACTCACGCTAAGAGGAGGGAGAATCATGTCTGACAAGCGCTATCTTTCCCGCCGCGATTTTCTGAAAGCTGCCGGCTTTACGGCTACGGGCGCGCTGCTGGCCGCCTGTACTGCGCCGGCAGGTGTACCCGCGCCAGCAGGCCCGGCGGCGCCAGCTGCCGCGGCCCAAAAGGTTCGCATCGCCGTCGGTGGTTGGGCCGAACAGGGCACCAAGGATCTGGTGGCCAAAACCGGCTTTACCGACAGGACGGGCATTGAAGTCGAAGTGATTTTGCGCACCGACACCAAAGAAACCGAGCTGGCACGCATGGCCAGCGCCGTGCAGGCCGGCACCAGTCCCTACGATGTGTTGGACTATGAGGACGAGCTGGTCACCTCATTCTCCCAGGCCGGCTATATGCTGCCGCTGGATGAGCTGTTGCCAGCCGATTTCTGGGATGACTTCCCCCCTGCTATGGTCGAAAACCACGAGGTGTGGAGCACCTATGACGGCCAGCTTTACCGCGTCCTGCACAACTGGGAGGCGCCCTATTGGTTCTATCGTAAGGACTGGTTTGATGAAAAGGGTGCCAGCGTGCCAACCACCTGGGACGAGGTGCGCGCGTTGGGACCGGTCTTCACCGATGAGAGTACCGGTGTCTGGGCCTCT
>JACFMY010000356.1 GCA_019455155.1 Caldilineaceae bacterium
TGCGGACGCGAATCTGCATAGCTGCCCGCCGTCCGTCGACGTAGCAGGCAGTGCAGTCCACGCGCAGACCGTGTTGCCGCATCCGCACGCCACACCGGCTCGTCCGGGTGGCGTTTTTTGTTGCCCTGCACACGTCGATTCACCTTGTGAATTGAAGCGGGGAATCTGCTGAGCTGTCTATCAAGGACGCCAGATCGCTGTCCTAAACCGGGGATCGCCTGTCTTCCCTGTTATTACACTGGTCTACTCCGCGTCTAGTTAGCTTTTGTCATCTCTTCTTTTTAGGAAAGGGGCTGCAGTTATGACTCCAAACAGTGCGAAACCGACCGTGAAAAAGTGTGTGCTGGCCTATTCGGGAGGATTGGATACCAGCATCATCGTGCCGTGGCTCAAACAGAACTATAAATGCGAGGTGATCTGTTTCTGTGCCAATCTAGGCCAGGCCGACGAGCTCTCAGGATTGGAAGAAAAGGCCATGGCCTCCGGCGCCACCAAGTGCTACGTGGAGGATCTACGCCTGGAATTCCTGACGGACTATGTCTTGCCTACCATGCAGGCAGGCGCGGTCTACGAGCGAGATTATCTGCTGGGCACGTCCATGGCACGGCCGCTGATCGCCAAGAAGCTGGTCGAGATCGCTGAACTGGAAGGCGCGGACGCCATCGCCCACGGCGCCACCGGTAAGGGCAACGACCAGGTTCGCTTTGAGCTGACAGTGATGGCGCTGAACCCTCGCCTCCGCATCATCGCTCCCTGGCGAGAGTGGAACATCCGCGGCCGCCGCGATGCACTGGACTACGCGGCTGAGCACAACGTGCCCGTTAAGGCGACCATGGAACGCATCTACAGCCAGGACCGCAATCTCTGGCATCTGAGCAACGAAGGCGGCCCCTTGGAGGATCCCTGGAACGAGCCGCCCGCGGATATGTTTGAGTGGACCACGGCTCCAGAAGCCGCGCCCGACACGCCCGAGTATGTAGAGATCTATTTCCGCAAGGGCGTCCCCGAACGGGTCAACGGCATTGCCCACGGACCGGTTGGCATCGTGGAGTCGCTTAACGAGATCGGCGCGCGCCATGGCATCGGCCGCGTCGACATTGTTGAGAACCGCCTGGTAGGCATGAAGAGCCGCGGTGTCTACGAGACGCCCGGCGGTGCGCTGCTGTACAAGGGGCACGCGGCCCTGGAGCAGCTCTGTCTCGACAAAGAGACCCTTCACTTCAAGCAGATGGTTGGGTTGCGCTTTGCCGAGCTGGTTTACAATGGGCAGTGGTTCACACCCCTGCGCGAGGCGCTCACCCAGTTCGTCAATCACACGGAACAGTACATCACCGGTACGGTGCGGCTCAAGCTCTACAAGGGCAATATCATCCTGGCTGGCCGCAAGAGCCCCTTCAGCCTCTACCGCGAAGATTACGTGACCTTCGACCAGGACGATGTCTACAACCAGGCCGACGCCGAAGGCTTCATCAAGCTCTTTGGTCTGCCCCTCAAAGTCGAAGCCATGCTCCGGGTCGAAGGCCGGGGTATCTCCGACTATGAAGAGATTGATTATGATGATTTCAAGCGCGATTGAGGATTGAGAGTTAGGAGATAAGGACGAAACTGCATGGCTGATCAACCCTACTCAATCACCGGCTTTGACGTGGCTGGGATCGCGGCGGGTATCAAGAAGAACGGCGCGGCGGATCTGGCCCTGGTGGCCAGCCGCGTGCCCTGCCGGGCCGCAGGCGTCTTTACCCGCAATCTCTTTCCGGCCGCGCCCGTCGTCTTTGACAGGCAGCTGCTGGCGTTTAACCCTGAGGCGATACACGCAGTGATCATCAATGCGGGCTGTGCCAATGCGTGCACGGGTCCGCAAGGGATGGCTAACGCCAAGGAGACCGCTGAGCTCGCTGCGCTGCACCTGGGCGCGCACGAGAATTCTGTCTTTGTCATGAGCACCGGTGTGATCGGTGTGCAGTTGCCGATGGATAAGGTCAGGGCAGGCATCCCGCAGGTCATCGACGCGCTCCAGCCCGATGGATGGAAGGACGCCGCCACTGCCATCATGACGACCGATACCCGGCCCAAGCTGGCCACGCGGACTATCGCCATTGGCGATCGCAGCGTACGTCTGACCGGCATTGCCAAGGGCGCGGGTATGATCCACCCCAATATGGCAACCATGCTCGCGGTGGTGGCCACCGACGCGTTCATCAGCCAGCCGCTGCTGCAGCGCGCGCTAGCCGCGGCCATCGAAGGCAGCTTTAATCGCATTACCATCGACGGCGATACCAGCACCAACGATACGGTGCTGCTGCTGGCTAACAGTCTGGCTGATAACGAGGAGATCGTCGAGGGGGGCAGTGCCGCCTATCAGCGCTTCGTGGCCGCGCTGGCAGACCTTTGCACGGAGCTCGCCCAGGCTATCGTGCGCGATGGTGAAGGCGCCACCCGGTTCGTGACCGTGACCGTGCGTGGCGCGGCCAGCGACGCTGAGGCCCACGCTGCCGCGAACACGATCGCCACAAGCCCGCTGGTCAAAACTGCGTTCTTTGGCGGTGATGCCAATTGGGGGCGCATATTGGCTGCCTTGGGCCGGGCCGGCATCCGCGTAGAACCAGATCGCTGTGCGCTCTCAATCGATGGCGGCGCCAATGCGACGGAGCGCTTGGGTGAAATGCAGCTTGTGGCCGGCGGTGTGCCTTTGCCCTACAGCGAAGCGCGCGCAAGCACGATCTTTGCCCAACCCGAGATTGATGTCCGCGTCGATCTCGGCTTGGCGGACGGCGCAGCCAGCGTGTGGACTTCGGATCTCAGCTACGAGTATGTGCGCATCAATGGGGATTACCGGACGTGATAAGAGGTCCAGCGAACAAGGATTGGGGAGGTGATGTGGGCGCCAACAAAACGGGCATTCGCATCCATCTGTCCCTAATCCTTGTTCGCCGGTCATCCACTAGCGCGCAAACGCGTCGTAGAGAGAGCGCACCTGCAGCGCGGCTTGGACCTGGGGCAGCGTCCAGCCGGCCGGGAGCGGGGTGGTGACGCTGCGAGAACGTCGCGCGGGCAGGTCAAAGTAGTTGTCACTGAACACGGCGTCCGCACCGTCGAGAGAAAGCTCTACGAAGCGAGCCAGTGTGGGGGCGGTTAGCTCGATGACAAGCTGTTCGCCCTCCTGGCGCACAGTGGCGACGATCTGTGGATCGGCCAGTTCCAGGTGCTTATTGGGCACGAACGTCGCAAGACTGGTCCCCACCAGCGTTGCACCATGGTGAAGCTCGCAGACGAAGACCAGCCGCCGCTGGTTGCCGTCGTTCACCTGCTCCCTAAAGTCCAATGTGCAGATAGTGGTGTCTGCCTGTTGGCGGGCATTGACGATCTCTTCTCCACGTCCAATGATCTCCCCGTCGACCGTTTCCAGGGTCCAACGCACAGTTCCGCTCCACGCCTCGCGTCGATCGTTGGTGACGTGAACCTCTATCTGAGCGTCGTGGTCGTAGAGGGAGAGCAAGACCGGCGCGTAGAAACGCCGCGCCGCATACTGGAGCGCCTTCCAGCGGCCGAAGTAGTCCAGGCTTGACCAGGATGCCACCGGCCAGCAATCGTTTAACTGCCAGTAGAGGGTGCCGCTGACCCGGTTGCAGTGGCGCCGCCAATGCTCCACGCCGTAGCGGATCCCTTCTGCTTGGAGGACAAGGCTCGTGTAGACCAGGGACGGGAAGTCTGTGGGCATGCGATAGTTGTCGGTCATTTGCGCGATGATCAGCCCGTTCCCTGCCTGGTTGCGTTGGTGGTGCTCCATGATGTAGGAGGTCATGTTCCAGTCGGCCTTAGCGGCATAGGTGCGAATTGTGGCCAACGGCGGCAGCGCCTGGAAGCCGAACTCGCTCATGAAACGGGGGTACTGATCGCGATAGGCAGTGAACGGCTTGCGCCCATGCCACACATCCCAATAGTGGGCATCGCCCTGCTCCTGGCCGTTGACGTTTCGGAAGGGGGTGTCGGATGACGGCGAACTCGGCCAATAGGCTCGATCTGGGTCCAACGCCGCTACCCACGTGGGCAACAGCTCGTGGAAGAAGCGATCGTAGGCGGCCTTGAGCTCTTCCCAGCCATCGAGTACGTTGATGTTGGCCGCTGCCTCCAGGAGCAGCCGGACCGGCGGAAAGCTGGCGGCCAGCTCCTGCAAGGCTGCCATTTGCTCAGCTGTCATGGCTGGTTTGGCCCAGCCCCAGCTCTCCCAACCCCATTCCATCTCGTTGTTGCCGCACCACAGGGCAAGACTCGCCCGATGGCGCAGCCGCCGTACGTTTTCCTCCACCTCGACGCGCACATTTTCCAGGAAGGCCGCGTCGTTCAGCGGATAGATGGCGCACGAGAAAATGAAATCCTGCCAGACGAGGATGCCGTAGCGATCGCAGAGGTCGTAGAAGCGCTCTTCCTCATAGAAGCCGCCTCCCCAGACACGCAGCATGTTTTGGTGCGTCGCGGCTGCGTCGCGGATAAGCTGCTCCAGAAAGGCATCGGTCAACCGGGTGGGGAACGAGTCGGCTGGAATCCAGTTGGAGCCTTTAGCGAATATGGGGACGCCGTTGACGGCA
The DNA here is from genome assembly GCA_019455155.1 of Caldilineaceae bacterium. Classification (GTDB taxonomy): domain Bacteria; phylum Chloroflexota; class Anaerolineae; order Caldilineales; family Caldilineaceae; genus JACFMY01. Next base: position 4,587 of record JACFMY010000356.1, read on the forward strand.
AAGGTGAAGGATTTGCCCCATTCATCTGGCATCTGCCGCAGCTCAATGGTGCGTAGACCAAGCTGGAACGTGCGGTGGTCTACCATGGTATCGCCCTGTTCCAGGAGTACCTCTACCTGGTAGAGCGGCTGGGGCCCATAGCCATTGGGCCACCAGAGCTGTGGGTTGGTCACGGCCAGGGCGAGCGTGGCATGGCTGTCGTGTAGCGTCTCCACGACCTCCTGTGTCTCACCGTTCGGCGCGATGACGCGCAATGTAGCCTTGAGGAGCGCATCCCGCCAACGCTCCACTGCCAGGGCCGCGGACACGGCAACGCTGCCATGTTCGTGGGCCTGGCGCAGATGGACGTCGGCCAGCCGCGCGGCGCTGCGTCCTTCCAGGCGGATATCCTGCCAGATACCAATGGGCGGCAGTTGTGGGCCCCAGTCCCAGCCAAACTGGCAGGGCGCCTTACGGATGTGCGGATTGCCCTCGATGGCTTGCGTAACCCCGCGCAGGGGACGGCGCGCCTGCTCCTGGGTAATGTAGCGCACTGGCGAGCGGAAGAGGATCGCCAGCTCGTTCTCGCCTGCCTGGAGCAGATCTTTCACCTCCCAACGATATTGCCGGAACATATTGTCCGTGTTGCCCAGGTTCTGGCCATTGAACGTGACTTCGGCCAGGGTATCCAGGCCGTCACAGACTAGAAAGACCTTATCCTCCTTTGCCACTGCCGCATCTGGGGTGAAGCGAAGCCGGTATTCCCAGTCCTGTTCCGCCACCCACATCACCTGCTTTTCGTTGTCGGCGACGAACGGATCGGGCAGTTTGTCCAAAGCAATGAGATCTGTATGGACGCCGCCAGGTACTGACCCCGGCAGCCATTCTGCAGTGCCAGCCTGTCGAAAGTGCCATTGGCCGGCTAAGGACTGGATATTCATCATCATTTCCTTTCCTGCTTAAAGGAACCGTTTACAGTAAGGGTTTGGTTTTCACGGGGTCGACGCAGTGCGGTTCGTAGGCAACTGCAAGGCCCAACAACATGGTTTTGCTGCTGTTTGAGCAGAGGAGCTAAATAAGCTGGATGGCATCCGCGATCGACTGCCGTTTGTGTTACTGCCCACCTATTCTACCCCATTTGTGAGGTTTTGTTAGCCGATTTGAGCAACGTGCGACCCTACGAAATTTCGTTTATTAGCCTTGACGGTCTCTGAGAAAAAAGAATATAATTGAAACCATCAACAGGTCTCAATTGCCAATGTTTTCGCCTATTATTTCTATCAGGGGAATGTTCTGTACGTCCACATGCATGGACGGCAGCCAACTCTGGTAGTTTGCAAAGCAAGAGTGAGGCGAAGCTACCCTAAGCGCACCCCATTTGAGGCTGTCTGTTAGCTCAACTATGCTCTTCAACCTATCTTTCGCTTGCGATAGAGATTCGCTGTGATGCTTATGACGGTCTGTGTTGCGCCGTTCTGGTCTTGACGGCGTACCTCCGTTATATACGACATTGCTGGATTTGGATCTACGAGAAGGATCGGCTTGTTTTGGAACTGCTGCCTGATTCCTAGGTTGATTCAGGTGCGGCCCACTCTTAATCTCTACCAAATTTCTACAAGGAGAATATATCTATGAACAGCCGGATTCTACAGGTGTTCAGCGTTGTAATGGTGCTGGTCCTGGCATTTGCAGGCTGTGCCGCTCCCGCGGCACCGACGGCTCCGGGCGAGGCCCCTGCCGCGGCGCCCGCTGCTCCGGGCCAGCTACCGCGCAATGAAACGCTCTACGTGGCCGGTCTGCAATGGGGTCCTTTCATTACGTTCAACCCGTTAGCCCCGAACATAACCTGGCCGGGCGGCGGTCCGAACATGCTGCTCTACGAGAATCTGTTTGCGTTCAACGTAGCTACTGGTGAGCTTGATCCACTGCTTGCCAAAGAGCTGACCATGGTCGACGACACAACGATGGAAATCACCCTACAGGATGGTACTGCCTGGCAGGACGGAACCCCGTTGACCGTCGACGATGTGGTCTTCTCGTTCGAGTTGGCGAAGACTCACGACGACCTGGACTACAGCCTCTTCTGGGATTACGTCACGGAGATGGTCGCGACTGGCGACCGCACAATCCAGATCAAGCTGAACCCCGAACAGCTCAATATTGGGCAGGTCAGATTCTGGCTTTCCCAGGAGCGCATTCTGCCCAAG
>JACFMY010000357.1 GCA_019455155.1 Caldilineaceae bacterium
CAGGATATTCAGCTGGAAAGCATTGGCTTCACCCAGGCGGCCGCGGTCAGTGAAGGGACGGTTGACGCGGCCGTGGACTACGGTGTGAATGGCCCGGTGGTTTTGGCACAGGCTGGCATCGCCACCACTGAGATCAGGCTGGACGATTACCTGGTCATCCCTGCCAATGGCCTTGTGACCAACGAAACGACCATCGCCCAACAGCCTGATCTGGTCAAGAAGATGGTTCGCGCCACGCTGCGCGCCATCCGCTATACTCTGGATCATCCCGACGAAGCCTTCGAAATCGCGCTCCAATATGTTCCTGAGGCGGGTGGCGAGAACGAGGCCGCCAACCGCGCGGTGTTCGATGCGTCGCTGCCTTACTGGACATATGCGCCCGGCGCCCAACCCGGCGCTACCCGGCCGGAGGATTGGCAGACCGCAGCCGAGTTCATGCAGCGTATCGGCCTGGTCGACACCCTGGTTGCGGCGGACACGCTCTACACCAATGAGTTCCTTGCCGAGTAGGATCTCGAGTAGGATCGAAAGTAATGGCGCTTCTAGTTGTAGATAGTATCAATAAGACCTTTGGGGAGGGGCCCAGGCCCCTCCAGGCGCTCCAGCCTGTGAGCTTCAGTCTGGAGCGGGGCGAGTTTCTCTGCCTGGTGGGTCCCAGCGGCAGCGGTAAGAGCACCCTGCTGCGCATCATCGGCGGCCTGGTCGCCCCGGACGGCGGCAAGATGTGGTTTGCAGGGGAGCCCCACGATCGACCGCGCGCCGAGATCGGCTTTGTTTTCCAGAAAACCAACCTCATGCCCTGGCGCACGGTCTTGCAGAATGTATTGCTCCCATTGGAAATTCAGCAAAGGAACGTGACAAAGCAGGATCGGGAGCGGGCACGGGCGCTGCTCGATCTCATGGGCTTGAAAGGCTTTGAGCACGCGTACCCGCGCCAGCTGTCCGGCGGTATGAACCAACGGGTCGTCCTGGCGCGCACGCTCATTCACAATCCGCAGCTCCTGCTCATGGATGAACCCTTTGGCGCGCTGGACGCGCTCACGCGTGAGCGGTTGAACATGGAGCTACTGCGCCTGCACGCCGCCCAGGAGATGACCATCCTCATGGTCACGCACAGCATCACCGAAGCGGTATTACTTGCCGACCGGGTGTTGGTATTGAGTGAGCGGCCGGGCCGCATTGTGGCCCAAGTGGCCATCGATCTGCCGCGCCCGCGGGATCTGGCTATGACCTCCACGGAAGCCTTTGGCCGGCTGGCCATGCAGGTGCGCACCTTTATTGGCGAGCCTTCGCCCGCCGCGGGCCTGTAATTTCTCCAGGCTGATTCACCCCCCCTTTTTTGACACAATCCAGTGCCCGTGTTATTCATACACGATATGCGCCCACCCTGCGGTCGTTGCCCGTAGGGCTGGCAGCCGGGCGAAGATCCGCTGGGCGCGCAACCATTGGCATCAAAGTGGCGAAGAAATCCATCATGACGAACAACTATATGGCGACGACAACACCGGCGCGCAGAGAAGGGCTCGATTTCATCCGGGATATCGTGTGGAAAGACACCGAGAGCGGCACCTATGATGGCCGTGTTGTCACGCGCTTCCCGCCTGAGCCCAACGGCTACCTGCACATTGGCCATGCCAAATCCATCGCCCTGAACTTCGGCGTGGCGGAGGACTTTGGCGGCGTCTGCCATCTGCGCTTCGACGACACCAACCCCGAGACCGAGGACATGGAATACGTCGAAGCGATCATGCGCGACATACGTTGGCTCGGCTATGACTGGCAGAACAAGCTCTTCTTTGCCTCGGACTATTACGAGCAGCTCTACCAGTTTGCCGTACAGCTGATCAAGGACGGCAAAGCGTATGTGGACAGTCTGAGCGAGGAGGAGATCCGCGCCTATCGCGGCACGGTCACGGAACCTGGTCGCGAGAGCCCCTACCGCAACCGCTCGGTGGCCGAGAATCTCGACCTCTTCGAGCGCATGCGCAACGGAGAATTCCCAGACGGCGCCCATGTGCTGCGCGCAAAAGGGGACATGGCCGCCGACAACATGAAGATGCGCGACCCGCTCCTCTACCGGATCCGTCACGCCACCCACTACCGCACGGGCGACGACTGGTGCATCTACCCCATGTACGACTTCGCTCACCCGCTGTCGGATGCCATCGAAGGTATCACCCACTCGATCTGTACGCTGGAGTTCGAAAACAACCGCGCCATCTATGACTGGCTCGGCGACAACCTCTTTGAGGAACCGCGGCCGCACCAGTATGAGTTTGCTCGCCTGAATCTCGACTACACGGTCATGAGCAAGCGCAAACTGCTGCAGCTGGTCGATGAAGGCCATGTGACAGGGTGGGACGACCCGCGCATGCCCACCATCGCCGGTCTTCGTCGCCGCGGCTATACCCCGGAAGGTATTCGCCTCTTCTGCCAGCGCATTGGTGTGGACAAGACCAACAGCAGGGTGCAGTTCGAAGTATTGGAGGATGCCATTCGCGATGACCTGAACGCACGTGCGCCGCGCGTCATGGCGGTGCTACGCCCCCTCAAGGTCACCATCACCAACTATCCGGCCGGCAAGGTCGAGTGGCTCGAAGCCTCATTCTGGCCCCGGGACATCGACAAAGAGGGCACACGCCAGGTCCCGCTCACGCGCGAGGTCTATATTGAACGGACCGACTTCGCCGAGGAGCCGCCGGCCGACTGGACACGGCTGGCGCCGGGCAGCGAAGTGCGTCTGCGCCATGCCTATTTCATTCGCTGCGACGAAGTGGTGAAGGACCCCGCCACGGGGGAGGTATTGGAGCTGCGCTGCAGCTACGATCCCGACTCGTTGGGCAAGCCAACCGGCGCCCGGCGCAGGCGCAGCACTGCCATTCAGTGGGTCTCGGTTGCCCACGTCATCGAGGCCGAGGTGCGGCTCTACGACCGTCTCTTTACGGTAACCAATCCGGATGATGTGGAGGAGGGCAAGACCTTCAAGGACTATCTGAACGAACGGTCGGTGGAGATCCTCCGTGGCTGCATGCTGGAGCCGGGCCTGGCCGGCGCCGCGCCGGAGAGTCGCTACCAGTTTCTCCGCCACGGCTATTTTATTGTCGATCCTGACTCCGAGCCGGGCGCGCTTGTCTTCAACCGCATCGTAGAATTGCCTGACTCCTACAGCAACAAGCTGGCTGCTGCGCAGCCCGCGCCGGCACTCAAGGAAGCGGCGGCTTCCCCGCAGGCTGCCGAACCCGAACCGGTCTTTGCCACCGGCTCCATCTCTGATGAACGTGTCCGTCTCCGTGAGGAGAATCCGGAGCTGGCCAGACGCCACGATCGCTACATCGACGCGCTAGGTTTGGCGCCCGAACAAGCTGACGTGCTGACCGGCGACCTGGCCATTGCCGACTTCTTTGAGGCAGCCCTGGCTGTGCACGACAACGCGCGCAGCGTGGCCAACTGGGTCAACAACGAAGTGCTCCGCGAGCTAAAGGACCGCACTGTCGCCGAGCTGCCCTATACCGGCGCCCAACTTGGCGAGCTCGTCAAGCTCATCGACGACGGCGCCATCACGACCGCGGCGGCCAAGAGCGTTTACGCCGAGATGAGTGCCGGCGGCGGCAGCCCCAAGGCGATTGTGGCTCGCCTGGGGTTGGACCAGACCGTGGACGAAGCACAGCTCGCGGCCATCGTTAATCAGGTGCTGGCCGCGCTGCCGGACAAGGTCGCCGAATACAAGGATGGCAAGGTCAGCCTGCTGGGCATGTTCACCGGCCAGGTCATGAAGGTCACCGGCGGCCGCGCCAATCCGAAGACTGTCCAGGCAATATTGAAGCAGAAACTTGACGCCTAGAGCATTGAAGGCGTGGTAAGCTGGTAGAGAGGATTATCACTTTATGTCGCACGCAACCGCACCGGCCCGTGTGCGCTTTGCGCCGAGTCCAACCGGCTTTTTGCACCTTGGTGGGCTGCGCACAGCGCTCTTCGACTGGCTCTACGCACACCACACGGGCGGCCAGTTTATCCTGCGCATTGAGGATACGGACCAGAAGCGCTATAACCCGGAGAGCCTCACCAATCTCATGCACAGCCTGCGCTGGTTGGGATTGAACTGGGACGAGGGCCCGGATATTGGCGGCCCCCACGCGCCCTATGTGCAGAGCGAGCGCAAGGCCATCTACCAGCAATATGCCGGGCAGCTCATCGCGGAAGGCAAGGCCTATCGCTGCTATACGACTGCGGCGGAGCTGGAAGAGCTGAGGCGCCAGGGCAAGGAATATGATCGCCGCCATCGCTGGCTGACGGACGCGGCGCGCGCCGCGTTCGAGGCTGAAGGCCGCACTTCGGTGGTGCGCTTTGCCGTGCCGCTGGAGGGCGTCACGACCGTCCATGACGTCGTACGCGGCGATGTGACCGTGGACAACCGCCGCATTCCGGTCGACCCGGTGCTGCTCAAGAGCGACGGCATGCCCACCTATCACCTGGCCGTTGTCGTGGACGACCACCTGATGGAGATCACCCACATCTTGCGTGGAGAAGAGTGGCTGCCGTCGGCGCCCCTCCACACGCTCCTCTACGCTGCTCTGGGCTGGCAATGCCCGTATTTCGTGCATTTGCCGGTGATTTTGGATCCCAGCGGCAAGGGCAAGATGAGCAAGCGCAAGCCCATCGTAGATGGCCGCGAGATGCCGGTCTTTGTCTCCGACCTCATGGCCGAGGGCTACCTGGCCGACGCCGTCTTCAACTTCCTGGCCAATACGGGGTGGAGCTTCGACGGCGAGCGCGAGGTCTTTACACGGGAAGAGGCCATTGCCCGCTTCGACGTGGCTGACATATCGGCCAAGGCGACTGCGGTGGACTACAAAAAGCTAGAGTGGCTGAATGGGGTCTATATCCGGCAGATGGCGCCGGCGGAGCTCAGGCAGCAGCTGGTTCCCTATCTGGCCCCTGCCCTGGGCATGCCGGAGGAGACGCTTGCCGCCGATCCCCGCCTGGAGCAGCTGATCCCGCTCATCCAGGAGCGCATGAAGTACCTGACCGACGCCACAACGCTCGTTGACTGGGCCTTTGCCCGCGCGGAGGCCATCACCTATCCGGATCCGGCGGCGCTGGTGGGCAAGAAGCTGACTCCGGCCCAGAGTGTGGAGGTGTTGGAGACGGGTACTGCGCTGATCCGGGAGCTCGAGCCGTTTGACGAACCGTCGCTGGAAGCAGCCTTTCGCGCCAGGGCTGAGGCCATGGGCATCAAGGTAGGCAGTTTCTTTGCGCCCTTCCGCGTGGCCATCACCGGCAAGACGGTATCGCCGCCGCTCTTTGAGAGTATGGTGGTGTTGGGGCGGGAGGAAACGCTGCGACGCCTGGCCAATGCGACCGAAACCCTGCGCACGTATGCGACGCAGGCTGTTTGAGGCGGCTCGGGAATTTGTGTGATTAGGGCGCTGATCTCGACAGGTACAAAGTGCCGCAGGCTAGGCCGGCGCCGCGCCCCATCGTTTGCCGGCTGTCACCCCAGCAAAAAATAGACCTGACCACTCTGGAAATTTGCCAACGGCACCAAAAGTAGGTAGAATCGAAAAATCTGACTGATGGTTCTGCTCAACGGACATTGATGCTCCTCCGGGTATCTTGCCAGAGAAAGTAGTGGGGGATAGTTTAATCGGCAGAACACCTGACTCTGGATCAGGCAGTTGGGGTTCGAATCCCTGTCCCCCAGCCAGATCAAAACACCTTAGCCCGTCCGAGCTAAGGTGTTTTTGTTCGGGCGCCTTACTCACGAAGACCGTACTAGCATGACCAGCAGCGTTGCCTTTCCGCTGCCACCGGCGCGTTCCCCCCACATAGCCTTGCCAACCTTCTCACCCTTCGTTTTGCGCAAGGCGCCTGCTGTGCCAACTATCTGGCGAATTTGACTCGCTTTGTCGAACAATCTGAACCCATAATCCTTTTGCTTCACGACGAAACAAAAGGTTTTATGCTCTGAAATATCTAGATTTTGATACAGAAATACGACGACTGTCTCCTGGGAACGAATTGTTTTCGTGATAGACTGGAGCGGGTTCGATCCCCGGGTGTGCTCTCTGCAGCGCTATGTCCGTATTCTAGCCAGTAGACGAGCCATCCCACATACCAGGAGTGGCGAACCCTAGCAATTCAACAGGAGGCCGGCCAGAAAGATGCAGAGCTCAGATTTGCGACGTTGGTTAGATCTGCCCTATACAACGATTATCCTGTACGCCGTCTGGTCTGCTCTTGCCACAGCCGGCTTTGTGTCGCAGCTTCTACCGTATTATGTGTGGCAGCTCGCCCTGTGCATTCCCCTCTTCCCGGTCGCGGTATTCCAAAGCGCAAAGACCCGCTGGTGGGTGCTCGCAGCCCTCACAGGGGACGTCTTTGCGGGCCTGAGCTTTTCCTCCGCGCCCATAGATTCAAGCCTGCTGCCCGTCTGGCTCGCGGTCAGCAGTACCGTGGCCTACATCGGCATGCACATTGATAATTATCGTGCCCGTATCGACGCCAAAGAAGCCGATCGCCTCTTCCTCTACCGGCTGTTGGATACAAATCCGAATCTGGTGTTGGCCAAGGACGCTGATGGGCGCGTAGTCTTTGTCAATCAGTCCGCTCTAAGTCTCTACGGCGTCAACCGCAGCGACGTGATTGGCAAGTCCGACATGGCCTTCCGGCTGACTCCTGAACAATGCACAACATACCA
>JACFMY010000358.1 GCA_019455155.1 Caldilineaceae bacterium
TAACCGTAGAGCATCTCGATATTGGGCGCGGCACTGGGCAGGTTGGGATCGGGACTGACAATGCCCTCTACCTTGACGATCCGCATGCTGTCGGCCACCAACGCGTAGTGGAAGCGCAGCTTGCGGCCGGCATCGTCGGTCACGTTGTCCAACGTCGTCGGGTCCTGGTCGCCGCTCACATAGTCAAAGGTCAGGCGGTTGCCGTTGGCGTCTTCAATGAAGCGCAGGGTGTAGACCTCGCCTGGCAACATGCCCTCACGCTCGAAGTGGTAGCGGACAAAGGACTTGGTGAAGAAGTCGAACTTGTTCAGGTCGTCCGGATCGCGCACCAACGTCGAGTGATAGCCGATCTGGGGCTGGAAGAACTCGACATTCTCGTCCAGCACAAATCCCGGTCTGGAATAGAGCTGCCGCTTGGCATCGTCGCGCTGGGGATTGGTGAAGGCGTTGCCTGACCCCTCGCCGCCGATGACCACGTATTTGCCACAGTTGTCGTAGACCAGACGGACGTTCAGATTATGGCTCCAGCCCGCACCCAGCAGACCGCTAAACTCCACGCCGCCGCTGCTGTAGGTGCGGTTGAACTCCAGACTCGGGCCCCGACCCGGGATCCGGATATCCTGGCTGCTGTGCACCAGATGGCCATCCCACAGGTCGACATTCTTGACCATGGTGTGGCCAATGGGCAGGTTTGCCTTCATGGACAGCTCATGGCGCACGATGCCGTCGGCCGTCATCACGACACCCGGATCGCCCGGCATGAAGACCGCCTTCACCTGGAACGGATGGTCGCCCATGTCGGTTACGGCATCGACCGGAATGGGATACCGGTGCGCGCCGGCCGCCAGACGGATGTTGGCAAAGTCGATGAGCCCTTCGTCTACCTGGTCATTCTCCGGCTCCACAAAGTCCTCATCCACCTTGATCACGGCGCCGTCGATGGTTACCGTCACCGTGGCCGGATGGCTCAGGAAGAACTCCAGATACTCCAGGGGCTCGCAGACCGCCTGGTTGACCAGGTCATAGTCGCTCTTGATCACTACCGGCGACTCGGCGATCACCGCGAAGTTACCGAGGATCTGGCTGCCGGTCTGCTCCCAGTTCAGGACGAGCGTGCCCGGCTGCGCGGGCGCATAGGCCGGCCGCTGGTTGGCATTGGGGTCCTCGGCCAGGTTGGGGTCGCGACAGTCGAAGCCCAACAGGTATTGGACCGGCTGCGTCTCATGGCGGAAGATATAGAGGACACGATCGTCCACAAAGTCGCCGTTGTCGTCTATCAGCCAGCGCCCTGACTGGCCATCGCGAATCACGCCCGTCAGGTGCGACAGGTCCACCACAGCCAGGCCAACGCCATCGAGTGCGACATAGGCCAGCTGCGACAGCATATCGATACAGACGTCAAAGGCCGGTCCCGGCAGTGGGATGCGGGAGATGATGCGCGGGTCTTCGCTTAGATTGTCCGCGTCGCGCAGCGGCTCAGGGTGCTGCAGGTCCGTGCGCTTGCTCAGGTCGAGCACATACAGGTCGCCGCGTCCCCATGTGGTCGCCCGCCCACCGCTGGTCACAAAGGCGAGATCGAAGAGCTCATCGCGACCAGTGATGGTATCGTTGTCGTTGTCTTCCCCTGCGCCCAGGTTGCCGTCGTTGTCGAGATCGACAATGAAGTTTTCACCGGTTGCGACGCGGAACGCGCGCGGCACCGGCACTTCCTCCAATGGCACCAGCGACACATCGAACACCCGCATCTTGGGTGAGCCGCTGCTGGGATTCTCTCCGGCGACCACGAGATTCTTGACGACAGATAGATCGTAGAAGTCGCCACGATAGAGACCATCGATGGCGTACCGGTCCGGCTTCGTGCTACCAGCGTTGAACGCCTTGGTGATATCGACCGCAACAATGCCAACGGGCACGATCACAGAGTAAGCAATGACGGTGTCCTGGCGCTGTGGGCCCGCTTCGTCACTTTGCTTGATGACGCGCTGGTGAAGAATCTCCAGCTCCGCTGCGGAGCCGGGATCAGGCGGCACGCCCTGATATTGCGTGTTGTTCAGACCGGTGGACATGAACTTGGCGCCCTTGAAGGGCTGCAAGGACTCGTCCAGACAGTTGGTCACGCCCGGGGTACGCTGGAAGCACGCGGTCACGTCATAGATCTCGAGCCGCGCACTGGTGTTGCCGCCAATGCCGCCGCCGGTTACGATCAGCAGATCGCCCTCGAAGCGCGCGTTGCTCCCATCGACGCTTATGTAATTGAAAGCCACATCCGGCAGCACGGCCACCGAGCGCGGCACCGTAACAGTCCGGTACCAGCCGATGATCTTGGGCGCGGTGGGGTTGGAGGTATCCAGCACCGCGATGCGCCGCTGGTTCACCTGATCTTTATAGTACTGGTACGGCCAGCCCAGACCGTTGGCCAGGAAGGCTGTATTGCCCAGCGTGGCCACGTCCCTGGGGCTGATGGCACAGCTGTCTGGATCGTTCTGATCCGCGCACACAGCCAGCGCGTCGAAGATCTCCGGACTATCACGGAATTCACCGAGACTATGGGGTGCGGTACGTTTAAATTTCAACGGCGCGCTCTGCACCGGGTTGCCGGCGAAGTCGGTGACACCGGTCAGATCGATAGTGAATTCCTCATCCAGGCGGAACGCCACGCGCGGCCGGAAGACCGCCACCGTGTTACGAAAGAGCACGTCCACGGCACCGGCCACCGCATAGCCCCGGCTGTCGCGCACCTTAAAATTGTTGACCAACGTCTCTGCCAGCATCGCCTCATTGAACTTGAGATAAACCTCAGGCGACTGCTCGATCATGTTGGTAGGCAGGATGGTGCCCACAACGAAAGGAGCCTCATGGTCGTCGGTCAGGCCATTCCCGGGATAAAGGATCTCGTTGCGTGCGGCAGGCGCGGTCACGCTGATGGCTTCCAGCAGCTCGCCCGTGCCGGAATCGACTACCTGCACTTCCAACGGTTGGTTACAGTAGCCAACCAGCGTGACCTGGTCGATACCCGACGAAGGCACGATGAATGGCGGCACCATGGGCGTGAAGATCTGCACCTCTAGCTTGAAGCTCGAGCTCATGGAGACAAAGCTCATGCACTCTGTCCGGCGCACATCGTCGGAGCTTTCTCTTGGGCTTGTCTGCAGCTTCCCGTCGCTGCCGCCGACAATGACCTCGTAGGTGCCACCGTCTGGATGTGGCCGCTGTTCGACCTCATCGTCGCTGGCGAAGCGTGGCTCGGTCTGCAAAATGCCGTCCGGCCCCGGCTCGATAATGTAGGCCGGCCGGAAAAAGGAGTAGGTGGCACTGGCAAGGGCGCCCGGGAACGGCGGTGAGGCCGTCACATATTTGCCGTTTTCCAGGTGGGCGCGATCGATGAGCTTCCACGCGACGGTGCCGTTGGGCAGCGTGATCGGCTGCGTCACCAGGACGATGTCGACTACGCGCGCGTCAGGCGGCGCAGGCACAGCCAGATCGATATAGTGCGTGGGCGTAATCGGTCCCAGATCCAACCGGACGCCGGCCAGGAAGGGAAACTCTACGGGCGCGGCAGCCGGCAGCTCGACCTCGGTGATGGGCGTTACCTTCACCACCGTCCCATCGGGCAGCGAGCCAGGCTCGACTTCGGCGTAGCTGCCATCCGGGGCAGAGACAATGCCACCCTCGCTGCCAACCACCACGCTGCCGTCAGGATTCTCAAAGCGCGGCACAGCTACCTCTGTGATATTGCCGGCGCCATCATGGATGAAGAGCACAAGCTTATCAGAGAGCAAGGCCTGAACTTCCAATTGGAAGCTGCCGTCGTCATTGGCCAGGACCGTGGTATCCGCGCTGTTGCGCACAACGCGTACGCGCACCGGTTGGCCAGGCTCAGCCGTCCCAGGTGAGCCTGTGACGAAGCTGATGCCGTTCTCGTTCGGGATCGTGGCCTGGATCTGGCCAGGCTCGGGCCGCGGCGGCGGCGTTACGTCGACCGTGCGGAATGTGATCACGTACGGTGCGAGCATGGGATTGCCGCTGCGATCGGTGACCGAAGCCGCCAGGGTCGCGGTATAGGTCGTCTGCGACGCCAATAGCGCATTGGGCCGGTAGGTCAAAACCAGGCCATCAGGCGACAGCGTGCCCGCGCCATTGACCGGCCCGCTGGCCGTAGAGAGCACAAGCGCGTTGACAGTAGACAGCGGCGCGACTGGCTCGGAAAAGGTAATCGTGACCGTGCCGGCAAGTGGAACGTCCACGGCCTGGTCAACCGGCGCGCTGCCGACGACGCTTGGCGGCAGCGCAGCCAGCGTCAGGTTCAGGGTAGTAAAGCTACCGGCGGCGCTGATGACCGCCTGTTTTGAAGCCGCATCATAGCTTTGGGGATCGAGCGCGTTGACCTCCACCGTGCCAGGCTGGCCCGCAACAATATAGCGGCCTTCTGGGTTCGTGATGGAGATAAAGGGTTGTCCAGGTACGCTGACCAGCACACCTTGCAGCGCAGTTCCGCTCGCGCCGGTCACCATGCCGCTGACGAACCCCAACGCCGTCGCGGTGCTGATGAAGGCATAGCGCCCTTCGGCCGTCAAGCCGTTAAAGCGCAGGCGGCCGCCGCTGCGGCTCACCGGGCCGGTCAGCTCCAGACGGCTGACACCGTCTACGACTACCAGCCGTACCGCCAGAACCTGGGCACTGGCCGGCAGGCTCGCGGGGATCGGCGCGGAGAGCGCGGCTGGCAGACCCAGGCGCCCGCCGAAGAGATCGACCGAGAAGCCATGGACAAAGGTCATGCCACTGGGAAGGGTCAGCGGAAAACCGGCTGCCGGCAGCCCCGAGAAACGCACAGGCTGCTGATCCGCCGCGCGCCGCGGGATGGAGAGCTCCTCGCCGTTGGATCCGGTCAGCTTCAAGCCGTTGGTCAAGGCAAGCGGGCCGCCGCTCATATCCGCGAGGGTCACGGCGATATCGATGACGCCCTGGCGCAGCTCGTGGGGTTCCGCTACATGCGAAGGCGCCACCATCAGGTTGGCGGCCGGTGTCGTCGGCGTTCCCGGATACGCGAAAACAAGAATGTCCTGCACCATGGGTTCGGGGTGCAGGCTGCTACCATCATTGAACGCGTAAGATTCGTTCAAGGTGAGCTGGAGCGGCTCGCCGCTCGTCAGGGCCGTGCTCCCTTGTGTACGCACCGTAATGGGCGCCCGCGCGTCGGACGCGGTGAAGATCACCTGCGATGACGGTAGGATTTCCGCCGTCAGGTCCGCTGGGGCCGCAGCCGGGGTCACGCCTGCCAGCGGTTGTCCCGCGGCGGGCAGGGCCGGCGCGTTGGGCGCTGGATCGGGCAGAAAGACCGCAAACTGGCCGCTCGCGCTGATTTCTACCTCGATCTGCGTCTGCGCAGGTGTGAGGTTGCTTTGGCCCAATGCAATCCACTGGCCGCTTTCAACGTCCCAACGGGCGGCAATCGCCGTTGTGCTGGCGGGCAGATCGGCTGGCAAGTTCATGCGCAGTGTTGCAGGGCTGCCAAAGGCAAGGGGTTGGGGCGAGACATCGGCCGCGGCCACGGGCGACCAGCCACGCGGCGGCAAGCCAGCCAGCCCCTGGGCGCTCAGCCACGTCAGCGCAATGGCTGTGTCGCCATTCAGCGCGCCCGCGGGAACACGCAGCGTGATCGACCCATCTGCGCTGGCTACTGTCCCGCCAACCACAGAGGGCACCGTTATGCCACTGGGATCGAGCAGCGCGAGGCGGGCGTCAAACGCGGCCGCGGAGCGGTCAGCCGTTACGGTGGCGGTGCGCTCCACAGTTGTATAGCCGGGCCTCGTAACGCGGAGACGGGCGGCGCCCGCCGCGCTGGCCAGGCGATAGCGGCCACGCGCGTCAGATATCACCGCAGGTCCTGAGACAGCAGTGCCGTCCACGCTGAGGAGTGTGATAGTGGCGCCTGCCAACGGCAGGCCTGTAGCATCGTGATATACCTCGCCGACGATGACACCCTGACCGGCACTCTGTTGGGCCGGCGCCTGGACCGGCGCCGCTTCCGGTGCAGCCAGCACTGCCTGGGGCGGCAGAAACAGGGACAGGATTACCAGCAGGGTCATCACTCGATAGAGCGAATGATGGCGAACGTTTCTCATCATGACGTCCTTCGCAGACTGAATTTATGTACGCCGTAACGGTTCCGCGCAGCAGACCGTGATGCCGCATTCGCAGGCAAATGCCCCGCTCTGCAGCGTCGCAAGGGTCGGTTGCTGGCGCTAGCGTACGTAATCGGGCGTTACGAAACCGTCTTGAAATGCGTTTGTTGGCCGTTACGGGGCGAAAGTGAGAGGTAGAAATGGCCCCCAGAGATTCACACGCAGGACGCCGTGAAGAGAGATCGCTGGGTGCGCGAAGAACGGCGCCGTGCATATGGTCACGGCGCCGGCGCGGGACAAGGATGGAATCAACGCGCGCAATGGGATCCCATGGAGAAGGTTCATGGGGATCAGACAGTGGTGAGGAACAGCGTCCCCAATGCCTGTGTTAGGCTCTGGGCGTGATCTGCCCGCCCAGCCAAGGTGGGAGATAACGGGAGCCATGACCGTGCCTGGGCTCCCGCTATGCCCTGGCTATTCTTGCGAAATTATCGG
>JACFMY010000359.1:0-1125 GCA_019455155.1 Caldilineaceae bacterium
ATGGCCGTGAACGCGGATTGGTATACCTTCACGGCGGCATCGCCAAACTGCGACCGGGCTTTGGGTTCGGTTATGCCCACGGTGCCGATGGGCGGGTGGCTGAACACCACCGTAGGGATGTTCTCGTAGTCCAAATGCTCATCAGGTTTATGGTTGAACAGTCGCTCCGACAGGCGCCGTCCTGCGGCCACGGCCACGGGCGTCAGCTCGACCCGCCCAGTGATGTCGCCCACCGCATAGATACCGGGCACAGGGGTGTTCTGGTACTTGTCCACGACCACATAGCCGTGGTCATCCACGGCTATGCCGGCCGCTTGCAGATTCAGGCCCTCCGTGTTTGGCTCACGACCGATCGCCCAGATCACGCAATCCACCGTGTGGCTCTGGCCGCTTTCGAGCTGCAGCGTCAGGCTGCCATCCTGATTCTTGAGCACTGCTTTCGGAGTCGCTCGGGTGTGCAGCGCAGGGCCTTCGGTCTTCATCACCTCCACTAGGGTTTCGCTCAACAACGGATCGAAATGGCGCAATGGTGCCTGCTTTCTGACGAAGAGCTGTGTTTGCGAACCAAGCGCGTTCAACACGCCTGCCAGCTCGACCGCGATATAGCCCGCGCCGACCACGGCCGTGCGCCGGGGCATTTCGGGTAGAGCGAAGAAGCCGTTCGAGTCGATGCCGTATTCCGTGCCGGGGATATCGGGGCGCGAGGGGCAGCATCCCGTGGCGATCAGGATGTGTTCGGCCGTGAGCCTCTCGCCGTTGACTTCAACGGTGCCCGCATCGAGAAATCTGGCACGGCCAGCAATCACGTCCACCTTGTTCTTCGCCAGCCCCATCTCATAGGAACCATGGATGCGTTCGATATAGGCGCCGCGGTTTCGCACCAGCGTTGCCCAATCGAAGCGATTCAGCGTGGTGTCGAAGCCGTAGTCGGGGCCATAGTGGAGAATGGCTTCCGCAATTTGCGCGGCGTGCCACATCACTTTCTTGGGTACGCAGCCCACGTTGACGCAGGTGCCGCCGATCTCCCCAGCTTCGATCAGCGCGCACTTCTTGCCGTACATGGCGGCTCGGTTGACGGACGCGATGCCACCGCCTCCACCGCCTATTGCAATGTAGTCGTAGTGT
>JACFMY010000359.1:1135-6583 GCA_019455155.1 Caldilineaceae bacterium
ATTGCCGCTCCTTTCGATTAGTACTTGCTAAAGAGAGGTCGGATCGGCACAACGGTGCGCGAAGGATCGAATGTTTATGTCCGCTTGTCCGTTGGAAATCGAGAGCCTTCGGAAGTCAGGTCAGCTCTAACCGATTGGTCTATCAAAAGGGGCGCTGTGTGTTTTCAAATGCATCAGCTTGTACGCTGCCGGGATCACGAACATCGACAGCAGCGGCGCGGTGATCATCCCGCCGACCATCGGTGCGGCAATACGGCTCATGATCTCGGAGCCCGTGCCGCTGCCCAGCAGAATGGGTAACAAGCCCGCCAGGATCACCGCCTCTGTCATCGCCTTGGGGCGCACGCGTAGCACTGCGCCCTGGTGGATGGCCTGGTCGAGAACGTGCTCGCTCATCGCCAGACCGTCCGCCTGACATGGCGGCGTGGCCTGCTTCAGGTACAGCAGCATCACGACGCCAAATTCTGCCGAGACACCAGCCAGGGCGATGAATCCCACCCCGGTCGCCACCGACAGGTTGTAGCCGGCCAGGTAGAGAAACCACACCCCGCCCACCAGCGCAAAGGGCAGGGTCGCCATGATGAGCAGCGCGTCGCCGAAGCGGTGGAACGTCAGGTAGAGCAGCACGAAGATGATCAGCAGCGTGGCCGGCACGACTAGCTTCACCTGCATCGGACACCCTTCCATCGTCGAGGGCGTGACGATCCCCGCCGTTGCCACCAAGGGCACGGCGAAGGACAAAAACACAACCAGGATGAGCCGGAAGACCGCCATGTTCAGAAATTATAGAAATGAAGAGTTCTTATTCGAGACTCGGCATGCCCGAGATCGCAGGCCAACGTAGAAATGGCTGGCCCAATACGTGCATGTGGCGTAGCGCGTCGGGCCAGACATCCCCTTCCTGGCGAGGGCGCTTTTACTTTTTCCGTGCCGGTAGAGCATGAGAGGCAAAGGCCGCATCCACGGGGGTGTCGAACAGGTGGTTGGTGTAGTTCGAGATCGTCTTGACGGCCATGGCAAGCACCACCTGCAGCGCTTGCTGTTCGCTGTAGCCCGCGCTGGTAAAGGCTTGCAGACTTTCCTGAGACGGGTTGCCCCGCGTTTGCACCATCTCTTCGACAAAACCAGCTAGGGCACGGAGCTTGGTGTCATCAATCGCATGGCCTTCACGAACCGCCTGGAGCGCCTGCGGTGGCACCTTCGATACCTTTTCGGCAATCATGCTGTGGGCTGCCATGCAGTAGTGGCAGTCGTTTTCGCGGCTGATGGTCAGGAAGATAACCTCCTGCTCTGCAGGCGTAAAACCGGATTCCTTGCGGAACCAGTCGTACCCATGCATATAGGTCGAGAGCGCACCGGGGGCGTTGACCATCTCACCGTACATGTTGGGGATGAACCCGAGGTTTTTGCGCGTAGTGCCCAGGAATGCACGGCCTTTTTCGGGGGCGGTGTTCTCGGAGTGAATGGGGAGTTGCAGTTTGGCTTTCATGGTGTGCTCCTAGGTGGAAAGAATCCGGATTCCAGTGTGGGTTTGATGATGGTGAAATAAGGCGAGACATCGAAGTCCCGCGGTGCGAACAAGCTGTGGTGGCGTATATGAAGGATTTCCTCTACGCAACCAGGGCACATGGGGTCCTCTGATGGCGCGGTTTCGACCAATGGAAGGATGGGATAGCGGATCGACTGGAAGGTTTGGGCGATCAGCGTTGAGCAGATGGCGCGGGTGGGGTCGCCGCTGCCGAGGGCCAGCATTCGGCGGCGCCAATGCACCGGAACGGGTGGCGTGGGCAAAAGGTATCGGGCCAGGTCGATGACGTTCTTCAGGTCGTATTGGTGGCCCAACTGAGCCAGCGCATAGCTGATCAATCTGTCGATCTCTGCCACGCTCAAGCCAACCGGCCGGCACACCCGGGTGTGGAGGTCGGCAAACTCGGCGATGCTGACCAGACGCACACCTTCACGCAGATCGGCTTCAACAAAGCAGCAGGGTTGCCCTTCGGCATCGGCAGGTCCGCCAGTCGAGCCGACAAAAAGGGCCGCATGCGACCACGTGGATTGCGTCAGGTACTTGATGGCGGTGCTATACCGGCTCTCGCCTTCGACCAACAGCACATCGCCGGGCCGCAGGCAAGCCATGAGGATGTCTGGATTGGTTGGTGGAGCCACGCTATGCACATGGTGGGGCTGGCTGAGATAGCGGTTCAGCCCTTGCCCGAACCAGCGCGCGATGTTGTCCATGAGGCTTGCCACGACATCACCCGGTAACCACGAACGTAAACCTTGGGCGGGGCATGGCTCAGAACCTCGTTGTCAGTTGTGTGAGCCACGCCGGCGAATGCTCGACCAGCCACGTTTCCATCGGTTTGTCGGCGCCGGTCAGGATCAGCACGGCCAGCACCACCATGACGGCACCCAGCAGGACTTTTCCGGTCTTGCCGGCCTGCATGAGCTGAGAGCGCATACGTCCCATAGCTCCGCGCGACAGGTAAGCCAGAGCCACCAGCGGCAGCGCTGCACCGATGCCGAACTCCGCCATGACCAGGCCGACCTGCGCCAGGTTCGTGCCCTGGCTGGCCAGGACGATGGCCGCTCCGAGCGTCGGTCCCACGCAGGGGCTCCAGACCACGCCGAGCACCAGGCCCACGGCAAACTGTCCAGCCAGCCCATCGAGCTGGATGCGTGCGAGGAGGTTGTTTCCGGCATTGCCGATACCTGACGTCAGCGATGCGAAACGCTGCTGGAGGGCACTGGACATGAGCACTATGCCTAGCAATCCCAGCAGGGCTGCACCTACGCTGCGGAAGATCGCAGTGTCGATACCAAGCGAAGCACCTGCCCAAGCCAGTGCGGAGCCGACGACGGCATATGACAGCGCGAGGCCCGCAGCCAGAGCCAGCGGCGCGTGCCGATTAGCATTCGTCGCCGATCCCAGCAGGATCGGCACGATGGGCAAGACGCATGGAGACAGCGTGGAAAGCAGTCCCGCGAGCAGGCCGAAGCCGTAGGAGCCGATACCGAGCGTCATCAGCGCAGGGTTTTCTGCACCAGGCCCTCGATGCCGGCCTCGGTGGTGTCACCCACCGAGCGGGCCACTTCCTTGGTGCCATGGAAGCCCACCAGCGTGCTTTGCATGCTGACCTTGAAGGCCCGGACGGTGCTCTTCTCGGCGTCGAAATCCACCGTCAGCAAGGTCACGCCCTTGTAGGCCGGCTGCTGCATCAGCTTTTCCAGGATCGGTTTCTGGGCCTTGCATGTGGGGCACCAGGTCGCGCTGACATCCACCACCACAGGTTGGCCAGCCTTGGTCAACTGATCGAACTCGGCCTGGCTGAACGGCTTGATTTCTCCGGCCATGGCGATGCTGGCAAGCGCAGAGAGCGCAAGAAAGGAGACGGTCGTGCGGAATTTCATGGGAGCGATCCTTAACAAGAGAGAAACGTCGAGCCCCCGGAGCCACATGAACCCACTTGCAGCCGGGAGTGGCTACGGTCCCCCTAAAGAGGCGGGAGATCGCCAAAACGGTTCGCATCTGCCTAAAAAATTTGTACTCCGGTCTCCCCACCGAAGATGGGATCGCGCCATAGGCCTAAATTTCACTGGAGCGCGAACCGTTTTGGTGCTTGCGCCCCTCTTATCCGGTGAGAGGGGCCGTGGACTGGCACGGGGCAGATTTCACCGGCTTCCTTCAGCTTTTTAAACACGTCGCTTCGGGCGATAGGAGCACATCATGTATTGCAGTACTTCCGTGTCAGCGCAACTGATCCGCGGTGCTTTGGCGGCGGCATCCATTGCCG
The DNA here is from genome assembly GCA_019455155.1 of Caldilineaceae bacterium. GTDB lineage: Bacteria > Chloroflexota > Anaerolineae > Caldilineales > Caldilineaceae > JACFMY01. The sequence goes on from JACFMY010000359.1 coordinate 4,930, forward strand.
GCGCCATCGTGTTAACACCTCACTTCTGGCCCGCGATAGGACTGTTTGCTTTGGCCATCTACTTCATGCGGGGGTGCCCTGCTTGCTGGCTCTCGGGACTGCTGGAGGCCATTCGGGCTCGTAACGCGCGTAAGCCCCTGCTGTAGCCAGGTCCACGAACATGGAATTGCGCCACCTCCGATGCTTCCTTGCGGTTGCAGAAGAACTCCACTTTGCTCGGGCGGCGGAAAGGTTGCATATCGAGCAATCACCGCTTTCACGCGCCATTAAGGAACTGGAGGAGGATTTGGGGGCGCAGCTCTTCATCCGTACTTCTCGCAGCACAAGGCTGACTCTGGCCGGAAAGCTGTTCTTGGAGCATGTGCCTCGTGTGTTTGCTGCTATGGATCAAGCACGCGAAAGTGTGAGGTCGGCAACCAATGGTTTTCATGGGCAATTGCGCATCGCCCTTTCCGATGGCATCACGCCATCGCGTCTACCAGTCCTCTTGGCGCGTTGCCGTGAGGAGTACCCAGAGATCGAAATTCGGCTATTTGAGGTGCCACTGCCCCAACAGATTAAAGGGTTACAGGACGACATGTACGACGCGGGGTTTTCAATGGCTGAAGAAGTTGGTGATGGGCTTATTGCTGACCCGGCATGGGAAGATGAGCTGATGGTTGCCGTACCCGCGCGCCATCCTGTCCTTTCCCACAAGCGGATTCCTCTGGAAGAGGTGCTACGGTATCCCCTTGTATTGGGCGACCCGGCTGTCTGTGAGGGCCATGCCCGTCAGATTGACCGAATCCTGCGCAAGCAGGATACCGAGCCACTGATTGCCCAACGCGTAGCCACGTTCGACGTGATGATGACGCTGGTATCGGCTGGTCTTGCATTGGGGCTTGCAGGCGCAGCGCACATTGCGTCTTGTCGAGAGCCCGGCGTGGTAGGCCGTTCGCTTGCAGGACGTGCCCCCTTATTGACCACTTATCTGCTGCGTCGGAATATTGAACCGTCACAGGCATTGGCACGTTTCATTGAGCAGTTGGCATCGATAGGGTCCGAGGACGCCTAGCACATTGGCCTATTTCTTAATACCGTGCCCCGAGGAGTTAAGCCATGAACCCGCTCAAGATCGCCTCCCTGCCGTTGGTTGCCTTGCTGGCCTCATGTGGTCAGTCGGAAGCGCCAAAATCGGCTAACTTGCCGACTGTGGAGGAACTTGCCGCTGATCCTGCGCGCTTGAAGGAAGTGCGCCAGCAGTGCAAGGTGGATCGCGCGAAGTTGGGCGACGCGCTCTGCAACAACGTCGCCGAGGCCACGAACAAGCGCTTCTTCGGCGATGGCAAAGTGCCCTACAACCCTCCCAAGGAGTCGCCCAAGTTCTGACTGTCCGCCATTTGCAACGAGTCTGCGATTTCTTTCTTGATACGCCGAAATGCGCCGTTGCGCGCGGCGTCTTTCCGACGTTCTCCCTACCCTGAAACGATGCTTTTTGCGGCATCTACATCCCGATAACGGTCTTTGACCGGCCCTCACGGGCGCCTTGATCCTGAAGCCTGCGGCACGTCTTTGTGCCGTGCTCGGAGGCTGGGAATGCAAGGGACGAACGTGCTGTTCGGTCAGATCGCTGTCGTATTCGGCATCGTGATCGCCGGCGTGTGGGGCGCCACAC
>JACFMY010000360.1 GCA_019455155.1 Caldilineaceae bacterium
TATCGAGCGGTACCGGGTGCCGCCCGACAGCTTCGCCAACTTCGCGGTCAACGCTCACGCCAATGCCCGCGGCAACCCCTACGCGCTTTTCAACGACGATGAAGTGAGCGCGGTCGATGTGCTGGCCTCGCGCTTTGTCTTTTGGCCCCTTCGCCTGTACGACTGCTCGCCCATCTGCGACGGCGCGGCCGCGGTGGAACTGGCTGCGAGCCACCGCGTACAGGCAAAGAATCCCGTGCGACTGCTCGCATCCTCGGCCGCCACCGACCGCTTTCGCATCGCCGACCGGCCAGATCCGCTGCGGCTGGACGCGGCAACGTTGGCCTTCCGGCAGGCTTTGTCCCAGGCTGGTATCACCCAGGGGCAGATCGACTTCTACGAAGTTCACGATGCCTTCTCCATCATGGCCTGTATGCTGCTCGAGGCACTGGGCCTGGCCGAGCCGGGCACGGGCTGGCGCCTGGCCGCGAGCGGCGCCATTCGCCGTGATGGTCCCTATCCCATCTCGACGCTGGGCGGCCTCAAGGCCCGTGGCCATCCTATTGGCGCCACGGCGCTGTATCAGGCCTGTGAGATCGTGCAACAGCTCACAGGCTGCGCCGGCGTTGGCCAGCTGGCGCGTGCCCGGATTGGCTTGTTGCAGAGTGTTGGCGGCGCGGGCACAACGGTCCTTAGCCATATTTTCGGTGCAGGGGAGTAGACCACCATACGCCCCAAGGACTTCCAGGCAGACAAGAACAATGCCGTCGTAGATGCGTGACCAGAACGATGGCCTAGCAAGAGATCAGAGTGCCTGCCCTCCCGGGCGACATAAAAACCGGAGGTCCCAATGACCGCTGTGCGAACCGTCGATGTGGCCTTAATTGGCCTGGGTAACGTAAATCGTAATTTCCTGGCTATATTGGAGACCAAGGCCGCGCGGCTGCGCAGCGACTACGGGCTGGCCTTTCGCGTCGTTGGCGTCGCTGACAGCAGCGGCGTGGCCTTGCAACCCGGGGGCTTTGACCCGGGGGATCTGCGGCGCCGCAAAGAACAGGGTGCGCACGTACGTGACCTGGCAGGGTACCGCGCACATGAGACGCCTGCCGGGCTGCTTGCCATCCTTGCCTGCGACCTGGTGTTGGAGGCCTCGCCCGTCAATCTGGTGGACGGCGAGCCGGGTTTGAGCGTTGTCCGCACCGCGCTGGGACGGGGCATCCCTGTGGTGCTGGCCAACAAAGGGCCGCTTGTGCTGGCCTATCAGGAGCTGCACGCTCTGGCAGCAGCCCACGGCGCGGCCTTGGGCTTCAGCGCAACGGTGTGCGGCGCCCTCCCGGTCATCAATATTGGCCAGCGCGACCTGGTGGCTGCCGACGTGATCAGCCTGCGCGGGATCTTCAACAGCACGACCAATTTCATCCTCGGCGAAATGGCAGCAGGACGCGCATATGCCGACGCGCTGGCCGAAGCCCAACGCCGCGGCATTGCGGAAACCGACCCGAGCCTCGATGTCGAAGGCTGGGACACGGCCAATAAGCTTGTCATCGTCGCCAACAGTTTTCTTGGCATGAAGGCGACGTTAGCCGATGTGAGCGTGGAAGGGATCACGCGCGTGACAACGGAGCAGCTACAGACGGAGCTGGCCTCTGGCAACACGATCAAGCTGCTCGCCATCGCTGAGCGACAAAGTGAAACCTGCAAGCTGCGTGTCGCTCCCACCGTGTTGTCGCGGGAAGAGTTCCTGGGGCACTGTGATAGTTGGGAGATGGGGATCGAGATACACAGTGACCTCTACGGCCGCATGTATTACAAGATTTGGGAGCGGGAGCCGCTGCCTACTGCCGCGGCTATGTTACGCGACGCCGTAAATATCCTTCGTCCACGCCGGTAGGGCCGTCCGGCTGCGCAGATCCGGCGTGAGACAACTCAGTTGGGCTCTTCCCCAAGCTCAATGTCGATATCGGTCGCCTGTCCGGCGCGCACGATCGACAGCTGCAGGGTATCGCCCACGCGGTAACGTTCCTCCAGATAGCTCTCCAACTCGCCCACCGTGGCCACCGGCTCGCCGTCGACAGCCACAATAATATCGCCGCCCGTAAAGACGCGCTGATTGCCGATGATCACCTCCTGCTGTGCGCCGCGGATCCCGGCAGTCGCCAGTGGCGAGCCTTCGTAGAGCTGTACCAAGAGCAGGCCACTGCTCACAGGCAGCTTCAGCACTTCGGCCAGGCCCGGCGTGATATTGTACGCGTAACGCACACCTAGCCAAGGTTGGCGATAGCGCCCTAGCGTCAGGAGATCGGGCAGAATGCGGGTGAGCGTGACGACGGGCACGGCAAAGCCGACGCCGGCGTTGGTACCGGTGGGGCTAAAAATGGCGGAGGTGATACCGATAACCCGTCCGCTGCTGTCCAGCAATGGACCGCCTGAATTGCCCCTGTTGATCGCGGCATCAGTCTGAATCACGCCGGTGATGCTACGCCCGTCTGGGCCCTCAATCGTGCGGCCAAGCGCGCTGATTACGCCCGTGGTAAGCGTGCGGCCAAACTGGCCGAAAGGATTCCCGATGGCAATGGCCCATTGGCCAACCTGAAGGTCAGACGATTCACCCAGGGTGACAGGCCGCAGCACCTCAGGGTCCACATTGACTTTCAGCACAGCCACATCGTTGCGCTCATCCCAACCGACGACCGTCGCCGGCGTCACCAGCTGTTCGCCGAACGCGACATCGATTCGCTCGGCGCCTTCAATAACATGGTAGTTGGTCAGGATATGGCCTTCGGTATCCAGCACAAAGCCCGACCCGGCTCCCTCTTCCGGAACAACATTAAAAAAGAAATCGCGCCGCAGGACACGGGTGGTGATACTGACCACCGATGGCGCGACCCGCTCATAGACACCGATGATCCGTCGTTCGGCAAAATCCAGGCCGGCGGCGTCGATGAGCGCGAGAGATGCATCTGGGGCCGCGGTCGGTGGCGACAGCGGCACAGGCGTAGGAGTGGGTGTGGGCAATTGCTGAAGCAGCACACGGTTGCTGCTTGGGAGCGGTACTATTTCGCGAGAGCAGCCGGCCACTAACACAGCGATGAACAGGGCGGCGCTGATCAGGGCGGCGCGCTTCCGTAGATTGCAGTACACGTTTCGCCAATCAAGCTGGATTAGAGCGACTTACTGGCCTCGTCCAGGCTGGCTAGCCCTTCCTTTAGCGCATAGAGCGCGGCCTGCGTACGGTTGGCCAGATGGAGCTTGCTAAGGATGTTGCTTACGTGTGTACGCACAGTGCGCTCGCTGATGACCAACGCATCCGCGATCTCCTGGTTTGAATATCCTCGCGCTACATAGACCAACACCTCAACTTCCCGCTCAGTGAGGGGCTCTTCTGAGGGCGGCAGATTGCTGGCCGGCCGGTTTAGCTCGCGGATCAGTTTACGCGCAATAGCGGGATGCAGCGAAGATTCGCCGTTGTACACATCGTGAATCGCCTGGATGAGCTCCTGCGTGGAGGAGTCTTTGAGCAGATATCCGAGCGCGCCTGCTTTGATGGCGGCAAAGACCTTGTCGTCGTCGGAGAAACTGGTCAACACCAGGATGCGCGCCTCTGGGTCTTCGTTCTTGATGTCCTGGATCGCCTCGATTCCCGACTTGCGGGGCATTACCAGGTCAAGGAGGACAACATCTGGAGAAAGCTGCCGCGACTTTAGGATCGCCTCGACGCCGTCAGCAGCCTCACCGACGACTTCGATACCTGCCTCCGTCTCTAGCAATGCTCGCAGCCCGCCCCGTACGACGTGATGGTCGTCTGCAATGAGAACTCGTATCTTTTTACTCACACGCTACCTCCTGGGTTTGCCTGGCTGTCCACGGTTGGGCCATGTACTGAATTTGCCAGAGCGCCGTCCGCCAATAACTGGACCGTGACCACCACCACGGTGCCTTGCTCTGGGGTAGAGTCGATGATCAGCTGCCCGTTTAGCTGGCGCACGCGCTCACGGATGCTGCTGAAGCCTTCTCCGCTGTTTACTTCGGGGTCTTCTGGATCAAAGCCAATGCCATTGTCACGAATCTCCAGCTTTACCCCCCGGTCATGCTGGTCGATTCGCACAACAACCTCGGTGGCCAAAGCGTGCTTGAGTGCATTGTTGAGCGTCTCCTGACAAATACGATAGAGCCCTTCTTCGACATCGGCTGGCAACTGCAGCGCTTCATTTACTTCCAGGCGTACGTCCATCCCCGCGCGCTGTTCCACGGCCTCCAGCCGTTGGCGTAGCGCGCCCAGCAAGCCCACCTGCTCCAACACGGCCGGGCGCAGCTCATAGAGCATCAGCCGCATTTCCTTAAGCGCGTGCTGTGCAGTGTCGCCGAGAAGCTGCAAATACTCCTGCACACGGTCGATCTGTCCGATCGATGCCAGGCGCCGGCCGGCTTCGGCAAAGAGCGTGAGGCTGTAAACTGATTGGGTGACGGCATCGTGTAACTCGCGGGCCAGCCGTTCTCGTTCCTTGAGCGCCGAGGCAGCCTGTGCGCGGCGCTGCAGTTGATCCGTATTCAGAGCCAGAGCAATCTGGGTGGCCAATGCCATGGCAATCTCTTCGCCCTCGGCCGTCAGATGCCGGGGGTCCACAAAGAAGAAGAGCACCACCCCTGAGACAACGCCATCGGCCTCAATGGGCACAACCAGATGGGCAGTGTAGGCGGATGTATGCGCGCCGGCATTCGGGTTGACGTGCGAGACAACAATCCGCTCGCGCTGATGTACAACATCCGCCACAACGGCGCGCACAGGCTCCAGGTCAGCCGGGTGCAATACGGGCTCCAAGAGGCTATGGGCATAGATCTCGTTCTCCGGCCCAATCGCGGTCGACTCCGTATCGACAGGGCTATAGACCGCCACAGCATCTGCGCCCAGAAGTAGCTCTGCATGGCGCAAGATCGAGGAGAGTATGTCCGCCAACGGCCGGTTTGAGGTAAGCACGGTCAGCATCTCGCTCAAGCCTGCGGCGGCCAGACGCCGGCGCTCTATCTCTTGAGTGCGTTCCGTTACGGTCTGTTCTAGCTGGGCCGTGTACCGCTGCAACTTTTCCTGCAACAGAACCTGGTGCAGGGCGCGCTGTAATTGGGCACCCACTTGCTCCAACAAAGAGCGGCTTTCTTCGCTGACATTCTTGGCCGGCACCCATTCCGCACAGAGCAAGCCTAGAGGTTCATCCTGGTAGGCAAGCGCCACACAGACCTGAGCATCCTCTGGCAACAGACGCTGCTCATCTTGGGGCCAGTGAGCCAACGGCGCCTCCACCACCTTGTCCTCCTCATCGTCGGCCAGGGCAGGCAAGTTGATGATGATAGACGCACGGCGACAGCCAACAAGTTGCGGTAGATATTGCAACGTCGCTTCGGCAGCCTCGGTAATGGACTGGGCCTGGATGATAGCCCTGTCAATCTGATGCAATGCTTCCTGTTGGTCAAGATAAGTAAGGAGCACTTCCTCGACCTGCTTCTGTTGGGTTACATCGCGGAGCACCAGGATAGCCTGGGCAACCGCCCCCTCTTTGTTTCGGCAGGGATAACAACCTATGGAAAGCTTGCGTGAATCCTGGGCATTACCTGTCTGCTCCAGGTCAAAAGACGTGTCGACGCCGCTTAGGGCACGATCGACGTGCGCTGCAAGCGCAGCAATCTGGATGACGTCGCTGCGCAGGTCTTCCAGCTTGTGACCTACGATCTCATCGCGCGGCAACGACAATAACCGGCAAAAAGAGTTATTCACCGCGTCAAAGCGATGCGCATGATCGACCAGTGCGATCGCATCCTGTGAAGCGTTTACAATAGCTTCATAGTGAAGCAGCGCCTCCAATTTGCTGGATGTAACGCTTTCTGTCGTTTGATCTCTCATGGATTGTTACCGGAGCCAGTACAGACCCGCAAACCTCCAGGCGACGTCCTAATAGTTGCCGGCTCGCTACGGCCGGCCGTCCTTACCTACGAAGACGCATCAGAACATAAAAGGTTATCCAGCCGTACAAAAGAGTAGAGCGCCTGGAACAACAAGAAGAAATGTAATGACGTTTTCTGTATCTTGTTTGCCCGGTGCGTCGCCGGTTGCTGTGGTCAGCGGTGCGCAGCTTTACCGAATATGGACCATTCTACAACAAAGTAAGCAATACCTTCCAGTAATCCTAATATGCTCATGCCGATCAGCGCCGTTGAGTCCCAACATCACACGCAGCGCACGGAATGCTAGAGCTCTGGTCCACTGAAATGTCCGAACCAGGCACTGGTGAATATTTGTGGAAAACCCCGCGGTAACGTGCTGACTTTCTTGCATAACGTTATACACAGGTAATGGGCTTTTCCGCAAGCTTGTGTATTGCTGGAGCAGGGTGCACGATATGTTGAGGGTCAAAACAGCGAGTTCCTCACCCTATTCTGAACTTGTTCCTGCGTTGGGGATTCCTTTCCCCAGATCCATGGACGTGGGGAGGATCAGTCCCTACGCGGGATGCTGTGGTCAAGTTCTTGCTGACGCCCTATAATGAACCTTAAGAATTAAATATGGCAATAGGACAAGTGGGTGTAAAATGGGCGTT
>JACFMY010000361.1 GCA_019455155.1 Caldilineaceae bacterium
AGCGGCCTGCTGGTCGCCGTGCCAGTTACCGTCGTATGGATCATCGGTTGGCGGCGGTATGGTTGGCGGTCCGCGCTGCGCGGCGCTATGCTAGGCAGCGCGGGCTTCCTGCTGGTAGCCGGCTTCTGGTACGCGCGGCTGCGATGGCTGTACGGCGAATGGCTTCCCATGTCGACCATCCAGCCTCTGCTGCCCGGCCTGGTGCGGGCAGCTCCCCTGGAGCCAACCAGTACTGATTTCTGGGACCGCGTTGACTGGCTCCGTTACTCCTACTGGGGTGTCTTCGGTTACGGGGTGTTGGCGCCTGGGGCATATTACGCATGGGTCCACTGGCTCATGGGCACGGCCGCGGCAGGGCTACTCGTGCTCACCATACGCTGGCTGCTGCGCCCGCGCACAGCCCAATGGCTCGCGTTGCTGCTGGCCCTGACCTGGTCCGGCGCGGTCTTCATTTTCTTGCTTAATTGGATCCGGACCATGAATTTCTCGGATCAGGGGCGGCTGTTGTTTCCCGCGGCGGCAGCGTTTGGCCTGCTTCTTGTCTTGGGGTGGGGCGCCTTTGTCCCAACGCGGTGGCAACGCTGGCTCAATGCCACGGTGATCGTGGTCTTCGCTGGCCTGGCGACTTCACAGCTCTCGACACTGGCAGCCGCATACGCGCTGCCTGAGCCGCTGCCGGGAGACGTGGCCTATGACCGCCCCTTTGGCGTCGAGTTTGCGCCGGGCATGCAGCTGTTGGGTATTGACCTGCCAGAGGGCGCTACCGCGCAGCCAGGCGTCCCGCTGCCGCTGACACTCTACTTCACAACCAACCGGCCTATCGACGGGCACTACACGCTCTTTCTGCATCTGGCCGGCAATGGCGACCGGCTACTCTACCAGTTCGACGGGGTGCCGGTGCAGGGTCGCCATCCGACGCGCCAGTGGCGACCGGGCCAGATCTTTGCCGATCGCTATACCATCTCAGTGCCCCAAATCGAGACTGACACAATGGCTCATCTGTCCCTCGGCTTTTACCCGGTAGACGATCCCACCCAGCGACAGACGGTGTACGCCCCTGCGGGCAATCTCATTGGTGATCGGATTGAGCTTGCGCAGGTACGGCTGGCCAGTGAGCCGCCCGCGGGCCTGCTGGCAAGTGGATCACCGCTGGCAGTCTGGTCCAACGGTATTCAGCTTGAAGCGGCCCAGCTGCTTACGGACGCGCAGGGACGGCCGGCCGGCGTCGACCTGGTGTGGGGAACGGACGCGGCGGTGCACGAGGACTATACTGTTTTCGTCCAGGTGCAGGATGCGCAGAACCGGGTTTTGGCCCAGATGGATGCCTGGCCGCGACAGGGTCGTTGGCCTACGTCAACCTGGCGTGCGGGAGAGCGCGTCGAAGATACGCTCCATTGGACGGGCGACACCACCAACTGGGCCCGCGTCATTGCCGGCCTTTACGATCGGGAGCAGCGCCGGCTGCCGGTCAGTGCGCCCGCGCACGCAGAGCAGATTGTCGAGATTGCCGCTCGCTGACCGCCGGTGCGACTGTTCTCGGAATCTGGGACGGCAGCCAGTGAAGCCAATGTTGTCGTAAGCTCACCTATGGCGTTGGTTTCCCTGTAGCGGGCTTGGTTGCATATTTCACTCTGTTGATCTACGATTTCAGTGCAAGAAATACATGCCCTCCCCAGGCATGACCTATCCACCTCGGTTGATCCGCATTCCAAATTGGATCATCACCCTCAGGAGGGAGACATGAGACAAAAGCGTATGTCAGCGCAGTTGTTGGCTTTGGCTGTAATCGTTGCCCTGCTTCTCAGCGCGTGCACAGCTGTCCAAACGGTGCCTTCCGGGGCGGAGCCAGCTCATGTGGCCACAGAGGCGCCCACTGAGGCCGCCGCTGCCATCGGCACCGCCGACCACCCAATTAAGGTGCTCTTTGTACCTTCCGTCGATGCCAACGTCATCGTCAGTGGTGGTGAGATCATGGCCCAGGCTCTGGAAGAGGCGACCGGCCTGAAATTCACCGTGAGTGTGCCCACCTCCTATGCGGCCACCATCGAGGAGATGTGCGCGTCGCCCACCGACTCAATGGGTTTCATTCCTGGTCTGGGTTACGTGCTGGCCAATCAGCTCTGTGGCGTAGATGTATCCTTTAAAGCCATCCGCTTTGGCTGGCCCGTCTACTGGGCGCAGGTACTCGTATCGCGCGACAGCGATATCCAAAGCCTGGCCGATCTGAACGGCATGAAATGGGCCTATCCGGACGCAGGCTCCACCTCCGGTTATTTGGCCATTCTGCCTCTCTTCCAAGAGGCCGGTGTCGAGCCGGGCGAGACCCTGGAAGCCGGCGGTCACACCGGGTCGGTGCGCGCGGTCTACAACGGCGAGGCCGACTTTGCCACTACCTTCTTCAGCCCACCGCTCAAACCGCAAGGAGAAGAGCCGTGGCAGCCGGGTGAGGACCCTGATATTCCCGCCGAGCTGATCGACGAGTGTGCGCCCAACGACGACGGCAGCCGGCTCATGTGCGGCGAATGGCGCGTGCTGGATGCCCGGGCCAGTCTCCGCCAGGAAGCGCCCGATGTAGTCCAGAAAGTGCGCATCCTGACCATCTCGCCTGAGATTCCCAACGACACGCTCTCCTTCTCGCCCGATTTCCCGGCCGACCTGCGCGCGCAGATTGAGCAGGCGCTGGTAGAATTCTCGCAGACCGAGGCGTGGGACGCATCCATCGGCAATCAGGACTTCTACGGTTGGACTGGTATTGACACCTCCTCCGATGCCGAATTCGATGTCGTCCGCCAGATGATCGAGATTTCCGGGCTCAGCATTGAGAACCTGGGCCAATAGCATGGGTCTGCAGCGCAAGCAGATCTGATAGATAGTTGATTGTGGAGATGGCTGGCTGGCCGCGCTCGTTCTGCGCACGTTTGCCAGCTGGCCATCTGCATCATCGTCCGGTCTGCCAGTTTGCCGGTCCCCCCTTGTTTTCACCAGATTGATTAGCTAACCCGATGCCACCGATTCTTACAATTGAACATTTGACCAAGATATACCCCAATGGCGTCAAAGCCCTGGATGACGTCTCCTTCGAGGTGCCCAAGGGCGAATTCCTGGCCGTGATCGGTCTCAGCGGCTCAGGCAAGTCGACATTGCTGCGCTGCATCAACCGTCTCATCGAGCCGACGAGCGGTAAGATACTCTTTGACGGTATGGACGTAACCGCCAGCAACGACGCGGACCTGCGCTTCGTACGCCGTCGCATTGGCATGGTCTTCCAGCACTTCAATCTCGTGCACCGCTCGACCGTCTTGACCAATGTATTGAGTGGCCGCCTGGGCTATGTCAATCCCGTTTGGAGCCTGATCAACCGCTTTCCAAAGGCGGATGTGGAAAAGGCCCGCGTGCACCTTGAGCGGGTGGGGTTGGCCGAAAAGGCGTCGAGCCGCGCCGACGCGCTGAGCGGCGGGCAGCAGCAGCGGGTGGGCATTGCCCGCGCGCTCATGCAAGACCCCGCCCTGATCCTGGCCGACGAGCCAGTCGCCAGCCTGGACCCCGTCCTGGCCCACAGCATCATGCGCCATCTGGAGCAGATCAATAAAGACGATGGCGTCACCGTGCTGTGCAGCCTGCATTTCCTGGACTTGGTCCACGCCTACGCTGACCGGGTCGTGGCCCTCAACGAGGGTAAGCTCATGTTTGACGGACCGCCGGAGCAGATCGACGACCGCAAATTCAAAGAAATCTACGGCAAAGAAGCCGAGCGGGTGGGTTAGATCACCATGTTACGTTCTTTGAGACTGGCCGCATTGATCGTGGTCGGAATTGTTATCTACGCCTACGGCTTTTCGGTGACCCAGGTCAACCTGGAGCAGTTAGGCTCACCTACCCGGCAGGAATCGCTGGCGCGCATTATGCGCGCGTTGGCGCATCCCGACTTTGTCGAATTCGACCAGGAACAGGTCGTGGTCGAAGTGCCGATCTACGTTCCATGCCCGGCCGCAGGCGCACCGGAGTACGCGCCAGAACCCGGCGCACCCTACATGGTTGTAACACCCCCCTGTGCCGAGGCCAGGAGCGAGGTCACGGTGGAAGGGTTCGACTTCGCGCCCGACTACAGTGGCAATCTGAGCTTCATACCGCCCAGCGGTGTTCAGTTGCAGTTAGGTCGCTTCGAGACCGATGGCGCCGGCTATTTCATCAGCAACGTCCGGTTGCGCGATCGCACTAGCGACGAGGCGCAGCTGATTCGCGCCGTCACCCGCCGCAACGTGGGCAACTTGCACCTGAGCCAGAATGGCATCGACACCATCAACAAGATCATCGAGACAGTCTTCATGGCGCTGTTGGCGACGACGTTGGGCACCCTCCTTGCCATTCCTGTGAGCTTCTTTGCCGCGCGCAATCTCATGGTCATGATCAAGAGTCCCGTAGCAAGTGTGGCGCTCACGATCATCTTGGTGCCTGTCGGCGTGCTGGTCGGCGGCGCCCTGGCCTCCGGTCTGAGCGCCGTCGGCGCCCTCATTTCGGCCAATTTGGCGGCAACCATTTCCGGGGTGATCGTCTTGCCAGCGGCGGCCTTGGGAGGGGTGCGCTGGGCTGTACCCCAGAAGGAGACACGGCCGGCTAGCTCGCGCACACGCATGCTACGCATGGGCGTCCTGCTGCTGGCCAGTCTCTGTGTGCTCTTGGCCCTGTATCTATTTGGCTACCTGGTTGTGGCGGCCGGACAGACTCTGGCTCCGCAGCTGGCGAGCTTCCGCTTCATGGGCGACTTCTTCGCCAACCTTGGCGGTATAATGCTGCTGTCCCTCCAGCCAGCCTGTGCAGTCATTGGCGCGGGTATCCTGGCCAGCATTGGCGGGCGGGTGGGCAATATCGTGGCTGGCCGCGTTCCAGCGGGCACCCTGAAAGTCATCAATATTGTGCTGTGCCTGGTGGCTGGCGTCGTCCTGGGTCTGCTCATAGGCCTGGCCGTTGAATGGCTGTACCAGCTGCGCCGGCCCTACATCACGTTCGTGGCACCGGCAGTAATTGGGGGCGTGCTGGGACTGGCAGTAGGTGTCCGGGCGCCAGCCGCTTCGCTGCTGCCCATTGGACTCTCGGTCTATTCGGTTACCCGCACCATCCTCAACGCGCTGCGTGCGGTAGAAGCGCTCATCATGGTCATCATCTTCGCGGTTTGGGTGGGCATTGGCCCCTTTGCGGGTGTGCTGGCCCTGGGCCTGCACACGGTGGCGGCGTTGGCCAAGCTCTATTCTGAACAGGTGGAGAGTATCTCTGCTGGTCCGCTAGAGGCGGTCCTGGCGACAGGCGCCAACCGCATGCAGATGGTGGTCTACGCCGTCATACCCCAGATCGTCCCCCCCTATATCTCGTTCACCATGTACCGGTGGGACATCAACGTGCGCATGTCGACAATCATTGGCTTCGCCGGCGGCGGCGGCATTGGCTTCCTGCTCCAGCAAAATATCAACTTGCTCAACTACCGGGCCGCCAGCGCGCAGATCTTTGCCATCGCCATCGTGGTGTCGGTGATGGACTATGTGAGCTCGGCGCTGAGGCAAAGAGCTGTGTAACAAGACAAAGCTCGGGGTCCGGGATTCCGGGATTGATGGGTGGAAACCCGATTGCGAGGATTTGCCGCGCGGCAAATCCTCTGAGATTCTAATATCGCGAAATAGGCTCTAATTGTTGCTACAATCTGATTCGTATGACCAATCGACCATTGATTCTACTTACCAACGATGACGGGATTCGTTCCCGTGGGCTGCAGGCGGCGGTGAGAGCATGTGCGGGGCTCGGTGATTTACTCATTGTGGCGCCCGCCATGCAACAAACGGCCACAGGCCGCTCCAAGCCGCCGGCTAGCACTGGGCGCATCGAGCGCCACACCTTCACAGTGAGCGAAGGGACGGTTGTGGGCTACGGCGTGGACGGCTCGCCGGCCCAAAGCGTCGAGCACGCGCTCTTTGAATTGGCGCCGCGCCGGATTGATTTGACCATCTCTGGCATCAACTACGGCGAAAACCTCGGCGAAAGCATTGTCACCTCCGGCACAATCGGCGCCGCGCTGGAGGCAGCGTCCTTTGGCATCCCGGCTCTGGCCGTATCGCGCCAGACACATCCTGAGCATTTCTTCAATCATGACGCCGATGTGGATTTTGCCGTGGCGGCTCACTTTGTGCGGCGTTTTGTGACCATGGTGCTGGAGAAGGGGCTGCCAGCCGGCGTTGATGTGTTGAAGATCGACGTGCCCGAGCGCGCCACGCCGGAGACACCCTGGCGTTGGACGCGGGTCAGCCGCCGGCGCTACTTCTATCCGGTGGCTCCCCAGCGTGTCTCGCTTGATCACGCCGCGCCCATGGGCTTCGTGACCCGGGCCGTGCCAGAGGAGTTGGAGGACGACAGCGACATCCGGGCAGTGGTGCTGGACCATGTCGTTTCGGTGAGCCCGCTTTCAGGCGATCTGACGGCACGCGTCGACTTGCACGGCCTGAACCATCGCTCGCTAAATGGCGCATAACGGTACCCTATCTCTGCCGCCGGAAGAAAGCACCAAGCAACTTGAC
>JACFMY010000362.1 GCA_019455155.1 Caldilineaceae bacterium
CGCCAGCCAGCCCTACACCTGAACTACCTGCTGCCGCCGCAGCCGCCACGTGGACTCCGGCGCCACCGCCCGTGAGCCCCATTTCACTGCTAGAGGTGCCGGCCGTCACTTCGCCCCCGGCCGCGCCCGCCGCAGCGGTCACGCCCGAAGCCTACACCTACACAGTGCGCCAGGTCTTGCCCCACAATCCCAATGCCTTTACCCAAGGGCTGGTTTATGCCGGCGGGCACTTTTACGAAGGTACTGGCAGGTACGGCCAATCCTCGCTGCGCAAGGTGGATCCGGCCACGGGTACCGTACTGCAGCTACACGAACTTGCGGAAGAGTACTTTGGCGAAGGGATTACGCTCTTCGACGACAAGATCTACCAGCTGACATGGAAGAATGGCACTGGCTTTGTCTATGACGCCGCGACCTTTGCAGAGCTGCGTCGTTTCACCTATGCCACCGAGGGTTGGGGCATCACACACGATGGGAGCCAGCTTATCGTCAGTGACGGCTCGGCGTTCATCTACTTTTGGGATCCAGAGACGCTCCAGGAGACCGGCCGGATCGAGGTGACGTTGGATGGCGCGCCGGTCTATCGTCTGAACGAGTTAGAATATATCGAGGGCGCGATCTTTGCCAATGTCTGGATGACTGACGTCATTGTCCGTATTGATCCGGTGACCGGCGTCGTAACGGGTCTGATTGACCTCAGCGGCCTGTTGGGCCGGGCGCCGGAAACGGCTACCGCGGCCGATGTGCTCAACGGCATCGCCTATGACGCGGCCAATCAGCGGCTGTTCGTCACAGGCAAGCTGTGGCCCTACCTCTTTGAGATTGCCCTCACGGGCGTTGAATAGTCACCAGCAACGCATGGGAACCACCGGTTCATGCGAGATCATGCCCGTGGTTCTGGCTGGCTGGAGCGAATCTGCTGGGGCCAGTCAGAGAACGGCCGTTGTCCGTCGCGAACCGCGCCGGTCTGTCTGTGGTGGTTCTTCGCGTGCACGAAAATTGGGCTACGCCCTCAATGTAGTCGATAATGGGACGGATCACGAATTGAGCTGCCCTCCAGGGTAACCAGCGCGCATTCCTGGCTGGCGGCCTGATACCAACTCAAAGCACTTGCGAGTATGCCATGAATGTATTGCTCATCGGTAACGGTGGCCGGGAGCACGCCATAGCCCACAAGCTGGTCACCTCTCCCTATCTTACCCGCCTCTATGTCGCCCCTGGCAATGGCGGCACCGCGCTGCTGCCCAAGACCGAAAACGTGGACATTAGCGCCAGTAATCTAGATGGCCTGGCAACCTTCGCCCGTGACCATGCGGTCGAACTGGCCATTGTCGGCCCAGAAGCGCCCTTGGTGGCAGGTGTCGTGGACCGTTTTCAGGCGGAGGGCATCCAGATCTTTGGACCGAACCAGGCCGCCGCGCAGTTGGAAGGCTCCAAAGCATTCTCCAAAGCATTCATGCAACGCCACGACATCCCGACGGGAAGCGCCGAAGCGTTTACCGACTTCGATATGGCTATGCGCTATCTGCGCCAGCTCGACGATGTACCGGTCGTCAAGGCAAGTGGCCTGGCCGCGGGCAAGGGTGTGATTGTGCCTGCCTCGCTAGAAGGCGCGGCGGCCGCGGTCAGTGCCATGTTGCTGGACAAGCGCTTTGGCAAGGCCAGCGAGACCGTGCTGATCGAGGAGCGCCTGACAGGACCCGAGATGTCTGTACTGGCATTTTGTGACGGCAACAGCTGTCGCGTCATGCCCGTGGCCCAAGATCACAAGCGCTTACTGGACGGCGACCACGGTCCCAATACCGGCGGCATGGGCGCCTTTGCTCCCGCGCCCCTGGCCACGCCGGAGCTGCTTGCAGACATCGAGCGTACGGTGCTTTTGCCAACCCTAAAAGGTATGGCGGCCGAAGGTATGCCCTATGTGGGCGTGCTCTATGCCGGTCTGATGCTTACGCCACAAGGACCAAAGGTACTCGAATTTAACTGCCGTTTTGGCGATCCAGAGACACAGGTGCTCCTCCCGCTGCTGGAGAGTGACCTCCTGGAGATATTTCTGGCCTGTGTCCAGGGCCGGCTAGACACGGTCGAGCCGCGCTGGCTCTCACAGGCCGCGGTAACAGTCGTCATGGCTTCCAAGGGCTACCCCGACGACTATGCTACCGGTATGCCTATCACCGGCCTGGATGCGGCAACAGAGAAAGGTTGCCTCGTCTACCACGCCGGTACACGCCTCCGTGACGGTACTGTCCACACGGCAGGCGGCCGCGTGTTGGCCGTCACCGCGCTGGGACGCACTGTCGCCCAAGCCGCTCACCAAGCCTATGAGGGCGTCCGCCTGATCCACTTCAACGGTGCCCACTTCCGCCGGGACATTGGACCGGCGAAACCGCACCAGGCAAAGAAACGCACCAGATAACAGATGACCGAGCAGACCAAGGACAACAAGACTAGCACGAGTAATGGCGCAGAGGGTAAAGAGACCAAGAGCCCGCAGGCAAAACCTGAACCCAAAGACGAGATCGTCGAAACGGAGCACACGGTTACGGTTCACGGCCAGGAGATAGCCTACACGGCGACTGCCGGCCGTTTGGTTACGCGGGACGAAGAGGGCAAGGCAAAGGCAACCGTCTTTTTCGTGGCCTACACGCGCAAGGATGTAGGTGACCTGGGCCGCCGGCCCATTACCATTGCCTTCAACGGCGGGCCAGGCGCGTCATCTGTCTGGCTCCATTTGGGCCTGTTGGGGCCGCGGAGGGTCCTCTCTGGCGATGTTGACCGCATCGCACCGCCGCCCTTTCGCCTGACCAACAACGAGTTCTCACTGCTTGATCTCACTGATCTGGTCTTTGTGGACCCAGTGAGCACGGGCTACAGCCGCCCGGCGCCCGGCGAAGAAGCCAAGCAGTTCCACGGTCTACAGCAGGACATCGAGTCAGTCGGCGAATTCATCCGCCTCTACATCACACGCTACAAACGTTGGGCTTCTCCCAAATTCCTGATTGGAGAGAGTTACGGCACCACGCGCGCAGCTGGATTGGCAGGTTATCTCCAACAGCGTCATGGCATGTATCTGAACGGGCTCATGCTCGTATCAGTTGTGCTCAATTTCCAAACGCTAGAATTCGAGCAGGGCAACGACTTGCCCTATGTGCTCTTTTTACCCACCTATACGGCCACAGCCTGGTACCACGGCAAACTGGCAGCCGATCTACAAGAAGATCTGACGAAAGCGCTTGCTGAGTCATCAGAGTTTGCAGCCGGCGAGTACAGCGCGGCGCTCTTCCGGGGAGACGCGCTGCCCCCTGAAACACGCGCGTCCATCATTCGCCGCCTGGCGCGGCTGACGGGCCTTTCCGAGCGTTACATCGACCAGACCAACCTGCGCATTCACATTCATCGCTTCTGCAAGGAGTTGCTGCGCGACGAACGCCGTACGGTGGGCCGGTTGGACAGCCGTTTCAAAGGTATCGAGAAGGATGCGGCCGGCAGCGAGTTTGCCGCCGATCCCAGCTACGCGGCCATCCAGGGCGCCTACACGGGCGCGTTCAATGCCTACGTACGCCAGGATCTGGGCTTCGAGAACGACCTGCCCTACGAAGTGCTGACGGGCCTATATGAGAAGTGGGACTACAGCAAGCATCAGAATAAATATGTGGACGTCAGCGAAACATTGCGCGGGGCCATGACGCAGAACCCTTACCTGAACGTTATCGTGGCCAATGGCTACTACGATCTGGCCACACCCTACTTTGCCACCGAATACACGATCAATCATCTGGGTCTGGAGCCGGAGCTCCGCGAGAATATTCGCACCACCTTCTATGCCGCGGGGCACATGATGTATGTGCACGAGCCATCGCTGGCCAAGCTGCGGCAGGACCTGGCAGCCTTTATTACCGACGCGTTGACCGTCGTCGCGTGAGGTGCGGCGGCACGCGCTTCGCTCTCCAAGGCACAAGGCGGGATGTTGTTGCGTGAAAATGGGTACCGGGACTATGAATGAGATGACGGACAAATACAAAGAGGCAGGTGTCGACATCGACGCTGGCATACGTGCCGTAGAGCTCATGAAGGCCGCTGTGCGCTCAACCTTCACACCCCAGGTTCTGGCCGATGTGGGCAGCTTTGGCGGGCTATTTGCCCTGACCGATCTGCCACCGCAGCCGGTGTTGGTCGCATCTACCGACGGCGTGGGCACCAAGGTCAAGCTGGCCGCTGAGCTGGGACGCTGGAAGGGCATCGGCCATGACCTGGTCAACCACTGCATCAACGACATCCTGGTGCAAAATGCGCGGCCACTTTTTTTTCTGGACTACATTGCGGCCGCGCGCCTGGAGCCGGAGGCGGTCGCCGCGGCCGTGACAGGCGTAGCCGAAGCCTGCAAAGCAGCTGGCTGCGCGCTCATAGGCGGCGAGACCGCCGAGATGCCGGGCGTCTACACCGAAAATGCCTTCGATATGGCCGGCACGGTTATCGGCCTGGTCGACCGGGACGCGTTGCTGCCCCAGTTAGCAGAGATGACCGTCAACGATGCCATCATCGGCCTGCCCAGTAGCGGCCCGCATACCAATGGCTACTCGCTGATCCGGCAGGCGATTGCAGGCCGTGATCTGGAGATGGTTTTGGAGGACGGGCAGACCCTGGCCGGCGCGCTACTGGCGCCCCATCGCTGTTACCTCTCAGCCATCGATATACTGCAGCAGTCCGGTTTCACGGTCAAGGGCATGGCCCACATTACGGGCGGTGGCATCATCGAGAACCTGCCGCGGATCCTGCCCGGCCACCTGAGTGCGCGCGTTGTAACCAAAAGCTGGGAGACGCCACCTGTATTCCGCCGCCTGGTCGCCTGGAGCGGCATGAATTTTATGGAGGCTTTTCGTGTCCTCAATATGGGCATTGGCATGGTGCTGATCGTCGATACGGCGGCCGCCGAGCCTATCCTCGACCTACTGCCCGAAGCCATCGTCATCGGTCGCCTGGTGGAGCGCAAAAACGGCGAAGCGATTCAGCTGATTGCTTGAACGGAATTGACCATGACCACAAGAGTCGCCGTCCTGATCTCCGGTAATGGCAGCAATCTACAGGCCCTGATCGATGCCATCCGCATGCGCATCCTGGCGATGGAAATCGTTGTCGTGGTTTCCAATCGCAAGGCCGCCTATGGCCTGGAACGGGCGCGGCAGGCCGGCATTCCAACCCACTACCATCCACTCAAACCGTACACTGACAGCGGGCGCAGCCGCTCCGAGTATGACGCCGATCTGGCTGCTTTTCTCCGAGAATACAGGCCGGATTGGGTAATCCTGGCTGGATGGATGCATGTCTTGAGCCACGCCTTTTTGCGTCACTTCCCGTACCGAGTCGTCAACCTGCATCCGGCCTTGCCAGGCAAGTTTCCCGGCGCACACGCCATCGAAGACGCCCTGGCTGCATACCAACGGGGCGAGATCAAACATACCGGCTGCATGGTCCACCTGGTGCCCGATGAGGCAGTCGATGCTGGCCCTGTCATCGGCACAAGCGATGTGCTGATCTACCCTACGGATACCGTAGAGACACTGGCAAACCGCATGCACCAGGCAGAACACACACTCCTGGTTCAATCCGTGCGGCGATTGATCGAAGGGGATGAAGAAGAGGAAGGATAGGGAAGAAAATAGGGAACGGAAGAGAGCCGTCCCCTATCACCTGCGCGAATTGCCAGCCGCCAGGCTTTCTACCTCTCCTGCTCCTTCAACATACGGCGCAGGATTTTCCCGGACGCTGACTTGGGGATCTGATCGATAAACTCGACATAGCGTACTTTCTTGAAGGGAGCCACTTGCCCGGCCACGAACTCCATGATCTCGTCGGCTGTGGCTTCGCCCTTGCGCACAACGTAGGCCTTGGGTACCTCGCCCGCTTCCTCGTCCGCTACGCCGATAACAGCCGCGTCAGCCACTGCTGGGTGGGTCAACAGCAGTGCTTCCAGCTCTGCTGGGGCGACCTGAAAGCCCTTGTACTTGATCAGTTCTTTCACCCGATCCACGATCCAGAAATAGCCGTCTTCATCGGCGTAGCCCACGTCGCCCGTATGCAGCCAGCCATCCGTGTCCACCGTGTTGGCGGTCGCCTGGGGATTGTTGAGGTAACCCTTCATTACCTGTGGGCCGCGAACCCAAAGCTCGCCTTCCTGATGGGGTTCAAGCTCGGCCCGGGTCGCCACGTCCACAATCTTGCATTCCGTATTGGGCACGACAACGCCGATGCTGCCCGGCTTTGGCCTGCCCTCTGGCTCGAGCGAGCGAAAGTGAGTGACCGGACTAGCCTCGGTCATACCGTAGCCTTGCACGACCTGGCAGCCCAGACGCGTCCGCACAGCGGCTTCCAGCTCGCCGCTAAGGGGCGCCGCTCCGGATACAATGACCCGCAGGGATGACAGGTCATACTTGTCCACCAATGGATGTTTGGCCAGACCCAGGACCAGTGGCGGTACCAGGTACGCGTAGGAGATCTTGCGGTTCTGCGTGAGCTGTAGGAACGACTCCATCTCGAAACGGGGGATGGTCACGACCGTGGC
>JACFMY010000363.1 GCA_019455155.1 Caldilineaceae bacterium
AAGGAACAGCTCATGCGACAGACTTATCCCTTTAGCGCAATTGTCGGCCAGGAGCGTATGAAACGTGCGCTCATCCTCAATGCCATCAATCCGCTCATCGGCGGTGTACTGATCCGCGGCGAGCGCGGTACAGCCAAATCGACTGCGGCGCGCGCGCTGGCTGCGTTGCTGCCAGAGATGGAGGTAGTTCAGGGTTGCCGCTTCAACTGCGACCCCAATCGGCCTGACCTCTTCTGTGATGAGTGCCGCGAACGTCTCGTACGGGAGTCTGAACTGCAGACAACCTACCTCTCGACACCTTTTGTCGATCTTCCGGTGAGCGCCACAGAAGATCGCGTGGTCGGCACGCTGGACATCGAAAAAGCCATCCAGAGGGGCGAGCGCCACTTTGAACCGGGCGTACTGGCCGCCGCCAACCGGGGCGTCCTTTATGTCGACGAGGTAAACCTCCTCGACGACCACGTGGTTGACCTGCTGCTGGATAGCGCGGCCATGGGCGTGAACGTCGTCGAGCGTGAGGGTATCAGTTTTCAGCACCCCGCTCGCTTCGTCCTCGTCGGCTCCATGAATCCCGAAGAAGGCGACCTGCGACCCCAGCTGCTGGATCGCTTTGCCCATGCGGTTGACGTCGTCGGCATTACCCAGGCGGGACAGCGCGTGGAGGTGCTGCGCCGCCGCGTCTTCTTCGAACAGGACGCTGACGCGTTCGGCGCGGCCTACGAGGACACAGAAAAAGAGATGTGCAGCCGCATCCTCGCCGCGCGCCAGCGCTATTCACTGGTCAAATATACCGAGCGTGACCTCTATACCATCGCCGCATTGACGGCCAGCTTTAAGGTGGACGGCCATCGCGCTGATATCGTTATTCTCAAGACAGCCCGCGCTCAGGCTGCCTTCGAAGGCCGTCTACAGATCACGGATAATGATATTCTGCTGGCTGCGGAACTTGCCCTGCCCCACCGCATGAAGAAGCAGCCATTCCAGGATTCAGTGCTCAATCCCGACCAGCTGCAGACGAACATGCGCCAGGCGCGCGCGGAAGCTGAGCAGGCCGTCAGCGACGACGCGGAGCCGCAAGATGGTGAAGGCACAGCAACGGCCGACGAAAAAAAAGCATGGAGGGCGATGACTCGGAGCTGACGGAGTCGCCCGAGGCTGGGGAAGGCGGCATTGCCCAACCCGACGCCTCGCCGCAGCAGAGTTCATCGCCCGGAGATAACAAGGGTGCACGGAAACCAGTGAAGGTGGGCGACACCTTCGAAGCCAAACGGCTGGACACGCCACTGGACAAAATGACGCGCGAGCGCTCGGGGAAGCGCTCGTATACGCGAACCGAGCGCAAGCGCGGCCGCTATATCAAAGCACGCCCAGCGGGCGACAGGCCGCAGGATATCGCCTTCGATGCCACCCTGCGTGCGGCGGCCCCCTACCAGTCGCAGCGCCACGCCGAGGGTACCAGTGACCTTGCCCTCCAACTGCGCAAGAGTGACCTGCAACGCAAGGTCCGGGTGCGCCGAACCGGCAACTTGATCCTCTTTGTCGTCGATGCCAGCTGGAGTATGGCGGCCAGCGAGCGCATGGAGGCAACCAAAGGCGCTATCTTCAGCCTCCTCCTGGACGCGTACCAACGACGCGACCAGGTCGGGCTCATTGTATTTCAGCGCGACAAGGCGCGGCTCGTGCTGCCGCCCACGAACAGTGTGGAGCTAGCGCAAAAAGCGCTGGCAGACCTGCCTGTCGGCGGCAAGACGCCGTTGAGCAGTGGTCTCTATCTGGCCTGGCAGGTGCTGGACAGCGCACGCCGTCGCGACAGCGAGATCCGGCCGATCATGATTCTGCTCACCGATGGCGCCGGCAATGTGAGCATGACGGGCATCCCTGCGCAGGAAGAAGCAGGCCGCATTGCCGAGCTCTTTGAGCAGGCCCATTTGCGCTCCATCGTCATTAATATGGAACACGCCGCCTTTGACCGCGGCCTCGCGCAGAAACTCGCCGACTCCCTGGGCGGGATCTGCTATAATCTGCCAGACCTGCGCGCCGATACGCTGCTGAGCACAGTACAGAAAGAGATCAGTCTCTAGCAGGCTACGCCTGGCCGCGGCCTGTGGGCCGCGGCTGGCGGCAGAGATCGCAAACGCTTATGTCCGATACGCACCGCTCAGGCGTCCTCCCACCCATCAAAGGCAGTTGGGAGGACCAGCTTTTTCAGGCGCAGCAACTGGTATCCCAGCAAAACGACAGCGCCATTCCTATCTTTCAGAAGCTGCTAGATCGGCTGGGCCTGCTACCCGCGGCCCAGCGCGCCGCGGCTAATGGGCGTCTGGAGCAGATTCTGCGCCGCGCGGCGATCGATCTGATCTACTTTCTGACCTACCGTGAACGGTACGACGAAGCGTTGGCCACCATTACACAGGTCAAGACTTTCCTGGAGGAGAACGAGCTTGCACAGTGGGATCGCCATGCGATCTATATTCTGGTGCAGGCCGGCCAGATCGATAGTGCGCTTGAGCGGCTACGCGCCCTCGCTGCCACGGGCGTATTGGACGATTGGGGTGACATGTTGTTCATTGCCCTGGACCACAACCGGCTGGAAGATGCAGTCGACGCGGTCAGGCAAGCAGATGCCATGCTCAACAAGCTGCTAAACCAGGAGCAAGATCCCGAAGTCGCCAACGTGTACCGGGGCTATGTCGCCATTTTGAAGTCGCGCCTGGCCTTAGCTCAGGGCAATATTCAGGAAAGCATGGCGTGGTTTGAACATGCCGCAGCTATGGACAAGCGCCACCGGAATCATCCCCAACCCTTCTACACGCAGGTGCTTGACAAAGGCTACTATGACGAAGCGCTGACATTGATCCGCCGTGATAGCCAGAACCCCATGCGGGCAGGATTTTGGGCAGGCCTCGCCCTAAAGCGGCAGGGCGACGCGGCCGCGGCCGAGCGCCAGTGGTTCAAGGTCATCCAGACGAAGTTGCCGGAGCAAGGTGACGTCGATCTGCTGGAGCTTGTGCTGGCCCACTACTTCCTGGGTGACAAGAAAGGCGTGGGCTTGGGCATGACGCTCAACACAATTCAGGAAGAACCTGAGGCCTTCTGGGGGCTCTACTTCCTGGCGGGGCTGGGCTGGGCCCTGCGCGGAGATATGACAACCGCCCGGTCCGATTTGCGCCTGGCCGTCATGCGCCACAAGTCAATGGCCCAGGGCGCGCGCCTGGAGCGTCACTGGGGACGCATCGCTGCCGACCTGCTCGGACCGGAGACCTATGCCGCGTTAGCGGAATTCTTCGAACAATAGGTGATGGATTCTATGGATACCCTCCTCAAATATAGCGGCATCTTGGATGCCAGCGAACAAAATGAACTCCTCCCGTTTGCCCGCGTGCTGGCTGACACGAGCGCGGCCATCATCCGGCGCTACTACCGGGCAGACTATACAGTAGAGTTGAAGGCCGATGCGTCGCCCGTGACCGTTGCTGATCGCCAGGCAGAGGAAGCCATGCGCGAGCTCATCCTGCGCACCTATCCAGACCACGGCATCTTAGGCGAAGAGTATGGTGATTACCGGCCCAATGCCACCTATCGCTGGGTTCTGGATCCCATCGACGGCACCAAAGCTTTTGTCAGTGGCACCTATCTATTCGGCACACTGATCGCGCTTACCAAGCATGGCCGGCCTGTGCTCGGGGTGATCAACCAACCGGTTATGGGTGATTATTTGGTGGGCACCGCCAACCGGACATGGTTGAACGGCAAGCCAGTCAAGGTCAGCAACTGTGGCCGGATAGAGGACGCGATCCTCCTGGCCACGGACCATTGGAATGTGCGCAACCATCAGAACGGCGCGGCTTTCGAAGAGCTTGCACGCCGCGCCAAGCGCTACAATAACTGGGGCGATTGCCACGGCTATTACCTCGTCGCCACAGGCGGCGCCCACATCATGATGGACCCCATTATGAATGAATGGGACCTCATGGCGCTCATCCCAGTCATCGAAGGCGCGGGCGGCCGGATTACAGATTGGCAAGGCAACGATCCCGTGGGCGGCGCAAGCAGTGTCGCCACCAACGGTATGCTGCACGACGAAGTCATCCGTGCCCTGAATGGCTGGGAATAGCCGCCGGCCAGGCGCAGGCAGTTTTACGCTGTAGCTGGATGATCGGTGAGCGCGGACGCACTGCCCGGCATCGTTACGCGCGATTGGCGCATGAGGCCCCGCATGGTTTCGATGACGGCTTCTCTGGCAGATCTTCCGCCACGGCTCGTCACATCCTCCGCCGCCAGGGGCGGGCCGGCAGTTACGGTCACGTGCACCGGATAGCGTACGGGGTTGATAACCTGTAGCATGGCGGCGAGCCGCTCCTTGTCGTCCTGGCGCCGCCGCAGGCGCAACAGGGGATTGGTTAGCGAACGAGGCGAGAAAACACCGGCCACCAGCAGCGGCACCAACCGCGTTGCCGGCGCGAGCCGGGCAAAGAGGTCAATGCTGCTCGACCAGCTCTCAAGCGCCGCCTCCGCGCCGGGTAACAGATCAGGATCCGGCTCTATACGACCGGCGGGAAATGTCAAGATGGCAGCACCTTCCCGCAGACGACCCGCGACCGTGCGCACCACACCCAATTGCGAGGCGTTGTCCTCCGGCACAAAGATGAGACGCCGCGCCATGTTCGGCAGGCTGATAAGGAAAGGCCGGATCGCCGCCACGGTATACAGGTCCGCGCGGGGGAGCGTGGCAAATAGCGCCAGCGTATCCGCAATGCCAGGATGGTTGGAGAGAAAGAGCACCGGACCCGTCGCCGGGACATGATGGCGACCGATGAGCTCGACCTGCACTGAGAACTGCTGTAGCGCCCATATGGCTGCCAACTGGAGACCCTCCACCTGCACGCGGCGGTCATATTCCAGGACCGTCAAGGCAAAGCGGCGCGCAGGCCAGGCACAGGCCCATTCCAACAGGCGTCTCCCCCTTTGCGTGGCGCCAAGGCCGAATGATTCCAACATATCCTGGGTGTTGATACGAATCAATTCGTCCAGGGTTGGTGTGGCGGTCATAGCTGGCAAGCCCTCACGTCAACAAACATGCAAACGAAGTCTGTCCAACAGCATAAAGGAGGATTGCCCATGGCTCAAGCATTTCGCGCCATGTGGGTGGAAGAGCAGCCAGATGGCTCCTTCCGGCGGTCAATTGTCACTCGCAGTATCGACGATCTGCCCCCCGGTGATCTGTTGGTACGCGTCCACTATTCATCTCTCAACTACAAGGACGCGCTCTCGGCCTCCGGCAACCGGGGCGTGACGCGCGTCTATCCCCATACACCCGGCGTCGACGCGGCCGGGGTTGTAGTGGAAAGCGCAGTCGCCGCCTTCCAGCCGGGGGACGAGGTGATCGTCATCGGCTATGACCTGGGCATGAATACGCCAGGCGGCTTTGGCGAATACATCCGGGTACCCGCGGAGTGGGCCGTCAAGTGTCCCGGCGGCTTGACGCTCTATGAGAGCATGATGTTGGGCACCGCTGGCTTCACCGCGGCCCAGTGTGTCGGTGCGCTGGTTGACCATGGGCTGGAAGCGGGCGACGGCGAGGTGCTCGTAACCGGCGCCAGTGGCGGCGTGGGCAGCGTGACGATTGCCCTGCTGAGCAACCTGGGTATCCCTACGGTCGCGGCGACCGGTAAGATCGAAGAAGCCGCTTACTTGTGTGATCTGGGCGCCGTCACCGTGATTTCCCGTGATGAGGTAGACGACACCTCCGGCCGTGCGCTCCTACGCGAACGGTGGGCCGGTGTGGTGGATACGGTCGGCGGCAATATCCTGGCATCCGCAATCAAGGCCACGCGCTATGGCGGCGCGGTGGCGGCCTGCGGCAATGTCGCCTCGGCCAGCCTGGAGCTGACCGTCTATCCGTTTATCCTGCGCGGGGTGAAACTGCTCGGCATCGACTCGGTCCGGCTGCCTATCGACGCGCGGCGCCGCCTCTGGCAACGGCTGGCCGGGCCATGGAAGCCGGCCGCGTTGGAGACCCTCGCCCGCACCGTGACCCTGGAAGCGCTGGACGCAGAGATTACGACGATCCTCCAGGGGCAACAGCGAGGACGTGTCGTCTTGACCCACCGTTCGGCCGCGTAGCCGCGCGGCCTTGGCCAGCGCGCGCCTACGGCTCAGGCCCTTGCTCGCTCCCCGCGTCCGGTTCCTCTTCGGCAAGCACCTGCCATGCCGCGGCGCTCCGCGCCACCTCCTCTGCAGAGGGTGCGGCGCCGCCATAACGCGCGGCCACATACCCTTCAGTCAGCGCGTCCAAAGCAGCCTGTTTTACAGGAGGCAACGCGTTGACCGATGTGCGATAGCGATCCGGGGTTTGTCCAGGCGCGCGCGGCTGGGCCCGCGCGATCATGGCTCCCAGAAACGCCTGGTAGAGCGCACGCACACGCCGGCGGCCGGCCTCCTCGCGATCCAAAGCGAGGAAAACACTCTCAGCCGCAGACCCGGCAAAACGGCGGCGTATCCGGTTCAGCAGGGCATTCCATTGGTCGCGTAGCAGCGAAGTCGTGAAGATGGAC
>JACFMY010000364.1 GCA_019455155.1 Caldilineaceae bacterium
GGTAGCCAAGTGGGCCCTCGCGATCCAGCCAGCGAGTGTTTCTGATACCCGTAAGCAGACCGCTTATCTGCTTGGTGTTGGTGGAAAGCTTGGTTGCCACTGTCTAAAGCCCCACTGTCTATGACCTTCTGCTCGCCTGGAGATCACATCTTCTTTACTGAGTACCCGCACGCAGCTGGCGCGGGCGCGCGGGCGCCAGCTCTGAACTGAATACGGAACGCTCACCTTCGCTGGCAGCCAAAGACCTTAGAGATCGGCGCTCCACATTCGCTAGTCCGGACGCGCAGCCAATGAGCAGCTGCGCGTCCGGACTTCGTGCGAACCTGTCGTCGTGCTCTTGCGGTCTAGACCTGGGCTTCAAGTTCTGCGATCTCTGCCATGGCCGCGTCCAGGGCGGCGCGCGCATCGCCAGAGGAGACGGCCAGGGAGAACATCTTGGGAATGACCACCTGGGTCTGTACCAGCGAGGCTAGCTCGTTGGGGCCGGGCAGTTCGTAGCCGGAGACCCGGCCGATCTTGCCGGCCTCGCGCGTGGCAGCTAGTTTCGGGTCGGCAGGCCAGACATCCATATCATCATAGACAGGCTGCGACGCGATGAGATAGCCCTGACCCTCCTTGATGAACTTGGCGTAATTCTCGGCAGTGTAGAAGTCCTTCATGAACGCCCGCGCGGCGTCCCGATCGATACCTTCGGTATGGTCGAGCAGGATCATGGAGGCAACGCCCGTGTAGTTGTGCGCGCCGCCTGGTCCCTGAGGTGGGAGCGCGTGATTCATCACCTCCGCCAGTTCAGGATTGTTGTCCTTGGCTGGCAGGTAGATGGTGTTCACGTTGTAGGTCATGCTGATCTGGCCGGCGAGGAATGCCTGGTTGTTGGTCGCTTCCTGGTAGGAGGTGGAAGCCGGGTCGCAGGCGTCGTTGTACAGCTCGATGGCGAAATTCAGTGCGTCGATGGTTTCTTGCGAATCCAGCGCGACGCTGCCATCGGGGTTGAATTCCTTGCCGCCAAAGGCCCAAAGCAAGACAAGACAGGCCGCGGGCCCATCGGCCGGCGACTGCTCGGAGAGGGTCCAGCCGTAGGGGCGGCCAGCCTCCTTGAGAACCTTGCCTGCCTTGAGCACTTCCTCCCACGTGTCCGGGAACGAGTCGTACCCAATCTCTGTGAACCAATCCTCGCGGTAGTTGATCATTCTTGGGTGCTCGCCGTAGGGCAGGGCAAACCAGTTGCCATCCACTGTGCAGTTGTAGCGCGTGGCACTGGTGAACTCTCCCTGACCGTCGATCAGCTCCTGGGCAATGTCCGAGATATCGACCAGGGCGTTCCTGATGGAGCTCGGTGAGAAATCGATCTGCGCCAGGTTTGCTCCCTGCCGGGTCTCGATAGCGGCGGCCAGTTTTGTGTTCAAGTCCTGCGTGACGACATCCAACGTGAAGTTCACATTGTTCTGTGTCGCCCAGTCAGTGGTAAAGGCCTGGAAGGCATCGACGAGGGCGGGCACGAACCAGCTGCCGCCCAGAAAATTGATGTTGGCGCCGCGCAGGACGCTTGGCGCTTCGCCGCCAGCGGTCGTGGGGGCGGCCGGCGCGACGGGCGCGGCACAGGCGGCGAGGGCCAGGGCGCCGGCCGCCGTAGCGCTCAGGCGCAAAAACTGCCGTCGGGAAAGGCCGCTCGTTTGTCCTGAGGTAGAAGGAATCGTCACGGGCATGGTAGGTTCTCCTTTGTATGAATCGAATGCAGGCAGCGCAAAAGGGAGCAAAAGCAGTTGGGAGCGAACAATGGATCAGCAAACAGGATCCGCAGATGTACAGACGACGGGCGCACACATTCACAGGCCAGAGATGCATGCCAGTGAAGAAACGAACGGCGCCGCCAAATCGAGTGCGACGCGCCGGCCAGCTAAGTTCCGGGTGGGAGTTTTGTATACCGTATACTAAAAAGTGGTCTTTGTCAATAGCCTGCAGGTAGCGTTCCTGAGGGCTTATCTGGCCGGGGTCTTATCGGCCACCGTTTCCTATGCTGGTAAACACCGGCGACTACCGTATCCGAACGAACAGCTATCTCTGGTAGGGAAAGGGATATGAAGGGCACGGCACACTTCGAGGTGCGGCTCAGTGCAGGAGATGCTAAAACGTTGATGTCCCGTCAGCCGTTATGGTGAGCTCATTATCCATACCAGCAAGAACTCAACCAGATTCAACGTCAAGTGCGCGGCAAAGGCGACCACGATATTTCGACGCCAGACAAAGAGACCCGCGAGGATGCCGCCAGCCACGACACCGGTGAGCACGATATACCAGAAGCCGCCCGCCCAGTGGAGTAGTCCGAAGAACAGGCAGGAAAGCAGGATATGGCTGCGTTGGCGATAACGTCGCAGCTCGATAACGTCGCAGCTTTGGTCTATACCTTTTCCGCATAGACGATCTGCTCAATGGGTGTGGTGGCGAGTTGCCGGCCAGTTGGCTTTACATACCGTTCCGCCAGCTCTTCATAGCCGAGATGCTCTGTTACCTGCCAACCATGAGGCGCCAGGAAATCAGCCACTGCACGAGGATCTATGCCAAATAGCCAGATCTTGTCCTTGGAGACGTATTGCTTGTAGAGCGCCTCCTGCCCGTACATCACCTGGCCCTCGACGAAATCCTTGCGCACATAGGTGAAGATCAGGCGGCTGCCACGCGCGGCCCTGGCCAAAAAGTCGAAGGTGCTCCTGATGCCGGTTTTGTTCAGGTATTGTGTGACTGCTTCCAAGATGAAGAACGTCCGGTTGTCCAACGAGTAGCCGTGAGCAGCCAGCACAGCAGCCAGCTGCTCGCGGTCGAAATCAATGGGAACAAGCGTGACATGGGCTGGAATCTTGCCGAACAGCGTTTGCAACCTGGCCCGCTTGACCCTGATATTCTCCGGCTGATCGACCTCCCACACGGGCAGATCCGCCAGCGCCGGTAGCCGGTATGCCCGGGTGTCAAAGCCAGCGCCCAGGTTTACCACCGCGTCGACTTCGCCCGCGGCCCCCCCGAGCTGCTCGTCGATATAGCGCTTGCGACAGAGCATAGCACTCCAGATACCGGGAGCCGAATTCTCCGACGCCCGGATCATCCAGTCCCGGACAAACGCGGGCCGCGTTAGCCATACCACTGCGCGCATAGAGAAGGGCAGGATCGAATAGGCAAGCTTATCTTCGATGATGCGCCGGTCCGCCGAGAAGTGTTGGTCGATGGCGACCGTCACTGTCGGGCCCGCTCCTGTGCTGGCTGCTGCCCGTGCCATGTTGCCGCCTCTATTGAACGAGCTCCAGGAGTCTCAGCTTGAGTGGAGAAACCAGGATAACAATTACCAGGATATCGAACGCGGCGCCAACTCTCGCCCCCGGCGGCACTGTGTTCCACCAGGGCAGTATAACGATCAACGATATGAGCGAAGACGCCAGGAGCAGACTGGACCACCATTGCAGTTGTAAGGCGATGCCGAGGGCTGACGCCACCAGGCCGAGCGCGGCGACCAGCCACAGCAGGCCAAAGACGCGGCCTGTTACGCTCTGAAGTTGAATACCTTGCGAGAGCAGCCATGGACTGGCTGAATACCCCGCATCAAACGGTGTCCACGAAGCCAAGAATCCAGACAGATGGGCCAGTCCATGCATGAGAATGGGGATAGCGAAGATGAGTTTCCACATAGTCGGACCTCCCGGTGGAACCAACTGCAGTCCAGGGTGATGCCTGCTCGCGAAGTCGAGCGAAACCACCCAAGCCCGTCTAGTCAGGTGGTCTTGTGGCCCTCAACTGCATCACTGGAGCTCGATAGATGTGCCCATATTCCCATTATACCGCTAGAATTTCACCAGAAAGGCCGTAAAGTACATGAGGGCTGCGCCCACGAGCACGCCGCCAAGGGTGCTCCAACTCAGCGCGGGTTGGCCCAGCCGGGTGCTGTCGCGCACAATGAGCTTGCCTACTTCCCAGATCACCTGCAGGATAGCCCCCACGCCTACGGCCAGGAAGATTGTCGCCAGCACCGGGTCGAAGGCAAAGCCGCCGATCCAGGTACCCACGATGGCCGGCCCGCCCGCCAGCAGCGCCAGCAGCACAAAGTGCGTAAGGCGCGGTCTATGGCGCACAACAGGCGCGGCGATGCCTACACCCTCGGTGATATTGTGCAATGTGAAGCCCAGAATCAAAAATGTACCCAAGGCTGCTTCGCCCAGGGCGAAGGCAGCTCCAATCGCCAACCCCTCACCCAGGTTGTGCCATCCAATGCCCATGGCAATCAGATAGGCCACCTGCAGGGGTGTGCGCTCGACCCCACCGCGCCGCGCGCCGACCACCAGCAGCATCCCCAAGACGATGAGCGCGATGAGGAGCACCATTGGCACCCCCTGCCAGAAAGCCGGGAGCTCGGCGGCGAACTCCAGCGCGTCCAGCCAGGTACCGATGGCCAGGTAGAGCAAGAGTCCAATGGTGAGGGCCAGGATGAAATTCATGGCCTGCGCGCTCAGCCGGCGCATGAAGGGATACCAGAGTAGGCCCAGGCCGACGGGCACGATGCCCACATAGAGCCCCACCAACCCAAAGCGCCAGAAAAGGTCCAAAGTGGGCGCGGGCGACTGGACGGCCGCGGCAATTTCGCTGTCGAAGGTGGCGCCTAATGAACTGATCAGCCGGACCACATGCGTCTCTTCTGCCACCCACGGATAGGGGATGGTAAAGACAGCCCGCCCCAGACGCGGGATCGTGTTCGAGGGGTCAGCCGTGAACGACCAATAGGCCTCATCCACCAGCACCTGCGGGATCGTGACACTCTGCGGCCCGTCGTTGACGACCTCGACCCGGATCACGCCTGGCTCGGGCAGGGTGATGCGTTGAATGGTCACCTTTTCCAGCGGCGGGCCCGCCAGATCGGCCAGCCCGCCGCCCGTGGCGACCAGATAGGCCAGGACCACGCCTAGCAGCAGCAGCGGCAACAGCACAAGCGCCCATCCCATCGCGCCTATGCCGGCAGGTTTTGTCTCGCGCGTCGTTTCAGTCTGTGTGCTCATGTTGCTACCTCCAGATGCCCTAAGTTGGCTGTGCTGCCGCGGGTCGACTTCTCATCCCAGCTTGCATCCAGCCCCACGGCCTCGAGGGCCGCGGGGAAGTGCTCCGGCGTCACGACGTTGAACATCCCCATCCAACCCAGTTCGGCGAATTCGCTCTGGTGTGCGTGGAACATGTATTGGCCGGGCCAGCGATAGGTGAACTCCACGATGCCGCGCTGCGCCTGGCACTGCATGACAGTATCCACCGTGCGCAAGGTTGGCTCCAGCGTCGTGCCGTGGTCGTAGTAGTCGAAGAAGGTGGCGTGCAGGTGGATGGAGTTGATGGGGTCGAACTCTGTGAGATTGATGAGATAGAGGCGTACCCGCTCGCCCGCGATGAGGGGGATGGGGCGCCTGGCATATTCATGGCCCACGCTGTTCACGGCATAGATCTCGTTGTCGCCGTCGAAGTTCGTGTCAAAGGCATTCATGATCATCATCATCTCACGAGCCGGGGGACGCCCGGCCTTGGGATCAACGATGAAGGCCCCGTAGAGCCCCTTGTGGATATGCCGTTTGAGCGGCACCGCGTGGCAGTGGTAGAGATGGCAGCCAAAGGGTTCGGCGTCGAACTCGTAGGTGAACGCCTCACCCGTCCCGATCACGCCCGGACCGACATTGGGGATGCCATCCATTTCCGCGGTATGGAAGCCGTGGAAGTGCATGGTATGGGGATGGGTGCCGGCGTTGACAAAGCGGATGCGTACGCGGTCCCCTTCCGTGCAGCGCAGCGTGGGCCCCGGCACGCGGCCGTTGTAGGTCCAGGCTGGGAAGAATAGACCGGGGGCGATCTCGATCTCGCGGTCGAAGGCCACGATGTCATATTCACGCAAAGTCTGGCCGTTGTCGAGGGTACTGACCCGGCCGTAATTCCAGTCGACGAGCAATTGGAGGGGGTCAAAGCCGTTCTTGGCGTGGTCAACGTCGCCCACAAGTAGCGAGCCGCCGTGTGCCTGGGTATCATGCGCTGGAGCGTGTTCAGTCTCCTGGCCAGCGGCGGTGCGGCCGAGCAGCGCGGCGCCAACCACGCTGGCGGTGCTGCCAAAGCCGAGCCGCAAAAAGTCACGGCGTGCCCACAGCCGGCGAATATGCTTCTGGAACATGGAACCTCCGTTGTGTTGTCGCCAATGCGACACGAACTGTGGAAACCAAAGAGGCCGGGGGAGCTTTGCGTAATGGGCCATAATCCAGCGTTGGTCTTGGCTGGGAAACGCCGCGGATACACGCTGGAGAGGCCAAATTGTTTTAGGGAAATGATAACGAATACTTATCTGAATATGATAATTTTGTTAGCTGAAGCTAATTATTATATGGAAAAGCGTCTCTTGTCAAAGGCCTATCATTCACCCGACGGCGCGCAATGTTTGTATCGCTGTGGGCGCATTCCCTCACCGGCGGCCTGTGGGTCTCGGTCGTCGGTGAGGGTATATGCGTTGGGTAGAGAAGGAGAGTGGCTGATTTGCCCTGTTCTAGTGGGAGG
>JACFMY010000365.1 GCA_019455155.1 Caldilineaceae bacterium
CGTCTTCATTGCAACGTCTTCATTGCAACGTCTTCATTGCAACGTCTTCATTGCAACGTCTTCATTGCAACGTCTTCATTGCAACGTCTTCATTGCAACGTCTTCATTGCATCGACACGGCGCGGCAGCGCCAGGACAATGTAATTCCGTGAGGCATCTATGCGTGTCACCATTTCGATTGTGGGGCTTGGCCCGGGCCCGCTGGACCAGCTGACCTTAGGCGCCTGGAAGGCCCTGACCGGCGCCCGGCACCTCATTCTGCGCACCGACCGCCATCCCTGTGTCCCCGAGCTCCTCGCCGCGCTTCCCGCCGAGACGGTGGTGCAGAGTTGCGACGATCTCTACGAAACCCATGCCGAATTCGAGCAGGTATATGCCGCCGTTGTTGACCGCATATTTGCGGCTACCCACCAAAGCGAGGCGATCGTCTACGCCGTTCCTGGGAGTCCATGGGTGGGAGAGGCCACCACGCGGCAGCTGGTCGAGCAGGCGGCGGAGTACGACGCGACCGTTGAGATTATCGATGGCCTGAGCTTTGTCGCACCCTGTTTCGGCGCGGCTGGTGTGGATCTGATGGATGGCAGCCAGGTCATCGATGCCATGCTGCTCGCACGGCAGCATCATCCCACGGTAGACGTGAACTTGCCGTTGCTCGTAGGGCAGATTTACGCGCGGTGGTTGGCCTCCGATGTCAAGCTCACTCTCCTTAACGCCTACCCTGCCGAACATCCGGTGCAGGTCATACGCGCGGCCGGAGGGCCCAACCAGAGTGTGATCACCGTGCCGTTGGCTGAGCTCGATCATGAGGAGCGCTTTGACCACCTGGCCGCGCTCTATGTGCCGCCGCTGCCGGCCAACAGCAGCTTCACCGCCCTGCAGGAGCTGGTCGCCCATCTACGCGCCCCCGACGGCTGCCCGTGGGATCGGGAGCAGACGCTGGCATCCTTGCGCAAGGATCTGCTCGACGAAGCGGCTGAAGTGCTGGAAGCGATTGACGCCGAAACGGATGGCAGCGACAACAGTCCCCACATCGCCGAAGAGTTGGGGGACCTGCTACTTGTGGCCACGATGATGACTCAGATCGCCACTAAAGAGGGGCGCTTCCAAATGGGAGATGTTATCCGCGAGGTCGTCACCAAGCTGATTCGGCGCCACCCACACGTTTTTGGCGATGTTGATGTGACCGGTGTGGACAATGTGCTGCGTAACTGGGATGCTATCAAGGCAGCCGAAAAGGCCGCTAAGGGTCTCAAGCCGGGACCATGGGACGGGATACCTGCCGCGCTGCCTGCCCTGGAAAAGGCGCTCAAAGTGCAGAGTAAGGCCGCCAAAGCCGGGATACTCGATCGCAGCCGTACAGCCCACGGCGAGCCTGCGCTGGTCAGGGCACTCGGAGAAGTCGTCGATGCCCGGCGCGTGGGCGAGGTGCTGTGGCAGCTCGTCGCCCTGGCCCATGAGCACCACATCGACGCCGAGGACGCGCTGCGCATGTATACAGTACAGTACCGTCGCGATCATGCGGCGCCGGCGGGCTGACGCTGGCCGCGTGCCTGTCAACCGGCTATTTGAGCGATTCTAACTTGACACGCCTACCCATTCCTCGTATGCTCAGAAGAGAAATGCCCCTGTAGCTCAGTGGATAGAGCATCTGACTTCGGATCAGAGGGTCGGGAGTTCGAATCTCTCCAGGGGTACACCACGCCATCCTCGCTGGCAGTCCTGTTTCTTCCTACACACAAGGGGAATGGTAGACAGCTACCCAGGCGCCATGGCTACAGGTCTAGCCCCTCCAGAGAACA
This sequence comes from Caldilineaceae bacterium, assembly GCA_019455155.1. Taxonomy (GTDB): domain Bacteria; phylum Chloroflexota; class Anaerolineae; order Caldilineales; family Caldilineaceae; genus JACFMY01. The sequence continues at coordinate 1,800 of JACFMY010000365.1, forward strand.
GGAACGTAGGCGAGTCACGGCTTCAGCTGCCGGGGGATACGACGCGGAACCCCATGTCTTCGTACCGGTCAAAAGGAGCACTCGCACCCCGGCTGGCACAGCGCAGGTCGTTTTCGGTGTACGAGCCGCCCCGCAACGTGCGGAACTCGCCTCCGGCTGGCCCCGTCGGGTTTAGCTCCGGACTCTCCGCGTAATACGCCTGTCCATACCAGTCCGCCGTCCATTCCGAAACGTTGCCCGCCATCTCATAGAGCCCGTTGGCCCCAGCCGGGTGACTCCCTACGTCCGTCCAGGTGTCTAGCTCGCTGTAAAAGTAGTTTAGCCGGTCCGGAGAAGGCTCTTCGTTCCCCCACGGATAGATGCGCCCATCCCCGCCGCGGCACGCATATTCCCACTCCGCTTCGGTGGGCAGCCGCCCTCCCACCCACTCGGCGTAGGTGCGGGCCTGGTCCCAGTCCACATCGGTCACTGGCTGCCGGGCAAGCTGTAGCTTGTCCCACCGTTGATTCGATGGCGCTGCACACCTACCTGCCTCCACACACCGAACATATTGCTCGTTCGTGACCTCTGTGCGCTGCATCCAGAACCCGTCCAGCACGACCGGGTGTTGTGGCTGTTCGTTGTCAAACGCCAGGGGATCGCCTGTTGCCGAACCCATGAGAAAAACGCCCTCTGCCAGTTCCGTAGTCGGCGAAATCCACACATACACCGGCGTGTCGGGCGGCGGCTCCAGGGCCAGAGCCGCGGCAAAACGCTCCCCTGCGGCCGCGTGCTTACCCTCTGCAGCCAGCGCTTCCCCTGCCTGCACAGCCTGGATGGCGCACGCACGGCGGGTCGCCGCGTCCTCTGCCGCGACATCGATGGCCAGCTTAGGATTGGCGGCCAGCGCCGCCTCCAGCTTGGTGCGGGCCAGCTCCACCTGGCACTCACTTTGCAGAATTCTACCTTCCTGAAGCAATTGCTCCGCCTGCAACTGCGCAAGTTGGGCGACTGCCAGGAGGCTTGCAGCCACCACACCCACCAACAGTCCTGTTACCGCCAGCAGCAGCCAGCGCTGCCGCACCCGCACCTTCTTCTCTTCCGCAGCCAGCGCACGCGCCTGCTCCAGTTCCCGGCGCTGCGCCTCGTCGCGGGCCCGCGCTTCGCCTTCCTCCTGCGCCCAGCTCGCCTCCAGAAAACGCCGCTCCCGCTCGTTCAGCTCCCCACTGTGCTGCGCCGCCCACTCCACACTCTGCGCCAGCAGCACCCCACGGTAGAGCGCACCCGGATCCTCTTCCAGCGCCGCCCACTGCTGCGCCGCTTCGGTCAGCCGGCGCTGGACCCGCAGCCCTTCCCGGTCCTCGTTCAGCCACTCCCGCAGTCGCGGCCACTCCCGGATCAGCGCCTCGTGCGTCACATCCACGTAGACCGCGGCGCCGCCCGCCGCCTGCTCCCGCTCCGCCGCCACCAGCCGCGCGTCCGCCAATTGCTTGAGCACCCCCGCGATCTCCTCGCTCCCTTCCAGCTCCGCCAGCGCCACCCGCCGCCGCGTGTCCGCCGTGCCTTCGCCCAGCGACGTCAGACGCAGGAAGATCTGGCGCGCAATGGCCTGCTCTGCCGGCGCCAGCTTGCTGTACACCGCATCCGCGGTCCGCGCGATGGCCCCGCGCACCCCGCCCGCCTCCCGGTACCCTGCAAAGGTCATTGTGCGGCCGCTGCGTCGCCGCCATGTCTCCAACAGGGCGTGGGAGAGCAGCGGCAGCGCACCGGGCTCGTCCGCCACATCCTCCAACATCAGCTCTCCCAGCCCCGCTTCCAGCTCCCAGTTCCCCTGCGCCGCGGGCCCTTCGATGGCCGTACGCAGCTCCTCCCGGCTCATGGGGCCGATGTAGCGCTGATACTGCTCCAGCGCCGTACGCAGGGTGGCGAACTCAGCGCAGTGCCCGTAGAAATCCGCCCGCAGCGCCAGCACCACCGTCGTCACCCCGCCAGGCGTCGCCGCCGTGAGCAGGTTATCCACCAACGCCTGCCGCTCCTCCCTCTCCCGGCACAGGGTGAAAAGCTCCTCGAACTGGTCCACCACCAGCAGCAGGCGGGGTGCACCCAGCCGCGCCAGCAGCCGCGTCGCATACAGGTCCAGGCTGCGTGGCTCCCGCCGCAGGTCGTCCATGAGCGTCGCCTGCGCCGTCACCGACTCGCTCGTCGCCGTCAGCGCCGCGGCCAGCGTCGTCACCGGCCGCGCCGTGGGGGTGATGACGTGCACCGCCCACGATGCACTGCCCTCGCTGGCTCCTTGCTGCAACGCGGCCACCAGCCCGGCCCGCACCACGGACGACTTACCGCTCCCCGACGCGCCCACTACGGCCAGGAACGGGTGCTCGCGCACGTAGGTCACCAGCTCGGCCGTCAGCGCCTCGCGGCCAAAGAAGCGCGCCTGGTCGGCCACCCCGAAGAAGGCGAGGCCCTGGTACGGGGGCGCGCCGTCCGGTTCCGCGGGCGCCGCCACGTGCCAGTCTGGGGCTGCGGCGGCCAGCGCCTGCAGCTCCGGGTTGCCGGGGTTGTGGCGCATCGCGCCTTCAATCAGCTCCGCGATGCGACCCTGCTCGCGCGCCCACGTCACCAGGTCGAAGACGCGCTGCGTCAAGCTGCCCGGTTTGGCGACAGCGTTGAGCTCGACATCCAGCTGGAGCTTGAGCATCTGCCGCAGGGCGTCGTCAGTGCCAAAGGCGGCAAGCAGCGCGTCTTGTAGTTGTTGATGCTGGGAGCCAGTTAGGGACATGGATGGCTGCATAAACGGTGGACAATGTGTCTACTATCGATGATAGCAGAACCACGGACCAAACGAAAGGGGCACAGCCACGTGCCGGTGCTCGAAGAGGAATCCAGAGACACGATTTGGTTCAGAACAGGGTACTGTATGCCGCGTGGATAGCAGGAAGTACCATGGGGGAAGGGAAGTTGCCGCGTAGTTGGCAATGCGACAGTTACGATTGTGGATGCTTGTGGAATACTAGATTGTCAAGCGCAAACCGGCTGGCCCCAAAGGCAGGCTGGAACGTGATCTCAACAGTCTTCACTGCCGGCCCAGAGTATGTGTATTGCGCCTCGGTCCACAGAATCACAGGATGACCGTCCAGGTCGACAGTCTCCCGCAACAGACCTGCCCCAGGTCGATACAGCTTAACGATTACGGCATCCTCGACATCATACATAGTCTCCAATGCCACACCAAACGCAACTTCGGTGGTGGGTTTATCGAAGACCATCACCAGCGTGCCGTAAATAGTGCCTTCGATGGACGGATCCTGCACGAACTCCATCTGGCCTGGTCCATACGCGTGATAGTTGGCATCGGTGGATGGCATGCCATTCACGGTAAACGCGAATGTCACACCACTAAAGCTCAAGCCGTCGATCGGCTGGGTCGCGATCTCGTCCATGGTCAAGGTGGTGAGCGGCTTCTTGGCAGCCACTGGGCTGGCGACAAGCAATACCAACACCAATGTGACGATCAACACGATGTTAAACCTCTGCATGGTTTCCTCCTAAGGAGCTTGGCTCCTCAAAACCGAACACTGCTTATCTATGGGAACGGCAACCTCCCTTACCTCTATGTCGACGCCAACTCGTTGGACCCTATCACGCTTATGTCCACACGAAGTCGACTTAACCACCCCAATCTGGCTACACCATACCAGTTTGCTGGGCAGCATGGCCTCTGCGTACGGCTACGTTACACCCAGAAATATGGCTAGACCGTGTCAGGGCACTGCAGAGCACTTCACCATTCGTTACATCATTTGTCCTCCGCGAATCCTCTCTAGCGTCAATGCACACAGCGTGCAATGATTGTATGCTGTGTGGGAGCTTCCCGCTGCCCTAAGTAGGGCAATACGACATGCCGCGCTTCTGTCGCGTCAACTGTGGGCCTGGTTAATTAAAGGAGAAAGCGACGCGCAATTGACCTGATTGCGCATGGAGCGCGCAATCGCCGCGCAGCCGTTACAAGCCGATGAATCCCTGGCGGGTTGGGTCGTCGTGCTGCGCGATGTAACGGGCGCGCGCCATCATCTGGAATGGCAGGTACGACAGGAACGGCTAGCCACGGCCGGCCAATTGGCTGCCGGCATTGCCCATGACTTCAACAACATCCTCACCCAATCCTGCTATATGCCGAGCTGGGTGTCGTCTCTACGCCGGGTGATAGCCGGCTGGCGCCAGAGACGAAGATTCTTGCTATTTCTGGGGGAGGCCGGTTTATTGGCATGGAAACCCTCACATTGGCGCAGCGGCTAGGCGCTGACCAGGTGCTGGCCAAGCCATTCAGCCGCCAGCAAGTGCTAGACATCTCCGACTCACTGCTCCACCACCCGTCCACGAGCTAGTGGTCTGTCAACAATTGAACTCCACTTGGCAGCGGCGGTTTCAGTCGCTGTGGGCAGGTGAACCACGTCTGAAGGCGTGACGATAGCATAACGATTGACAGACCAGCAGGCTTCCCAGACGCTGGCATACCGTCACGCATGACAGCCACTGCGGCGGACACATCAACGTACACGATCTAGCGCGGCAGCGCAGTGTTGAGGCAGGTCCACCATCCACGTAGATCTGCTTTGTTCCTTCGCGCGCGCGGAAATCGCGCGCGAGTCTTTTCTGTCATTTTGCGCGCCAAAGTGCCCCTCTCCTTTTGTTATCCTTCTGATTCTTGCATAAAACGTTACAAAATTGGCATCGATCCTGTTTCGTAAATCGAGT
>JACFMY010000366.1 GCA_019455155.1 Caldilineaceae bacterium
GGCCTACTTCGTGCGTCAGGGCGAAGACAATGTGCCCACCGAGGTCGGGATTCACCAGACCATCAACAAAGATGTCAACGTCTATGACAAGCTCTACCTGCAGCTAGATGTGAAGCTGCTCTTCCAAAGCTTGTCCGGCGCGGGATATCTCAGCTCAGAGTACCCGCTGCGGGTCGAGATCACCTATACCGACATCTACGGCAAGCAACTGACCTGGGGCCATGGCTTCTACTACCGGGATCCGGACAATCCCAACTGGAAGATCGTCAACGGCGAAAAGATCCCGCCCTTCAACTGGTACACGTACCGGTCGCCCAATCTCCTGGACCTGTTGAAAGAGACCCGTCCCGCGCGGATCGATGCTGTGCGCGTCTACGCCAGCGGCTGGAACTACCAGAGCATGGTCAGTGAGGTCTATTTACTTGCCGAATAGGCTATGCGGCATTGACCATCCCCTACCAGCAAATCCACGCTGCCGCGCAGATTCTACCTTTCCTCTATGAAGCTTCACCGCATTTGGCTGGCCGGCATACTCATCAGCTACCTGATCCTGGCCATTTACCAGTTGGGCTTGCCCGGTCTTCACTACGATGAAGCCAGGGAAGCCGGCCTCAACGCCATGGAGATCCTGGCGGGCACACCCATCAACGCCTACCGGGAAGCGGGCCTTACCATAGCGGGCCGCACCTATCCCGTCATGGTACAAGATTATATCGGCGCGCTGAATGTATATCTGGCACTGCCGTTTCTGGCTGTGACGGGCGTAGGCGTGCCCAATCTGCGGCTCCTGCCTGTGGTGACAGGCCTGGTTGTGCTACTGTTGGTCGAGCGCACGGTCTCTGAATGGGTGACGTGGCACGCGCAGCGTTCGGCGCGGCAGGTGTCCAATGCGAAGCATGAGTGGCACGGTACAGGGCTGACTCTCTCCGGCCTGGTGGCAGCGACACTGCTGGCCCTTTCTCCCAGCTTTGTCTTCTGGAGCCGGCAGGGGATCTTTGTGACCAACCTGACCGAGCCGTTTGTCTTTCTCTCACTGTGGCAAGGGATCCGCTGGCTGCGGACAGGCGCCAACCGCGCGCTGCTCATGGCTGCGCTGGCGGCTAGTCTGGCCATCTATGCCAAGCTGTTGGCACTTTGGATCGTGGGACCTTTTGTCGTCTTGGCCGGCGGTTGGTGGCTTTGGCAGCGATGGCATCTGGTCGATACTGCGCCCCGCCTGTCATGGCGCATGGCTGGGGCCGTTCTCGCCGCGTTTTTGGCGCCGCTCACGCCCCTACTGCTGTTCAACCTGGAGACCGGCGGCACGCTGGCCTCGATTGGCGCCAATCTCGAGAACAGCTACTATGGCGTCGCCAACGCGGACGTGGCAGAAAACCTCTCCATTCGCGTTGCTCAGCTCCTCCAGGTATTGCGCGGGGATCAGTTCTGGTATCTCGGCGGCGCCTACGCCAATTCTCTCGCGCCGTGGCTGGCGGCTGTGGCGTTGGCGGCTGGTCTTTGGCGCCGCTGGCGCGTGCTGTTGCCGCCACTGCTTCTGTTAGCGGGGGCCTTAGCTGCGAGCCTCTTTACGGTCAGCGCGCTGTTCGTAACCCACTACGCGCTGCTTCAGCCGCTTTGCCTGGCCATTGCGGGCCTTGGCCTTAGTGTTTGGCTTGACGATGACGCCAGGATCTATCCTACCACGACAGCAGGGACAACCATGGAGCCGGGAAGGATTACCTCGCGGCGGCTCGCCAACGTCCCGTCACTCGTGGCATCGGCCCTCTTCGTGACGTGGAGCCTGGTCGACCTGAGCAACAGCGTGCTCTATCACACCGCATTGTCCCGGAGCGGCGGGTTAGCCGACCATTCGGACGCCAGCTATCACCTGGCCTATCATCTGCGCTACAACGGCATGGGCGCGCCGGTTGCCCTCGATTGGGGCATGGATGCCCCGGTGCGATTTCTGAGCCAGGGTACGGTCACGCCCATCGAGATCTTCGGCTATGGGTCGCCGGCCGCACCGGACGAAGATTTCGAGGCGCGGCTAACCGAGTTTCTAGGGAACCTGGACAACGTCTATCTGCTGCACGCACCTGGCTTCACCGTCTTTCAAGGCCGGCGCGAGCGCTTCCTGGCCGCGGCCGCGGCGCGTGGGCTGACGCCAGAGCTAGAAAAGCAATTCAGCCAGCGCGATGGTGTGCCAGTTTTCGAAATCTGGAAGGTGTTGCCCTAGGCACGGGCCCTGCTTCACCAGAGCGGCCTGGATTCTTCAAATTACTTTGACTTTCGCCACAGAAAAGTGCTAGAATAGTTACGTTCATTTCACACAGTACAGCGTCCTCGAGACTGTGTGCCAATGCTAGCCGCCACCGAGAGACCAATGACAGAGCAGGCATCGGGACAGATCACAGAGAAACCGCGCACCATCATCAATGCGCAACAGGCGCAGGCCGACCGGACTCCGCGCACGATGACCAGTGCCGTGATCGCGGTGCTGCGTTTTGACGGCGCACTGGTATTGACGCTGCCTGCGATTCTTGGCTGTGTCTTTGGCTGGTGGATGACAGGTCGCTTCGACTGGCTGGCCTTCTTGTTCGTCGTCGGCGGCGTCTTTTCATCGGCATTGGCCTACCAGGCATTGAGCGCGTTCTACGATTACGAACAGAGCAAGTCTTTGGATGCGCGTCCGGCCAGCGACCTGCCAGCTTCGCCCTTTGCCCTTCAGCAGAATGGCCTGCTGCCGCCGACCTTGCTGTTGAACGTCGGCGCGCTCCTCCTGCTCATCGGCGCGCTCTGTGCCTTTTGGCTGGCCTTGCTGACAGGCTGGCCTATGCTCTTCTTCAGCGGTATGAGCTTCCTGTTGCTAGCCGGCGCCCTCATACCGCCTGTGCGTTACGCCTATCGCGGTTGGGGCCTGGGAGAAACCGGCCTGTTCCTGAGTTTTGGACTCCTGCCGCTCCTGGGTGGCTATTACTCCCAAACACAGAGCTTGAGCTGGCTACCCTTGGTCGCAGGCTGGCCGCTGGCCTTGCTCTCTCTTTTAGCGCCGCTCAACCAGAATCTGGCCACCTTCCGCCGGGATTGGCGCATTGGCAAGCGCACGCTTGCCGTCATCCTCGGGCCGGCGCACGCATTGGACCTGAATGCGGCCGTCACCATGGCCGCCTATGCCGGCATCTTGATTGTCACCGTGATCGCACGGCTGCCCCTTTGGTATCTCGTTGGGCTTGGCACCTCTCCCCTTGCTATGGGTGTATACAGCGGTATCAAGCGCACCGATGTCTCCGTAGATGACGGCTATCGCCTGCGCGATGCGGCCATCAAGGCTGCCGTCTGGACCGCGGTGCTGATTGTCGCCGCCCTCTTGATTAGCCGCCCGGGGTGATCGCCACCCAACAGACGCGTATGCCGCGCCACGCAACGGAGCTCACGCCCCTGACTCGTAAAGAGTTCTACGCCCTCGCGTCCCACTGCCGCAAATATGCCTCCCATCTTGCCTGTTTTGACCAACATCGCGTCAATCTCAAAGAGTGCAATCGCTTCAACGGGTGGCTGAGGTCGCTCAAACAATACGACCTGTTGGCCCCAACACTGACAGCCCTGAAGCCTGCCCGGCCCGTGGCGCGCTGGCAGGTCATGGTCATTATGATCGTCATGTGGCTGATCATGGCCATGACGCTGCCAGGCATGTTGAGCCGCCAGATGTTGACGATTGTCATGGCTAGCTGGCTATTTACCATTGTGGCCAACCTCTTTATCCCCGAATTCGTTTACGGCACCACAGTTGAGTTGTTGGAGGCCAAGGTGCTTCTGATCGTGGATACTCTACTAGAACTGTTGAACAGTGGAACCATGGAGTTCACAGAAGCTGCCTTCTTCAAGGCGCGTGAGGATCTGCTGGCTGCCCACACTGAGCTTCGCCAGCAGATCGATCTGGCTCACCGCTAGTAGGCAGGACGCGGGGGGCACCGCACCTGCAAATGGCGGGCCTGGTAGACCCTTTTCCCGCCGAATAGGCACCTCCTGCGCTGTGCCCGCTTTGGGATGTTTTCCCAAAATCCGAACACTTCCCGTACCTCCTTTTCACACTTCTCTTACAACTGCGCCGCATACTGAAATCGACCAGTAGTTTGTCAGGTCAACCAATCGAAGCGTTTTGTATCAGTATAGGAGCATGTAAGAAAAATGAGCACGAACACTACATGGAAACGCTGGCTGGCGACTGGCGCCGCCGTAGGAACGTTGGCTTTCGCCGCCGTAGCGTTCTATCCACAGACCACACAGGCCGTTACAGATGCAGGAGCAACCAGCCAGGTTACGGCGCAGCTCGAGACGCTGCCCTCTGACTTCGAAGGCCCCCGCGGCTGGGGCAAGGACGGCATGAACGGCGCGTACGCTGAACAGCTCGCGGCGGAGCTTGGGATCACTGTCGAGGAGTTGCAGGCGGCCCAGGAAGAGGCAGCAAATGCCGCGCTGGATCAGGCCGTTGCCGACGGCTGGCTGACCCAGGCGCAGGCCGACGCCATTCGTGCGCGCGGCGCGGGCTTCTTGCCACGGATTGGTATCCGGCCAGGCGCCAACATCGATATGCAGTCGCTGCTCGCCGAAGCCCTGGGCATTAGTGTAGAGGAGCTGCAGGCTGCCCACGAAACGGCTCAGAGCGCGATGATCGCCCAGGCTGTGGCGGACGGCAAGATTACGCAGGAGCAGGCGGATCTCATGGAAGCGCGCCAGGCCTTCCGGTCATATCAGAGTGACATCGCCCAGGCTCAGCTGGAAGAATCCATTCAGGAGGCAGTGGCAGCTGGCGCCATCACCCAGGAACAGGCTGACCTGCTCTTGAGTGCGGCCGAGCAGGGTATGTGGCGCGGCATGGAGAGAGGCTTCCGCTTCCCAGGCATGGCTGGCTTCCGCGGCCACGGTGGCATGCGCGGCTTCCACGGCATGGTGCCGGGCAAATAATGCGAGACGGTGCCACAGAGCTTCACGCCCCAGATTGAGCTCGGCTCGAACCTGTAGTAGTTCGCAGTGCAATCGAATAGTGGCCAACGATGCCTGCCACCGGATCTGGTGGCAGGCATCTCTTTTGGAGCCGGCTGCCCGTTGCTCACCTTTCCAGTTGTGAGCTATGCAACCCCGCTAGTGCAGGAAGAGGGAAGCGATACCCCTCAAAAGCGGGCAAAGATGTCCCGGTAAGACTGGGAGCGTTCCAGCAGCTCCTCGTGCGTGCCAACCGCGGCCACGTGCCCTTTGCGCAACACCACAATCTTGTCCGCCCAACGAATCTGGGATAGCCGGTGGGTAATAAGAATGGTCGTGCGGCCCTGGCTGGCCCGCTCAATGGCGCGCTGGATCTGGTCTTCCGTCGCGCTGTCGATGGCGCTGGTCGAATCATCCAGGATCAGGATGGCCGGATCGGTGAGGAATGCGCGCGCCAGGGCGATGCGCTGGCGTTGCCCCCCAGAGAGCGTCAGGCCGCGCTCACCGACAACCGTATCGTAGCCCTGCGGAAAGCTCACGATAAAGTCATGCGCCTGGGCCGCCCGGGCCGCGGCCTCGATCTCCTCACGCGTGGCTTCGGGGTTGCCGAACGCGATGTTTTCGGCGATGGTGCGGCTAAAGAGGAAGATGTCCTGTTCAATGATCGAGATCTGGCGGCGTAACGCCTCCAGATTCCAGTCACGGACGTCTACACCGTCCACCAGGATGCGACCCTTGTCGACATCGTAGATGCGGTTTATAAGCTTCGCAACGGTGCTCTTGCCCGCGCCGGTCTGGCCAACCACTGCCAATGTCTGGCCGGCTGGCAGATCAAAGGAAACATGCTCCAGCGCAGGCTGCACCTGGTGGTGGTTGGTCCCACTCCCCATAACGTCGTAGCTGAAGGTTACGTCCTCGAAACGAATGGAGCCGCGCATGGGCGCTGCGTGCCCGGCCTCGTTGCGATCTAGGGCAGCCTCGCCGCGGATCAGCTCCAGAATGCGCCGCGCGCTGGAGAGTCCAGACGCAACCTGTGAATAGGCGAAGAGTGAAGTGAAGACTGGAAAGTCAAAGAGGGAGATCAGGCCAATGTACGCCACGAGCGTGCCCACGGTGATCTCGCCGGTGGAATAGAGATAGAGCCCATGGCCAAAGGCGGCGCCGGTGGCGATCGCCAGCAACAGGAGCGGCAAGAATCGCGCTTCAACCCGGGCCTGGGCCACGATGGCGTCGCGCACGCGCCGGGCGTTGCGTGCAAAGAGCGCGATCTCAGCTTCTTCCTGCGCGGCGCCCTTGACCGTTTCAATCCCTTCCACGGCCTCGGTCAGGCGTGCGTTCATGAGGCCAAAGGTGCGGCGCACCTCCGCAGTCACTGGCTGCAGCGAACGCACGTAGAACCACATCGCCAGCAAATAACTCATGGCAAAGAGCAGGGGCACGATGATGAGGCTAGGGTGATAGCGCGGCGCCACCGCGATGGGTGTTAGCAAGAAGATCCCTGAACCGATC